>JAJPXB010000051.1 GCA_021205695.1 Clostridiales bacterium
CAAACTCAATCGCCTTTTTCTATGCCCTGGTCTCACATCTATTGTAAAGCTACAACTACAGCAAACGAACACTTCGTATTTCTGTTGAATTTAGAAGGTATTTGTGATACAATAATTTAACAGCAATTTGGAGATGTATTCATATGGCGCGGATTTCAAAAAAGGAAAACAAAAATATCTACTGGCAGGCACGAGAAGCTATGGGTCTCAGCCGTGAGGCTGCCAGTGAGCTTCTTGAAACAATCCCTCCGGAGCGAATTGAGCGGATAGAAAACGAAAAATTTTCACCGCATCCGGATGAAGTATTGCTGATGGCAGAGCGCTATAAAAAGCCCATGCTCTGCAATTACTACTGTTCACAGCAATGCCCCATTGGAATGGAGTATGTCCCTGAAATCAAAATCAAGGATTTGTCACAGATTGTTTTGGAAATGCTTGCATCGCTGAACTCTATGCAGCGGCAGACCAATCGGCTTATTGATATAGCTGCTGATGGTGTAATCGATAACGATGAACTGCGGGACTTCATCCAAATTCAGCAGGAATTAGAGCACATCTCAATTACTGTTGAAACCTTACAGCTCTGGGCCGAGCAGATGCTTGCCACCGGCAAAATAAATATGGAACACTACAATGAATTAACCGGAAAGTGAATTTTGCAGCATGAGGCACCCTGGCTTAACCGCCAGGGTGCTTTTTTTGCATTTAGTGCACAAGTAGAGATGCTTACTCTGCACCTTATGTCATTTATTCTGTGCCCCTTTAGCGTTATCATAAGGATGTAAATAAAGAACCCACCAGAATGGCAGCAAGGAGGAGATTCATTTGAGCATAAAGAAAAGAATCCTGGCAATTCAGCTTGCTGAAAAAATTCAACAGAATCCTGCGTATGCAAAGAAAAATGGTGTGAGCGTTGAAATCAAGCAAAAACAAATCCAGAAAGAGAAACAGCCAGGGTAAAATTCTACCATACTAATAAGAAGAAATTACTGACTGGCAGAAGGAGGGGTATCAATGGATCAATACACTCAGATATTAACCAGGATGTCGGATGTTCTGACTCCTGATGATGATCAATATGAAGATAAGTTGCTGGAAATTGCAGCTGTTTTCAGGAGCTTCAGTCAGGCACTCACCTCTTTCCTGTGTGCCAAAGGCTTTCACGGAAATGCCGATCATATTGACGAGAAGGTTGCCTTTTTGAAAGACAAATTTAAAGCTGCTGAAATTCCGGCTCCCCGAAACATGAAGAAATGGTTCAGTGAGGAGAAAGGAATCAGCTCTGACACCGCATACCAGATCTGTTTTGCCTTCCACTTGGGGGTAGAAGGAACCCGCGATTTCTTTCGCCGGGTTTACTTTGAGCGAGCATTTGACTGCCACTCCATCACAGAGGCTGTGTACTATTACTGTATGCGCAATGGATTGCCCTACTCAGATGCACTTGAAATCCTCTCGAGGATGCCAAAAGTTAAAATAACTGGTATCAAGACTACTCAGGAAATTCTTTACACCGGGACAATTATCGAGTTCATCGATGGAGCTAAGTCCGCAGATGAACTGGTCGTCTACATAAGCGATCACATAGAACAGTTCGGCTACAACCAAGCAACTGCTACGAAGCATATTCGAGAGCTGTGGACGGAATTGTCATGCGCAGGCGGGCTTGCATACCAAGAGGGACTATTACTGGATAAATCCTTTAATTTTAATCTTGGAGAGGATACGAACCAAGACGATGCTTATACCATCGTAACCGAGAAGGAGGATTCTACCTGGAGAATCCTTGCGCAGATTGTTGGATTGGACAGGCGGCAGACAACGCAGCTTGGTACAAACCGGACACTGAAGCCACTGCTGGAAAACAATGCGCTCCTGCCATCTCTGGCCGAAGCATCTTTCCCGGATCGAAATGGCATTGAACTGATTATTAGGGGAAAGCATATGTCCCACGAGCGTATCCGCAAGGCGATGATTCTCCTTGAATTCTACACCTATTGGGCAAATGTCTCTGTTACACACAATGATGCTCGATGGGAATCAACAGAGGAGGATGCAGAGCGATGCATTGATAAGATCAACCGTTACCTGATGGAGGCGGGTTATCCGGAACTGTATCCCGGCAACCCGTATGACTGGATTTTCCTGTGGGCTGTGAAAGATGTGAATCCACTGCTTACTTTTCGGGAGCATATGCAAGCCTTATACGCATACAAGAGCAGCGAGCAAACATAAATGGGACTGCACTCGAAAATCCAATCTGAAGGCTCAGTGATATAGAATGACGATACAACAAAACAGAAAGACGGTGATTTGATGGATTCCAGAATTGCTTTGGCTGCAAATACGCAGTTACACTTTCAAAATAAGGAGGGAGGTACAGTTCGTTATACCATAATCAAAGAAATCAGTCGCGGCGGGTCATGTATCGTCTATGATGCGTCTTACGAGACAAATACCGGAGATGAGAAATACGTTCGCATAAAGGAGTGTTATCTGGATAGCATCATCTGCCAAATCAATGGGCATACGTTGGTCCTGGAGCTGATCGCAAAGCAGATCGCAAGCAGTTATCTGACCATAAAAGAGGCATCTGAACTGCTCAACACCCACGGATTCACAGCGATTGCTTCTGAAAAAGTGATTTACAGTAAGGATGCTGACGTCTACCCAGAGACACTGCGGAACATCATCACAGCACTCTTTGAAGCTGACCGCATGACGGCAAGGATGAAAGACTTGCTGAAAGTGATGTCGCTGGTGGACAGCAACGGCATCGATATACGGCTGTTTCATGATGCGCTGGCGATTGAATCCAAGGATGATGCCAACAGCCTGATTCGTGATGGATGGATCACGCTGAATGGGAAAATGGTTTCCCTGCATCCTGTCATCCGTGAGACGGTACATTGCTGGGCATGGTCTGTCGAAGGGAAATCCTATGCTGTCAGACTGATGGAATATCTCTTTCGGAAACTCAAGGTGGAAGAACATCGGGAAGATTATCCAAAGAAACTGCTTCGGCAACTGGAGGATTCCTGGGCGCTGATTCAAAAGCAACCCAGGCGAAAGAAACGGTTCGAACGGTGGCTTAAGAAACAAGGCCCTACTGGTGGGGCCTTGTTGGAACGACTCGAACATAGTGAGGATCAGCGTCCTGCTGACCGCAAGCAGATTTCCCTCTATGTACAACTGTCTGAGGGAATCTTGGACAGTTGCAGGCGTGAGCCGATTCTGTTGGAGGAAACAATTTATCTGGAGCTTCTGTACAGAACGGTGATCAATATGCCCCGCTACCGTGAGGATTTCATCATGGAGCGAGCAGAGGAGCTGATTCACAGCCCCCGCTGCCAGAACGGAGCTGCCATAATGAAGCTGTATGACTGTATTCTCTCTGTTTATCAGGAATGGAAAGAATTTGACGCAGCTGATGCAAAACTGAAAGAGGCGAAGAAAGCCGCTAAAAAGTTCAGTGCCAATTACGTTTGGGCACTATACTATGATCTCCTTTCCAATTTCTATGACCACGCTCTAGGCGGTGCGTATGATGCCGTCTTCCAAGACGAAAAGCTTCTAATGGAAAGGCTGATAGATGCCACGGACAAAGCCATCCATTACGCCAGACATTCCCACCGTCCCGACAGCAAGCAGCTGCTCGCAAAAAACATTCTGGCCAAGGCGACCATTCTGATGCGCAGTGAGCCGGGACAAAAGAAGCAGATTGACAGGCTGCTGGCTGAATCCGAAAAAATTGTGCTTGCCGAAACTCTGCCGTTTTCTGAAGTTCGCTGTATTTTTTATATGGTTATGGCGTGGTATGCCACTCTCGTTGCACCATCCTTTGAGGATACACTGACCTACATCAGGAAGGCGGAAGAAATCTCAAAGCAAATCGTACCTACAGACCTCGACGAGATCGACAAGATGATGTTCTGCATTTCTATTTTTATCGCAAATTTAGAGCGACAAAAACGGCCTCGGAGTGATCTGAGGCCGTCTCGCGTTAAATTTAGAAATTCCAGTGAATCGTTATTGTTTCCGTGTCAATATCAATCCGCTTTATGAGCTTATCGACGATGATTTTCATTTTCTCGAGGTCTCCGCTCTCTTGATCGAGCATATCCACGAGAGAAAGTATCTCCTCATCCGGGAGCACAACGTGAACATTCTCTTTTAACCGGGCAATCTCGCGCCGGTTGCTTTTAATCTCGGTTGTGAGATCGTCGATCCGGTCTTTCAGGTCTGAAAAATCCATCTCCTCGAGCATATAGAGATCAGTGAGGCGCTTGATCTTTCTCTCATTCTCCGCTATGTGGTCGGTGAGGGTTTTGATCCGGTCACGGTTTCCGGCGTCGTAGGTGGAAGATCGGCATTTCTTGAAATATTCCGGATCAATCCGGAGCTTGCGGATCTCTGTCAATACGGCCTCCTCGATCTCATTCACTGAGAGACGCGGAACGGGGCAATGGTTCTTTTTCTTTTCGTGGCATACCACGACGGCGCGATCCTCCCCGTTATTGTACTTTTTGGAGCGATACTGTATCTCTTTTTTCGTGTTACAGTACGGGCAATAGCAAAGGCCGGTTATAAGGTGGGCGCGGTGCGAAAAATGCAAATATCGTTCGTCGTTCTGTCTCCGGTACTCGAGCCGCTGTTGTGCTTTCTCGAACGTCTCATTGTCAATGATCGGTTGATGGTTTCCGGGAAACTTCTCCGCGCCGTAGGACACAACGCCGATATAGGTTTCATGCTTGAGTATGGAGCGGATTGTCGCCGTCCCGAAATAATAGCCTTTTGTGGTTTTTATGCCGTCGCTCTTGAGATCGTTTGAGATCGCAACTAAGGTTCTACCGTTATTAAATTCGCGGAAAATCCGTCTCACTACATCCGCATAATACGGATCAACCTCGAGTTTCCCGTCTATGTACTTATAGCCGGTCGGTATATGATAGGCGGATCCCGTCCACAATCCGGATTTTACGCGGCCTACTTTCCCGAGGGTCATTCGCTCTTTGATCTGCTCGCGCTCGAGCTGAGCAAACACGGAAAGTATACCGATCATAGCGCGTCCGAGGGGCGTTCCCGTGTCGAAATTCTCGGTCATAGAGACGAAATCCACGCCGTTTACAAGAAAGACATCCTCGATCAGATAAAGAGTATCTTTCTGAGACCGGCTGAGGCGGTCGAGCTTGTACACGATCACTTTCTCGATCTTCCCGGCGGTCACGTCGATAATAAGGTCTTTCAGGCCGGGGCGCTCCATGGATCCGCCGGAGAAACCGGGGTCGACGTAAGTATTATATATTTTCCAGTCGTGAGCCTCCGCGTATTTTGTGAGGCGCTCTTTTTGTTCGTCGATCGAGTAACCGTCTGAGGCTTGCTCTTGGGTGCTGACTCGCGTATATAACGCGACGATAGTTTTTTCGGTCGGTTCATTTTCCATAGATCCGCGCCTCCTCTCCGATCAGTAGCTCCGCGAATAGATCCGCGCCGCGCTCCGCCTCCTCGACGCTCTGAGGGTCGTTTCTGAGCGCGTTCATGCTCCGGTGTAAAAGTATATGCCCTAATTCATGCGCGGCGACTCTGAGCCGCTCAGGGGCGCTCAGGGCGTCGCTCAGGCATACAAGCGGCGTTTCTTCCTTGCTCCAAAACGCGAAACCTCTCACGCCGCCTTTTAACGGCTGATCGTAGACGATCGCGCCGATCGCCTCGAGGATCTCGAACGGATCCCGGGACCTTCAGTGTGGAGGGCACCGAGATTTACAACGATAACGGGATTCGCCTCATTTCCAAGGGCGTTTATGCTGACCCATCTGAGTACAGTGACGATCTGCACATTCTCCTGATCGGTGAAAACACCTCCGGTCAAACCCTGGTGCTCTACGATGTGTACGACTCCCTATCGGTCAACGATTATATGGCAACCTACTCTTTCTATACCACGACCCTGGAAGATGGTTCCTGTGTCATGATCGACATTCTCCTGTGGGGATACGCTCTGGAGGACATTAACATCTCCGAACCGTCGGAGATCCAGTCTGTCGAATTTTCGCTGACTGTTCGAGATGAGAATTATACGGAACTTGATGAGGCTACCATAGCTTTTACAATTGAGGAATGATTCATGGTCTTCCCGGTGCCGGCGGATGTTCTGCTGGCATCAGTAGGAAACTTGTTGGCAACCAATTAGTATATGGGATGAATGGTTTATGGTGCCTTACAAGCAAAATCAGAAACTAATATTTCCTATTCATAGATCGGGTCTTTGGCCCCAAAACGTCCACATCCTCTTTACAATAAGGGTCAGGCAAGACCTGCGAGCACTTCTTGGAGCAATCTGAGGAGTGCTTTTTTTCGTCCAGGCAGTCAGCTGCTGTCAGACAGTCAAATCAAAACCAGGAGGACACCGCTTGTCCCACAGGAAGCTGCTGGAGCTGCAAGCGGACATGGACATAGCAAGGACGGGGAAGATGTGAAGGCGGCGATGTGTGGATGCTTTCCGACCAGATCGGCGATGAGGACATGGAGTTTCACGCTGCACATATAAAGATGGCCTCCGCCATACGGCAAAGGCCATCTCTGAGAATCCTATTCTGTTTTTCATTGCCTGCCTGACGGGAGGCACTTCGTTCTGTCATGCGGGCATATGCTCGGCCAGACTCAGGCCAGCTTGCTCTTGGCCAGCTCGGTGAGCTGCGCAAAGGCGGCGGCGTCGTTCACGGCCAGCTCGGAGAGGATCTTCCGATCGATCTGGACGTCTGCCAGCTTCAGGCCGTGCATGAAGGTGGAATAGTTCATGCCGTTGATCTTGCAGGCGGCGGAGATCCGGGTGATCCAGAGGCGACGGAAATCGCGCTTTTTCAGACGGCGGCCGGTGTAGGCATAGTTGCCGGATTTCATCACGGCCTGCTTGGCCATCTTAAAGTGCTTGCTCTTGGCGCCCCAGTAGCCCTTGGCCAGCTTCAGGGTGCGATTACGTCTTTTCCGCGTCATCATTGCGCGCTTAACTCTTGCCATAATTCAGTTCCCTCCTCTGTCTCACTTGTAAGGAATCATCTCGCGGATGGTGGCGGCGTTGGTGACGTCCGCATAGGTGCCCTTCCGGAGGCCTCTTTTCCGCTTGGTGGTCTTCCCGTGGCCGTTGAGCAGGTGGGACTTAAAAGCGTGCGCGCGCTTGACCTTGCCGTTCTTGGTGAGGGAAAAACGCTTTTTTGCACCGCTGTGGGTTTTCATCTTAGGCATGATGAATTGCTCCTTTCGTCAGGCGGACGATCCGCCGGAAATTACTTCTCCGCTGATTTTTCCTGAGCTGCGGCCTTCTTTGCCGCTGTGTTCAGCTCCTTGGCCGTCTTGGGGGAGAGGAACATGATCATGTGCCGTCCCTCCATATTGGGCTTTTTGTCCAGATTGGCCACATCGCTGCATTCTGCGGCAAAACGCTTGAGCAGATCGGCCCCGATCTCCGTATGGGCCATCTCACGGCCCCGGAAACGGACAGCCACCTTGACACGATCGCCCTCCGCCAGGAATTTCCTGGCGCTGCGGAGCTTGACATTGAAGTCGCCGCTGTCAATGCTGGGAGACATCCGAACCTCTTTAATCTCCACGATGTGCTGGTTCTTGCGCATCTCCTTCTCCCGCTTGGACTGCTCAAAGCGGTAGCGGCCATAGTCCATCACCTTGCAGACCGGCGGGACAGCCTTGGGAGAAATTTTGACCAGATCCAGCTCCTGCCGGGCAGCGATCTCCAGGGCGGACTTGGCGGACATAATGCCCAGCTGTTCGCCGGTGGAGGAGATCACACGAACCTCCCTGTCACGAATCTCTTCGTTGATCTGATGCGTCATGCTGCTAATACGAAAACACCTCCAGAAAATAATAAGAGCGAATACCGAAACGGTATCCGCATGGAAACACTCCCCGCGCTCGCCGGGAGATGACCACCGTTGACCAGACGCCTGAGGCGGCAGGTGAGGACGGGATACCGTTCCTGCTTCTTTGTGCATTGTCATTATACGGGAGGTTGGGCCGGTTGTCAATAGCGTTTTCTGTAATTTCTTTTTGGACAAATTGCAAAATTTGTCCAGACCCTTGACGACAGCCTTTTGTGGGTGTAATATAGTATCAGAAACCAGATATACTCAGTTTCAAAAGCTACCCGCCCGGCAAAAATATGAAGGGCGGCTTTGTTCCGCCCCTTTCCGGGGCTGCCCTGCATGGCGAGCGGTCATATTTCCGCTCAGAAAGGAATTTACTATGCTGCTGTATGGAATCGCTGTGCTGTCCCTGTTGACGGCGATTTTATTGACGGTATTTCAGATCATTGGGAGCGTCCCCCTGTTTCTCGGCGTTTGCGTGCTGAGCTACCTTGCCTACGCGCTGCTCTGCATACTCATCTGCTCCTGCTTCACCGTGGGCGTAGACCTGAACACCCCCTGTGAAAAACACAGCCCCATCTATCGCTTTTTCTCCAACCGCGTGATCGAATCGGCCACCCAGTTCCTGCGTATCCGGCTCCATGTGACCGGAAAGGAGCAGCTGCCGGAGGAGAAATTCCTGCTGGTCAGCAATCATCGGGGGGCCATGGACCCCCTGATTGAGATGGGCGTCCTGCGGAAATACCGCACCGGCTTCGTCAGTAAGCAGGAGCTGTTCCGCATCCCCATCATCGGCAAGCTGATGCATAAGTCCTTCTGTCTCTCGCTGAACCGGGGCAAGCTGAAGGACGAGGCCAAGACCATCCTCCGGGCTGCCCAGGTGGTGAAGGAGCAGAAGGCCACCATCGGCATCTACCCAGAAGGCACCCGCAACCCCACAGACCATCTGCTGCCCTTCAAAAACGGCGCCTTTAAGATCGCCCAGCGGGCCAATTGCCCCATTGTGGTGGCGGTCATTCGCAACACCGAGCTTGCCACGAAAAATACGCCTTTCCGCCACACAGATGTCTATCTGGACTTCATCGGGGTGCTGGATAAGGACTTTGTCGCCACCCACAACACCGTTGAGGTCGGGAACCGGGTGCGGGAGATGATGGAGGCGGCCCTGGCGGCTGGCCCGTCAGCTCAGGCGGCGTGAGCAGGCGCGCAGACAGAAAGATGTAAGGAGCAGTAGCGATGAAAAGAGTTGTCATCACCGGTGTCGGCATCGTCTCCCCCCTGGGGAGCAGTCTGAACCGGTTTTGGGATAATATCCGTCAGGGGAAGCACGGCATTCGACCCATCACCTCCTTTGACACCACCGACTTTCCCATTAAGGTGGCAGGCGAAGTAAAGGATTTTGACCCCTCCCTGAGCATGACCCGTCAGGAACAGCGCAGGACTGACCTCTATTGCCAGTATGCGCTGGAGGCCGCCCGACAGGCTATCGAGGACTGCGGCAGTCGGTTCAAGGACTGCAAGTCCCACCGGTTGGGCGTCTATGTGGGCACCGGCATCGGCGGGATGCATACCCTGGAGCAGGAGCATGACGTCTTTCGGGAGAAGGGCTCCCGGCGCATCTCCCCGATGGCAATCCCCAAGCTGATCTCCAATATGGCGTCGGGTCTGCTCTCCATCCGCTATGGATTCCAGGGCCCCAGCTTCAACATCTCCTCCGCCTGCGCCAGCTCTACCAATACCATAGGCGAGGCGTTTCTCGCCCTTCGGGATGGACGGATGGACGCCTGCCTGGCGGGCGGCTCTGAGGCGTGCGTCACCGCCTACACCCTCTCCGGCTTTGCGAATATGCGGGCGCTGACCACCAGCACCGATCCGGACCGGGCATCGATCCCCTTTGACAAGGAACGCAGCGGCTTCGTCATGGGCGAGGGCGCCGGCGTCCTGGTGCTGGAGGAGATGGAGCACGCCCTGAAGCGGGGAGCGAACATCTATGCGGAGATTGCCGGTTACGGGGCCACCTCCGATGCCTACCACATCACCAGCCCCGACCCCTCCGGGGAGGCTTACGCGCAGGCCATGCGCTCCGCCTGCGAGGATGCGGGCGTCACCACCGACCAGGTGGACTATATCAACGCCCACGGCACCTCTACCCCCATGAATGACTCCTGTGAGACGCAGGCGATTAAGAAAGCCTTCGGTGACCGGGCGAAGGATCTGCTCATCAGCTCCACCAAGTCCATGACGGGACATATGCTGGGCGCTGCCGGGGCGGTAGAGACGATCATCTGTGCGCTCGCCCTGAAGGATTCCTTCGTCCCCATGACGGTGGGCTACCGGGTACCGGACGAGGCCTGTGACCTGAATTATGTGACCGGAGGCGGACTCCAAAGGGACATCCGATGTGTCCTCACCAACTCCGCCGGGTTCGGCGGACACAACGCCGTCCTTTGCCTGAAAAAATTTGCATGACCTGTTGCGCCTGATCTCTGGTTCAGTGATCGGGCGCAATTTTTTGCCTGTCCGATGAAAAAAGACGGCCCCTCTCCGAATACGCTGTTGGGAGAAAGGAGTTGGGGCTATGTTATCCCTTTTGACCATGCTGATGCTCCAGGGGCATCTGTTCACCCTGCGCCTGACCTCCACCGGCTCGTTCCCACGACCGCTCAAGGAGGCGGAGGAGCAGGAGTACCTGCGTCGGGCAGCGGAAGGGGACATGGAGGCCAGAAACAAGCTGGTGGAGCACAATCTCCGCCTGGTGGCGCACATTGCCAAGAAGTACTTCGCCCAGTCCGGGGACACCGAAGACCTGATCTCCATCGGTACCATCGGGCTCATCAAGGGCGTCAACACATACCAGCCGGGACGGCAGATCAAGCTGGCCACCTACGCCGCCAGGTGCATTGAAAACGAGATCCTGATGCACCTGCGCAAGACCCGGCGACTGGCAGGGGAGGTCAGCCTGTCCGAGGCGCTGGAGAACGACGACTCCGCCAATGCCCTCTCCCTGATGGACGTGATCCGGGTGGAGGACAATATGCTGGACGATCTGGCCGTCCGGGATGCCTGCCTCCGGGTGCGGGCTTCGGTGGACGAAGTGCTCACCCGGCGGGAGCGGACGGTGATTGTCCAGCGCTACGGACTGGACGGCAAGCCGCCCCGCACCCAGCGGGAGGTGGCGGCGGAGTGCGGGATCTCACGCTCCTATGTATCGCGCCGCCATTAATGTAAACGGTTGGCTTTTAAGAAATCGCTTCCAGCTCCCGGAAGCGAAATTTGATGATAATTTGCTTGTCTTCTGTTAATTCCACCCGTTCAATGAGGCTGATTAACAGCTCTCGGCTGGTAAGAGCGGAATCCAAATAGCGTTCCACCAGCTCCCTGGCCTGATCTTCTGGACTGACTGAGCTTTCTGCTTGCAGTTCTAAATCTCTGCACTTGGCTTCCAGCGTGGAACGCTCCATTTTTACGCGCTGATAGATGCGTGCAAAGTCTGCCTCAGTCAGCAGCCCGCTCAGGCGATCCATGTACATCTTATCCAGATTAGCAGTCAGTGCTTCGATCTTTTGGTGGAGCGCCTGAAGCTCCATCTCACAGCGCTTCGCTTTCTGCATTTGCTCCATAGCTTCAGCGGCGATTGACTGTAAACGATCAGGGTCGAGATAGGTCATACAAACGTCTCGAACCTTTGCCAGCACTGCCTCCGTAACGACCTGTTCTTTGATAGAGTGGCAGGTGCAGACGCCAGCTTTTGTAAAACGCTGGTAGGTTCGGCAAACAAAGAATAAGCGATCCTCTCCGGCGGCAGTCTTGCGATTGACAACTGCCAGAGGGTGCCCACACTCATGGCAGAAAATCATGCCTTTCAGCAAAAAGTCGTAAGTTCTGCTCCGGGTGTGCCGACGGCTTTCCACCATCATCTGTACCTTTCGAAACGTATCTACGTCTATCAGCGGTTCATGCGTTCCCTCAACCACGATCCAATCTTTTGGAGCCTGTCGCAGGCACTTTTTCGACTTGTAGCTGATTTTCACCGAGCGTCCCTGCACCATATTTCCGATATACGTTTCGTTTTGCAGCATATCAGAGATTCTCTCACTGCTCCAAAGGCCGGTATATGGCCCCGGATTGCCGATTGTCAATCCTGCGTAGGTTGCAGGAGTCGGAACGCCTTCTTCATTTAGCAGGACAGCAATTTTCCGACAGCTCATGCCCCCAAGTGCCAAGGAAAAGATGCGCTGCACGATAGGAGCAACTTCTTCGTCAATAACGATTTTGTTCTTTTCCGTTGGGTGCATTTTATAACCATATACCGGTTTGCCGCCAATGAACTGCCCCTTGCGCTGCTTATCACGCTTGACAGACTTGATTTTCTTCGAAATGTCCTTGGCATACATATCGTTCATGATGGCCCGAAACGGAGTGATGTCGTTTGCAGTGGATTCAACGCCAGTGTCAATTCCATCCAGCAGGGAAATATATCGCACCCGCTTTTCTGGGAAGTATCGTTCCATATAGTGCCCAGCGAGAATATAATCACGACCAAGGCGACTAAGATCCTTGGTGATGACCATATTGACCCGCTTAGCTTCAATGTCGCCTATCATCCTCTGGAATGCAGGACGGTCAAAATTAGTACCGCTCCAGCCGTCATCAACGTAGGTGCCGTAGACAGAGAGCCGGTGCTGTTGGACAAACTCATCTAACAGGGATTGCTGGTTGGTTACACTTTGAGACGGGCCTTCGCTCTCATCCTCCTTTGACAGTCTGATGTATAGTGCCACATGATAATCCATAGGGTTGCTTATTTCCAAATACATAATGACCTCCTTGAAATAAGCGACCATTCATCGCGGATATTGTACTACATCGCCATCAGTTGCGGCAATGATGCGGATGAGATAAGACCGAAAGGATTCTTCTATCAGTTCGGACAGGCTTTTCCCATCTTTGGCATAATCACAGTGTACGACGGGTACAGCTTTTTTCATGCGGCCTCCTCCTCAATTACACAGTTCGTCTTTTGCTCATTATATGAGGAATGGCAACGTTTTTTGCTTGTCCACATGGCAAATGAATCACTGCCACATAAAAGCAACCTTATATTGCATAGGCACATTAGAATTTAACGGCAGTGCAGTCTTCCTGCTGGTGCCGTTGTAGATGACGAAAACCTGGTACAGATACTTCTTGTAACCGGCCATGTTGACACCCATCGCCTGTCCCTTGCGGAGAATGGTCAGGGGATCGACCATCTGGAGCTTGGACACTAGCCGGTCTCGGCTGTACTCGCCGTGATAGAGATCAACGAACTCGATAATAGCCCGGACGGTCTCGCCCCGAAGGAAGTGGCGTTCCCCGCCCCACGCTTCGATGAGGATGTGGAGGGCTTCGGTGTAGATGTCCGGCCCGACCCGCAGGAATGCCCGAAACGCCGTGCTGATGCAGCCGATCCGGTTCTCACTGATTTTCTGGGCATAGTCCAAGTGCAGACCGACACTTTCTGTCGCATTCAGGAAAGCTAGCGCCTCCGGGTTGCCGCCAAAAATCCTTGGTTCCTGCGGTCAGTACATCGGCGATACCGAACTGCTGAGCGAACAGCAGCGCCTCCTCCTGCTCGGTCAGGCCGTAATATACCTTACAGGTGACAGGCAAATCCTCGCCCTTGTTGAGCAGCTTCCGGGCGGCGATGGTGTGCTGGCCTAATTGCCGTCCCGATAGCTGACCTTCGGCTTGGTGGCGATCCATGTGCAGATGCTCCTTCCTCTGGATATGTTCAAGGGAGCCGACACCCAGGAAGAAACACTTTCTGATACCGGCTCCCATAAAATCTTAAAGCGGTTCTCTCCCACATTTGTCCTCGACGCCCCTGAGAGAATTGGAAAATCATCAGGCGGAGGCTTGCGAGGCCGCTCCATAGGCATCTAACCTCCCCGCCTTCTTTGTGGCCGGGCTGCGAATTACAGAAGTATCATTATCCCTGTGAGGATTCGTCGCCGTACCGGGTGCAGTCCGGCATTTTGGGGCTGGCAAAAATCGCTCGTTCCCACTGATGGGGAAGTCGTGGCGCACCGTCCGAGTGGCTCGTCTCACGGTAATGTACCTGATGAATGGTATTCGGTTTTCAAATTTCGCGCAGCCTTGTTGCCTTGGCTGTAAGTAAATTGTAGCGGATTTGGTCTGGCTTTCAGAGTGCGCAGTACGCCCAAAATGGTCGTCTCACGCCCACCCCGCTACAGAGAGCAGCGCAGCTC
>JAJPXB010000067.1 GCA_021205695.1 Clostridiales bacterium
CTCCCCGCCAGGGCGGCGGGCGTCCCCGCTCCGAGGGCGGGTCTGCCCCCCGTTCCGCCTCCTCTCAGGGGCGGAGCCAGAATCGGGGCCATGACCGGGAGCAGGAGCCCCAGTCCTTCGACGATATGGTCAAGCATTTTCTCTCCGAGTCGGAGAGCCGCCAGTCCGATCTGAACCGGGGCGGCGAGAGCCGCCGTCCCCGCCGTCCCCGCCGGGGCTGAGGCGGGGGCAGTCTCTGCCGCACCCATACATGGCCTTCTGCGCCGCTGCATCGGACTTCCCGTGCGGCGGCGTCCGGCTGTCCGGGGCAAAAAAGGCCGCCCGCTGGGGCGGTCCCCTTCGGGGGAGGGAAATGCGCCCGTACAGAGATCCTCCCCACACTGCAAACAAGAAAGGACCCGCCATGCTTCTGAAAAACGCCCGTATTTTCCCCATGGATCGCCCGGAGATCTCCTGCGGCTTTGTGGCCTTTGAGGGCGGAAAATTCACCGCCGTCGGCCCCATGGAGGACTGTCCTCCCGGGGAGGGGCCGGATCTGGCAGGGGAGCTGGTCTACCCCGGCTTCGTGGACGCCCACTGTCACCTGGGCGTCTTTGGAGACGGCCTGGGCTTTGAGGGGGAGGACGCCAACGAGTCTACCGACCCCGTCACCCCGCAGCTCCGGGGCATCGACGGGGTGAACCCCCTGGACAGATGCTTCCAGGAGGCGCGGGAGGGCGGCGTCACCACCGTCCTCACCGGGCCGGGCTCCGCCAACCCCATCGGGGGACAGTTCGCCGCCGTCAAGACCGCCGGCCGGTGGATCGACCGAATGGTCGTCAAAGCCCCGGCGGCCATGAAATTCGCCCTGGGGGAGAATCCCAAGCAGACCTACAACGACCGGGACGAGACGCCCATCACCCGTATGGCCACCGCCGCCCTCATCCGGGAGGAGCTGGCCAAGGCCCAAGAGTACCTCCGAAAGCGGGAGCGGTCAAAGACGGACGAGGACGCCGAGCCGCCGGACTATGACTGCAAGCTGGAGGCCCTGGTCCCCGTCCTCCAGGGGACGCTTCCCGCCCACTTCCACGCCCACCGGGCGGACGACATCGCCACCGCCCTGCGCATCGCCCGGGAGTTTCGGCTCAACGCCGTCATCGTCCACGGCACCGAGGGCTATCTGGTGGCGGACATCCTGGCGGAGGAGGGCGTCCCGGTGATCACCGGGCCCATCTTCGGCGACCGGAGCAAGCCGGAGCTGAAAAACCAGGCGCTGGAGAACACCGCCGTCCTCATGAAAGCTGGCGTCCCTGTGGCCATCTGCACCGACCACCCGGAGAACCCCATCCAGTACCTCCCCCTGGGCGCGGCCCTGGCGGTCAAGGCGGGGGCGGACCCGGAGCAGGCCCTGCAGAGCATCACCCTCCGGGCGGCGCAAATCGCCGGCATCGACAGCCGGGTGGGCTCCATCACCCCGGGGAAGGACGCGGATCTGGTGGTGCTGGACGGCTCCCCCCTGGAGGTGGCGTCCTCCATCCGGATGGTATTCATCGACGGCAAACGAGTCAAATAAAGGAGACGGACACATGAAGATTTCCATCGGCTCCGACCACGGGGGCTTTGCCCTGAAGGAGCATATCAAAGACTATCTCATCGCCCAGGGCCACGAGGTCACGGACGTGGGGACGTACAGCGGGGAGAGCTGCGACTACCCCGACTTCGGCTACGCCGCCGCCAAGCGCCTCGCCCGGGGGGAGGCGGACCGGGCCATCGTCATCTGCTCCAGCGGGGTGGGCATCTCCATCACCGCCAACAAGGTGCGAGGCGTCCGCTGCGCCCTGTGCAGCGAGCCGTACTCCGCCGAGATGAGCCGCCGCCACAACGACGCCAACTGCCTGGCCATGGGCGCCCTGATGATCGGCGTCAACATGGCCGAGCGCATCACCGACGTGTTCCTCTCCACTGCATTTGAGGGCGGCCGCCACAGCCGCCGGGTGGAGAAGATATCCGCCTGTGAGGCGCAGGAAATGGGCTGATTTTCCGGAAAATTCCCCATTTCCCATTGACAAAGCGAAAAAAGCTGTTAAAATAGAACGGCATGGCTCCTGCAAGGGAGTCTGACTTCTCTTGCCCTTTTCGGCAGGAAAGGGCCATATAGTCCATAAGGAGGTGCAAACATGGCAAAGGTCGCTGACAAGTACGAGGCTCTGTATATCATCGACGCCGATCTGGCTGAGGATGCTATCGCTGCCATCGTGGCAAAGTTCCAGGCTCTGGTAGAGCAAAACGGCACGCTGACCGAGGTCAGTGAGTGGGGGAAGCGTCATCTGGCGTATCCGATCAACCACAAGACGGAGGGCTATTACGTCCTCATGACCTTCGAGTCCCCCGCCGCGTTCCCCGCTGAGCTGAACCGTAACTTCAACATCACCGACGGCGTGATCCGCTCCATGATCGTTGATCTCAACGCTTAAGGAGGCGCATCATGCTCAATCGCATTATTCTCATGGGTCGTCTCACCCGGGACCCCGAGCTGCGCCGGACCCAGTCCGGAGTGGCTGTGGCGTCCTTCTCTCTGGCCGTTGACCGGGATTTTGCGGACAAGTCCACCGGCACCCGGGCCACCGATTTTATCGACATCGTCGCCTGGCGGGGAACCGCGGAGTTCGTGAGCAAGTACTTCTCCAAGGGCCGTATGGCCGTGGTGGAGGGCCGGCTCCAGATCCGCGACTGGCAGGACCGGGACGGCAACAAGCGCCGCAGCGCCGAGGTGGTGGCGGATAACGTCTACTTCGGCGATTCCAAGCGGGACAGTGACGGCGGCAGCTACGGCAACCGCAGCACCGGCTCCTATGGCGGCGGCAGCAACAACGGCTACGCCCCCGCCGCGCCTCAGAACAACAGCTACAGCGCGCCCTCGGCCCCTGTGGTGTCTGAGTTCGCGGAGCTCAGTGACGACGACGGCGAGCTGCCGTTCTGAGCGGACCCAAGGAAGAACAGTCCTCCCGCCCCGGCGGAGCGCCGGGCGAGGGGTAAACGGACGTCGAAGATGTAAGCTACGTCCCATCTCAGTGAAAGGAGACCTCGATCATGGCTTTCGATAAGACTCGCAGCCGCAAGCGCAGGAAGGTCTGCGCCTTCTGCGCCGACAAGGTGGAGAGCATTGACTATAAGGATACCGGCAAGCTCCGCCGCTATCTCTCCGAGCGGGGCAAGATCCTCCCCCGCCGCACCACCGGCACCTGCGCCAAGCATCAGCGCGAGCTGACCACCGCCATCAAGCGCGCCCGTCAGATCGCCCTGCTGCCCTATGTCAACGATTGATTGACAGAATGTCACGGACAATGCCCGCACAGCCAAACGGCTGTGCGGGCATTTCAGCGTGTCAAAAATCCTTTTTGACACGCTGAGTACGATTTTTGAACTTTAAAAAAGTTCTAAAAATCGTTCTTTATTGCACGCAAAGGGAACTTTCCCCCCTCCTCCGCACCCCCGCTACTCTGTTGCGGGAGTCTCAAGCGCTTTTTGACAGTCTAAAGCGCCCCCCGACGGGCTTTCCGTCAGGGGGCGCTCACGCGGTCGCGCTTATATTTGGTCGGGACTCCTCAGTCGGCCCCGCCCGGGCTGTCGATGAGATAGCTCAACACCCGGAGGGAGTCGGAGAAGTGGAGGCTCTCCACCACCACGTCGGCGTGGGCCTCCGGCACGTCCAGGTCGTGGTTCGTGAAGTTCCAGATGCCCCGGACACCCTGCTCCATGAGCAGCTCTGCCGTCTCCTGTGCGTACCGGGCGGGGAGGGTGAGTACTGCCACCGAGGCGGGGTGCGCCTCCAAATAGTCCGTCAGCCCGGCGACGTCCAGCACGGGCACGCCGTTGACCTGGGTGCCGATCCGCTCCTGGTCGGTGTCAAAGGCGGCGGCCAGGTGAAAGCCGCTGTCCAGAAAGTTGAAATTCTGCATCAGCGCCCGGCCCAGGTTGCCGGCCCCGATGAGGACGGCCTCCTTCTTCTGATGGAGGTACAAAATCTCGTAAAGCTCCTGATGGAGGCTCTCCACGTTGTAGCCGTAGCCCTGCTGACCAAATTCGCCGAAGCAGCTCAGGTCCTGCCGGATCTGAGAGGCGGTGAGGCCCATATTCCGGCCCAGTGCCGAGGAGGAAATGCGCTGTACGCCCTCCCGGCGCAGCGCGGCCAGATTGCGGCAGTAGCGGGGCAGTCTCCGGATGACTGCGTTGGAGACCTTTCCTTTTTTCATCCCTGTCACCGCCTTTCTCAGTGGGATCCGGTATCCTCGCTACAGGGAACGCTCCCTTTTGCGAAAAGCGCTTTGCCTTTTCTGCTCCACACTATAGCACAGGGGCGGCGGACTTGTCAATCTTTTCACGAAGTCCCCCGCTCAGAAGTAGACCAGCTCCTCCTGGGGCGGCTGGGTGGGCCTGACCTCCAGGGTGCGGACCACAGGCCCCTCCTCCCCCTGGAAGATGGAGAGCCGCTGGAGCTCCACCTGGCCGGTGATCTCCACCCACTCCCGGTTTTTCAGGGTTTTGCTCTCCGGGCCGCTGCACAGCATCCCCAGGAAGGTGGTGTCCTGGGCGCAGCAGACCATGGCGAACCGGCCCGCCGCAAAGGTGCCCCGGGGGAATTTGGGGGACTTGGCCACCATGCCCCGGAATTTGACCTTCTTGCCCTGATACCGCTCCATGTTGTCCATGCAGTCGGTGTACCAGAAGCCGAACTCGTCGTCGCTGAGCTCCAGCACCGGCTTGGACAGGTCGAAGGGACACAGGCCGTTGTCGTAGTCCTCCACCCGGTCGCCGTCGGCATACTCCAGATACATCTCCGCCCGGCGGTTGACCATTTTCAGGTTCCGCTGCCGGAGCTGATCCGCCAGCTGATCCGTGACCCGGTTGAAGATGAGCATATCCGCATTGCGCAGCTTCTCCATCATCAGGCTGGCCATGTTCTTGGCGTAGCTGTCAAAGGTGGGGGCCTCCACCAGCGTCACGATCTGGTACAGCGTCCACCGGGGCGGGAAGGCCTCCTCCAGCTCCTGGAGCAGCCACATCCCGTTGTACTCGATGACGATCTGGGTGGGACGGAACTTTTTTTCCAGCTGGAACAGGTTTTGTCGGTTAAAGTCCGCCTTGTCCTCGATCACCTGGCAGGACACGTCGAAGGGGGCCAGCGCCTCGGGGTCGTACTCCTCCTCCCCCTCCTCGGTGATGAGAAGGAGGGTGCGCTCGTCCTGGGTGAACTCCTGGTTGGACAGCATGGGGGCGATGAAGTTGGTCTTGCCCGCGTCCAGGAAGCCGCAGATCAGGTAGACCGGGATGGGCTGCTGCTGAATTGCCATAGTGCAGTCTCCCCTTCGATCACAGACGGAACAGGGCCTTCAGCTCCGGCTCCTTCAGCTCGCTGCCGATGACGCACAGGCGTCCGGTGACGTCCGCCGGGCCGGTGCGCACGTCCACCTCGCCGGGGACGTAGTCGAAGTGGATCCAGCTCCCGTCGACCCCTGCCACGAAGCCCTTGGCCCGGAGCACCTGGCCATAGGCGCCGGTGTCCAGGGCGTCCAGTGCGGTCTGAATCTCCGCCTGGGTGAATTTTTTCGCCGTCTCCAGGCCCCAGGAGGTGAACACCTCGTCGGCGTCATGGTGATGGTGATGATGATGATGGTGCCCGTGCTCCTCGTCCTCGTCGTGGTCGTGATGGTGATGGTGCTCGTGCTCCTCATCCTCGTCGTGGTCATGATGGTGCTCGTGCTCGTCCCCGTCGTGATGATGGTGATGGTGGCAGCACTCGTCCTCATCGTCGTCCTCGTCCTCACCGGCAGCGGCGGCGGCTTTGGCCTGGGCCATCAGCTCGTCCGCCAGGGAGTGGGCCCGCATGGCGTTGAGGATCTGGTCGCCGGTGATCTGCTCCCAGGGGGTGGTGATGATGACGGCGTCCTGATTCTGGGCCCGGAGCAGGCCCACCGCCTCCTCCAGCTTGTCCTCCTTCATGTCGCCTGTGCGGCTGAGGATGATGGTCCCGGCGTGCTGCACCTGGTCGTCAAAGAACTCGCCGAAATTCTTCATATACATCTTGCACTTTTTGGCGTTGACCACCGTGATGGCGCTGCCCAGGGTCAGGTCGGTGTCCTCCGCCACCCGGCCCACGGCCTTGGCCACGTCGGAGAGCTTGCCCACACCGGAGGGCTCGATAATGATGCGGTCAGGGGCGTAGGTCTCCAGCACCTGGCGCAGGGCCACGCCGAAGTCGCCCACCAGGGAGCAGCAGATGCAGCCGGAGTTCATCTCCGTGACCTGGATGCCGGCGTCCTTCATAAAGCCGCCGTCGATGCCGATCTCGCCGAACTCGTTCTCAATGAGCACCACCTTCTGACCCTGGAAGGAGTCCCGGATGAGCTTCTTGATGAGGGTGGTCTTGCCCGCCCCCAGGAAGCCGGAGATAATGTCGATAGTCGTCATGATTCATTCCTCGTTTCTCAAATTTGCGCCATAAAAGACCGTCCCCGCCTTTGGCGAAGGACAGCGTTTGGCGCAGAACATCGGTTTGGTTATCATTATAGCCCAGTCTGTCCGGATTGCAAGGGGCAGAGGCGCGGAAAAGATAAAATTTTCCGTGAATTTCTCCCCTGCCTCTCATACGTATATGGGCTGCGTCAGCAGGCGGTAGAGCGTGCGCCCCATCTCCTCCGGAGTGTCCCGGAAATCCGTGTGGACCCAGTAGATCAGCAGGCTGATAAACCCGGCGGTGGTAAATACGGTGATGGGCAGACGCTCCGCCTCAGACCAGCCACTCATATCACCAAAGCTCGGCCCGATTTCCAGAACGCCCCGGGTGAAGCTCTCGGAAAAAAGGCCCATGCACTCCGAGCGCACCAGGACGCGCAGATGCTCCCGATATTCATACCAGAAAGCAAACATTTTCTGACAGAGCGATTCGCCGAGCCTGTCCGTCTGCCCCGATTCTCTTTCCATGCGAAGATAGGCGAGGATGATCGCGTCGGCGATAAAGCGGATCATATCCTCCTTCGTGTCAAAATACCGGTAGAAGGCCTTCCGGGGTATCCCCGCCTCCCGGCACAGGTCGGTGACAGTGATCTCCTGGAAGTTGCGGCTCTCCAGCATATTCATAAAGGTTCGGGCGATATGGGCCTGGCGCTGGGCACTCTGCTCCTTTTGGCAATTTTTGTACATAGGCGGCTCCTCCTGGCGATAATTGACGGGCTGTTTTGGCAAATCTGCACAATCTCAGGGACAATTTTTTGAATGATAAGTGTCACACCTGGGCGGGTTTGGGTCTGTTGCTTTTTGGAAATAGAGATATAATAACAATGTATTCGTTCTTTGATATAAGTGGTTTCTTCCAATCTGAACCATCGGGGAGGCGTGTGTTCCGGAAAGGCCGCGTATCAGAGGACAGCGGGGATTTTATCGGAAAGGAGCAACCCCAAATGGCAAAGAATGATAAACCGAAAAAGGAAAAGAAAAAGGGGACCGGCGTGGTGAAGTGGTCCGTGACCACCGGCATTATCCTGGTTCTCTGTCTGGCCATGATTTACGCCAACACCCTGGCCTTCGGCAGCGCGCAGGTCATCAACATCTATCTGGGCATCAGCACCACCGAGACGGTCAACGGCGACGACAGCGCCGTCTACTACGAGACCGGCTTTGACAGCACCGAGGAGTTGGAGGCCCACGACCAGGAGATCGCCGAGCAGCTCTCCGGCGAGGGCATCGTCCTGCTGAAGAACGACAACGACGCTCTGCCCCTCTCCGGCGGCTCCGCCGTCAGCACCTTCAGCCACTCCGTAGTGGACATCGTCACCTGCGGCACCGGCTCCGCTGACATCGACACCTCCAACGCCCCCACCTTAAAGGAGGCCCTGGAGGAGGTCGGCTTCTCCGTCAACCCCACCCTGTGGGACTTCTATGAGACGGGAGCAGGCAGCGAGTATGTCCGCTCCCCCGGCAAGGGCTCTACCCTGGGCAGCCGGGGCGAGTGGAACATCAACGAGGTGCCGGTGGACGTGTACACCGACGCAGTGACCGCCTCCTACAGCGAGTACAACGACGCCGCCATCGTGGTCATCTCCCGGGTGGCCGGCGAGGGCTCCGACCTGGCTATGGACGACTTCGTGGACGGCACCAACGTGCTGGAGCTGACGACCGAGGAGCAGGAGATGCTGGAGATGGTGAACGAGAGCTTCGACACCGTCATCGTCCTCATCAACTCCACCAACGCCATGGAGTGCGATTTCATCGACGACGAGGCCTACGGCATCGACGCCGTCCTGTGGATCGGCTACACCGGCACCTGGGGTCTGAACTCCGTGGCCGACATCCTAGTGGGCAACACCAACCCCTCCGGCAAGCTGGTGGACACCTACTGCTACGACAACACCACCGCCCCCTCCGTGGTCAGCATGTACGGCTACACCTGGGCCAACTATGACGAGTCGGATACCGAAAACTGGTACTCCGTGTACAGCGGCGGCCTGGACGGCAATATGAAGTACATCACCTATCAGGAGGGCATCTATATCGGCTATCGCTACTACGAGACCCGGTATGAGGACGTGGTCATGGGCACCGGCAACGCCGGGGACTATGACTACGCCAGCGAGGTGGCCTATCCCTTCGGCTACGGCCTGAGCTACACCGACTTTGAGTGGTCGGACTTCACCGTCAGCTTTGACGCCGCCTCCGACGCCTTCACCGTCAGCGTCACCGTCACCAACACCGGCGACACCGCAGGCAAGGACGTGGTGGAGGTCTACTTCCAGTCCCCCTACACCGACTACGACGTGGAAAACGGCATCGAGAAGGCCTCTGTGGAGCTGTGCGGCTTTGCCAAGACGGAGCTGCTGGAGCCCAACGCCTCTGAGACCGTGACCGTCGAGATCCCCCGGGAGGAGCTGGCCGCCTATGACAGCACCAGTGCCAGGACCTATATCCTGGACGCCGGGGACTACTATCTGACCGCCGCCACCGACGCCCATGAAGCGGTCAACAATGTTCTGGCCGCCAAGGGCTACACCGCTGCCGACGGCATGACCGCCGACGGGGACGCCGCCTTTGTCTCCACCTACACCAACGAGGCCCTGGACACCAAGACCTATTCCGTCTCCTCCACCACGGGCTATGAGATCACCAACCAGTTCGACAGCGCCGACCTGAACTACTACGATGGCTACGAGATGACCTACCTCTCCCGGTCTGACTGGGAGGGCACCTGGCCCACCGGCATGGCCGGCCTGGAGGCCAGCGGGGAGATGCTCTCCGGCGGTCTGAATCCCTATCTGTCCTATGTGGCCACAGATGAGGAACAGTGGAACTACTTTGTGGATCTGCTGGGCCTGCCGGACACCATGGCGTATGATGAGATCGAGTATCCCACCATGGACGCCGACAACGGCATGACCCTGGGCATGATGATCGGCAAGGACTACGACGACGAGGACTGGGACCTGCTGCTGGATCAGCTCACCTTCGAGGAGATGGCCACGCTCATCGGCGAGGGCTACCACAACACCTCTATGGTGGTCTCTGTCTCCAAGCCCGCCACCACCGACGACAACGGCCCCCAGGGCTTCACCCAGTCTCTGACCGGCGTCTCCGAGTGCCACGCTGCCTACTCCGACGAGAACATCATGGCGGCCACCTGGAACGTGGATCTGATGTATGAGGTGGGCGTCTGCCTGGGCACCGACGTCCTCGACCTGGGCGCCTCCGGCCTGTACGGCCCCGCCATGAACACCCACCGCAACGCCTACTGCGGCCGTAACTTCGAGTATTACTCCGAGGACGGTTTCCTGGCCGGCAAGATCGCCGCCGCCGAGGTCTCCGGCATCCAGTCCAAGGGCGTGTATGTCTACATCAAGCACTTTGCCCTGAACGACACCGAGACCGGCTGCCGCTGCATCTCCACCTTCGCCAACGAGCAGTCCATCCGTGAGATCTACCTCAAGCCCTTCCAGACGGCGATCACCGAGGGCGGCGCCATGTGCGTCATGAACTCCTTTGCCCGCTTCGGCGTCACCTGGTCCGGCGCCTGCTACGGCCTCCAGACCGAGGTGCTGCGCAATGAATGGGGACTGAAGGGCTTCTCCCTTACCGACTTCTCCGGCAACTCCCAGTTCGCCTCCTACGGCATCGTGATGCAGTCCTTTGACGCAGCCTGGGGCCTGCTGGCCGGTACCGACTGCTGGGACTCCTCCTCTACCCAGTGGACGGAAGAGCTGATCGAAAACTATCAGGATGACCCGGCCATCGCCCAGGCCATGCGCCAGGCGTGCCACCGCATCCTGTACACCGTGGCCAACTCCAACGCCATGAACGGCTACACCGAGGAGACGGAGATCGTCGCCGTCACCCCGTGGTGGCAGATCGCTCTGGTGGCCGTGGACGTGGTCCTGGGCGTGGCCCTGGTGGGCAGCGCAGTGATGCTGGTCCGGGCCGTCCGCCGCAGGAACAAAGCCAGAAAGCAGCAGGCGTGATGTCTGCGGACGCCAGGCGTCCAAATTGAATCAGCGTTCTTCTCCCATATCCCCCTCTCCGGCCTCCTCCTCCCATTGGGCCGGAGAGGGTGGAATTCCATGGGGGAAAAGCGGAAAACACCGGACGCCGGGTGAATCACCACCAGGCGTCCGGTGTCCGTTTTTGTCAGCGGTTAAAGCGCGGAGAGATCCATGCCCGCGATGGCCCGGGCGCACCGGGGGCAGAGGTCGCCGTCCCGGGCGATGGCGGCGCTGTGGAGCCAGCACCGGGGGCACTTGTAAGCGGGATGCACCGTCACCCGGACGGTGAGGCCGGGGATGTTGGTCCCCGGAACGCCCTCACCCTCGCCCTCTACGGCGTCCACCTGGGAGACGATGAACAGGTCGGCCAGCTTCAGGTCCTTCACCTGGTCGTACAACGCCACCGCCTCTCCGGTGAGGTACAGGGTGAGCATGGCGTCGGTGGACTTCTTGCAGAGCTTGGAGACACGGGCCTGCTCCAGCGCCTGGTTCACGTCCGCCTTAAAGGACAGCAGGGTGGCCCAGCGGGCCTCCTGCTCGTCGGTGAGCGTCCAGTCCTCCCGGACGGCGGGCATATCGTTGAGCAGGGCGGCCTCGGCGTTGTCGGAGGCCAGGTGGGGCATGGCCTGCCAGATCTCCTCGCTGGTGAAGGCCAGCAGGGGCGTCAGGATGCGCACCAGCGCGTCCAGGATGTGGAAGATGGCAGACTGCGCGCTGCGGCGCTCATAGGAGTCCCCGCCCTCGCAGTAGAGCCGGTCCTTGATGATGTCCAGATAGAAGTTGGACATCTCCACCACGCAGAAGTTGTACACGTTCCGATAGATGGCGTGGAACTCGTACACCTCATAGGCCTGGCGCACCCTGTCCACCAGGCGGTTCAGGGCGGCGACGGCCCACTGATCCAGCTCCATCATGTCCCCAAAGGCCACCAGGTCGGTGTTGGGGTCAAAGCCGTTCAGATTGCCCAGGATATACCGGCAGGTGTTGCGGATCTTCAGATAGGCGTCCGCCAGCTGCTTTAAAATGGGCTTGGACAGGCGCATATCCTGGGTGTAGTCCGCGGAGGAGACCCACAGGCGGAAGATGTCCGCCCCATACTCCTTGATGGTGTCCTGGGGGGAGATGGCGTTGCCCAGGCTCTTGTGCATGACCCGGCCCTGGCCGTCCACCGTCCAGCCGTGGGTGACGATCTGCTTATAGGGGGGCACGCCGTTGACGGCGATGGAGGTCAGCATGGAGGACTGGAACCAGCCGCGATACTGGTCGCCGCCCTCCAGATACAGGTCGGCGGGATAGGTCAGCTCGGGCCGCACCTCGCACACGGCCTTCCAGGTGGAGCCGGAATCGAACCACACGTCCAGGATGTCCTGCTCCTTGCGGAACTCCGTGCCGCCGCAGCTCTCGCAGACTGCGCCCTCCGGCATCAGCTCCTCCTCGGAGTGGGCCCACCAGGCGTTGGAGCCCTCCTCCTTGAAGATGGCGGAGACCTTGGCGATAGACGCCTCGGTGCAATAGGGCTTGCCGCACTGTCTGCAGAAGAACATGGGGATGGGCACGCCCCAGGTGCGCTGGCGGGAGATGCACCAGTCGGACCGCTCCCGGATCATGGAGATCATCCGCTCCTTGCCCCACTCCGGCTTCCACCAGATGTCGTCGCAGGAGGCCACGGCCTGCTCCTTGATGGCGTCTACGCTGGCGAACCACTGCTGGGTGGCCCGGAAGATCACCGGCTTCTTGCACCGCCAGCAATGAGGATAGCTGTGGGTGATGTTTCTGGAGGAGAGGAGCGCGCCGCTTCTGACCAGGTCCGCGTAGATCACCTCATGGGCGTCCCGGAGGACGTGGAGGCCCTTGTAGGGCCCGGCGTACTCGTTCAGATAGCCCCTGGCGTCCACCGAGACCTCCATGGTGATGTCGGTGGGGATCTCCGGATACCGCTGGCAGACGTAGAAGTCGTCCAGGCCGAAGGAGGGGGCGGTGTGGACGCAGCCGGAGCCGGCGTCCAGGGTGACGTGGTCGCCCAGAATGATCAGAGAGTCCCGCTCCATAAAGGGATGGTAGGCGGTCATATACTCGAATTCGTCGCCGAAAAGTGTGGCCACCGTCTCATATGCGGTGATGCCGCTCTCGCGCATCACGTTGTCCACCAGCTCGGTGGCCATGATGAGGATGTCGCCGGAGGCGATCTTCACCAGGGAGTACTCCAGCTGGGCGTTCAGGCAGATGGCCATGTTCCCGGGGAGCGTCCAGGTGGTGGTGGTCCAGATGACGAAGTACATCCTGCTCAGATCGCCGTACCGGGACAGCTTGCCCTTGTCGTCGTGTACCCGGAACTTGACGAAGATGGTGGTCACCGGGTCCTCATTGTACTCCACCTCGGCCTCGGCCAGGGCGGTCTCGCAGGTGGGGCACCAGTAGGTAGGCTTCAGTCCCTGATAGATCAGGCCCTTTTGGGCCATGGTGCCAAAGACCTCCACCTGCTTGGCCTCAAACTCCGGCGTCAGGGTGATATAGGGGTCGTCCCACTCGCCGATGACGCCCAGCCGCTTGAAGTCCTCCCGCTGCTTGTCCACCTGCTCCAGGGCGAAGGCCCGGCACTTGTCCCGAAACTCGGGCACCGGCATGGTGTTCCGCTTGACGCCCTTTTTCTGGATGGCCGTCTCGATGGGCATGCCGTGGGTGTCCCAGCCGGGGATATAGGGGGCCTTGTAACCCATCATGTTCTTGGAGCGGACGATGAAGTCCTTGAGCACCTTGTTCATGGCGGTGCCGATGTGGATATTGCCGTTGGCATAGGGAGGGCCGTCGTGGAGGATGAAGGAGGGCCGTCCCTCGTTCTTCCGCATCAGCTTGTGATACAGATCCTTCCGGTACATCTCCTCCAGCATGGCCGGCTCCCGCTTGGCCAGCGCCGCCCGCATGGGGAAATCCGTCTTGGGCAGATGGATGGTCTTGTTGTAATCTGGCATGGTTTCCTTCCTCTCTAACCGGTGGTAAATGACAGACAATCACATAGCCCCTGAAACCAGAGACTATGTGATTCTGATGGCGTTTGCGCTGCCTGTTCGCCCCAGGGGGCGGGGTATGTCACTTGATCTCGTAGTCCTTCCCGAACTTCAGATTGGAGAAGTCGATCCGGGCGGTGGAGGCGGGAGAGGTAGCGGACGCCTCCGGCTGGGGCTGCTCCGGCTCCTGGGGCTTGCTCTCCTCCTCCGGGGCGGGAGCGGCCTCCTCGGCGATCATCTCGTCGATGGAATCCTCTGCGGGGGCGGGGGCCTCCTCGGGGACAGGCTCCTCCTCGGGCGTCTCGTTCGCGGCGCTCTCGTCGGGCAGCTCATCTTCCTGGCCCAGGTCGGGCAGGTTCTCCAGGAAGGTCTGCTGCTGGTCGGTCAGCTCCTGGACGGCGGCCAGATACTCCGCTGTCTGACGGCGGGCCTCCGCCAGCTGATTGCGGCAGGCGGCGATCTCCTCGTCGTAGGCGCTCTTCCTGGCGCGGATATCCTGCTCCAGGGCGTCCAGAATGCC
>JAJPXB010000059.1 GCA_021205695.1 Clostridiales bacterium
CCCCGGATGGGGGGCGGAGAGCAGGGGGTGGTCGGCGGCGATGGGCGGCTCCTGCTCGAATACGTCCACCCCGGCTCCGGCGATCTCCCCGGCTTCCAGAGCGGCGGCCAGGGCTGCGGAGTCCACCACAGGGCCACGGGCGGTATTGATGAGCAGGGCGGTGTTCTTCATCAGCTTCAGCTCCCGCGCCCCGATGAGGCCCACGGTGGCCGGGGTCTGGGGAACATGGAGGGAGACGATGTCGCACTGGGGCAGCAGCTCCTCCAGAGTGTCGCAGTAGGTCACACCCTCTACGGTCTTCTTCGTCCGGCTCCAGGCCAGGACTTTGCATCCGAAGGCGTTAGCGATCTTTGCCACCCGCAGGCCGATGGCTCCGGTGCCCACCACGCCGAAGGTCTTGCCCTCCAGCTCAAAGCCCACCAGGCCCGCCTTGGTGCCGCCCTGACGGCAGGCGGCGTCACAGGGGAGGACGTTCCGGGCCAGGTCGATGGCCAGACCAAAGACCAGATCCGCCACTGCCACAGTGGAGTATCCCGCGCAGTTGCAGACGGCGATGCCGTGGGCGTGGCAATAATCCACATCCACATGGTCGGTGCCGGTGAAGGCCACACAGATCAGCTTCAGGTCGGGGCACTGGCGGATGACGTTCTCCCGATAGGGGAAGTTGGACAGCACCACCACGTCCGCTCCGGCGCTGCGCTGCACCAGGGTCGCCTCGTCCTCTTTGCGGTCGGGATAGGCCACCAGCTCCACATCCGGGCCGAGGGCAGCCCTGGCCTGGGCCAGCAGGTTTTCGTTGGGGATGCCCAACGGCTCTAAAAACACGATTTTCATAAAATTGACCTCTTTTCTCAGGCAGGGCGCTCTGTGCGTCCCGCAGCTGATATGATTATACCAGAAAGGAGACGAAAAGGAAAGAATGCGTTGGGATTTTGGCGCAGTGCCCAGGGGCAGATTTTGGGGCTCCGCCGTCTCCCCTGAGGGGAAGCAGGGGGAAACTTGCGCAACAGCGCAGCTTTCTCCGTAAAAGGGGAAAAATTTCCCCGAAAACCCGCCTGTTGCATATCCGCCCCGGCCCTTTCGCTGTATGCTGGGAGCGAAAGGAGGCGACCGTCATGGAAGGTGGGATCTGTCCCCGGCTGTCAGATCCCCAGGCGGCTTTGGCTGTGGGGTACTGCGCCGCCTGCGGCGGGGAGATCTATCCCGGCGACCGGGTGTACCGGGGAGAGGGGATGCTATGTCACTGGGCGTGTCTGGCAGAGGAGATCATGGAGCCCCCCGGCCCGCTCATAGGAAATAGTCAAAATTGCTGCACAGCACCGGGCCGATAGGGATGCGGAAGCAGGACTCGTCCAGCTTGCCGGTGACCAGGTAGCGGTAGAGCAGCTGGACGGCGTTGTAGCTCTGGAGGCTGGGATCCTGCCAGATAGCGGCGTCGATGGTGCCGTCCAGGAGATAGGGGCGAAGCTCCTCAAACACGTCGGTACAGATATAACGCACCTTTCCCGCCAGCCCTGTCCGTTTCAGGCACTGGCAGACCGGGAGCGCGTTCCGGGTCATGGAGCAGTAGATGCCGGTGACATCGTCCAGACTGACCAGCACCTTCTCCAGCTCTCCCCGGAGACTGGAGCGGCTGGAGTTGTTGATCTCCAGCAGAGAGATCTCCGGATCGTGCTGCTGGATATAGGAGTAAAAGCCGGTGGTGTTTTCCCGAAGGATGCTCAGGCGCTTGTCGCCCCCCACGATGACAATCCGCCGGTGTCTTCCGTCCAGCTTGACCAGCAGCTCCGCCGCCAGCTCCCCCATCTGCCGGGCGGGGGCGGTGACACAGGCCAGGCGGCCGGAGGACGGGGCGTCGGCGTTGAAGGTGACCACCGGAATTTCCCGCTCCCGGAAACGGCCCAGGACCCCGTCCAGCCGCTCGTCGTCCAGGCAGTAGGCGGCCACCCCCTGCGTCTTTCCCTCGTCCAGGAGGGTCTGGAGCAGCTTCTCCTCCTGCCGCCAGTCTGCGCCGCAGGACAACACCCGGACGCTGGCTCCATGGGAGGCCAGCTCCCGGGCAGCCCGCTCCGCCCCCTGGGTCAGCTTGCTGTGAAAGGAGTTGCTCTGCTCCGGGTTCCCCGGACAGAGCACTGCCAGGCAGAGGTCGCCCCGCTTGAGGGAGGACGCGGAGGGGTTCACCGTATAATGCAGCTCCTCCACCACGGCCAGGACCCGTTTTCGGGTCTCCTCTCCCACGCCAGACTTTCCGTAGATACATTTATGTACCGTGACGATGGACACCCCCGCCCGTTCCGCCACGTCCCTGAGCGTACAAGCCATAGCAACGCCTCCCATGGCGGGCCTGCGCCCGCTTTTTCTTTTCTTTTCCCGGAAAAAGTGTCCGAAACATCGCCTGTTTTTCTGATTATACCATTATTTCTCTGCCTCTGCAAGTAAACGTTTACCTGTTTTTGCCCTTCTTTTTCTCTTTTTTACCTGTTTTGGGGGCTTTGCCATCGTTCCTCCTCCCTTTTTGTGTTGTTTTTTCGGATGCGTTTCCGCCTTTTTGGTAAATTCGCCAAAAGCGGGCAGGAAAATTTGTCAGATAAGAAGAAAACGCAAACACTTTATTTTAACCTTTGCACTTTTCCTGAAAATATGGTACTCTTATCTTAGCGTAATCCCCGGTCGGCGGAGCGTCTCCGCCGCCTGTACCATTTTGACGCGAAAGGAGCGTAGGGCCTGCCTCGACCGCCCGGCCCGTTACAGACTATGAAACCATTTCTGGACAGGGATTTTCTTCTGGAAACTCCCACGGCGCAGCATCTCTATCACGACTATGTGGAGGGTCTTCCCCTGGTGGACTACCACTGCCACATCTCTCCCAGGGAGATTTACGAGGATCGCCGCTTTGACAATCTGGCGGAGGTCTGGCTGGGAGGCGACCACTACAAGTGGAGAGTCATGCGCTCCAACGGCATCAGCGAGGACTACATCACCGGCGACAAGCCCGCTTTTGAGCGGTTCCAGAAGTTCGCCGAGTCCCTGGAGCTGTGCATCGGCAACCCCATGTACCACTGGTGCCACCTGGAGCTGAAGAACTACTTCGGCTTTGACAGCCACCTGAACGGCGACAACGCCAAGGAGGTCTGGGATCTGTGCAACGACAAGCTGCGCAACGACCCCGGCTTCACTGCCCGGGGCCTCATCCGCCAGTCCAACGTGGCCATGATCGGCACCACCGACGACCCGGTGGACTCTCTGGAGTGGCACCAGAAGATCGCCGCCGATCCCACCTTTGAGACGAAGGTCTGCCCCTCCTTCCGGCCGGACAAGGCCCTGAACCTGCACAAGGCAGGCTTCGCCGACTACATCGCCCAGCTCTCCGCCGTGGTGGGCCGGGAGCTGGCCACCGCCCAGGACGTGGCGGACGCTCTGGTGGAGCGGATTGAGTACTTCCACGCCAATGGCTGCCGGGCGGCAGATCACGGGCTGGACTATGTGATGTACCGGCCCTGCACCCCGGAGGCGGCGGACGCCGCCTACCGCAAGGCGCTGGCAGGCCAGCCCCTGACCGTCGAGGAGATCGAGGGCTATCAGACCACCCTCCTCCTGGCCTGCGCCCGGGCCTATGCCCGGCTGGGCATCGCCATGCAGCTCCACTACTCCTGCATCCGCAACCCCAACGCCCGGATGTTCGCCCAGTTGGGCCCTGACACCGGCTATGACATCATCGCCAACACCAACTGCACCACCGAGCTGGCGGCTCTGCTCAGCGACCTGGACGCCACCGGGGAGTGCCCCAAGACCATTCTCTACTCCCTGAACCCCGCCGACAACGCCCAGCTGGACGTGCTCATCGGCGCCTTCCAGGGCACCGAGGTGCCCGGCAAGATCCAGCACGGCTCCGCCTGGTGGTTCAACGACAACCGGGCGGGCATGGTGGAACAGATGACCTCTCTGGCCAATCTGAGCCTGCTGGGGAACTTCATCGGTATGCTCACCGACTCCCGCTCCTTCCTGTCCTACACCCGCCATGAGTATTTCCGCCGGGTCATGTGCAACCTGATCGGCGGCTGGGTGGAGAACGGAGAATATCCCGACGATGAGAAGGCGCTGAAAAGGATCGTCCAGGGCATCAGCTATTACAACGCCGCCCGGTATTTCGACCTCTGATTGTTGTCCCTCTGGCGCGAGCCAGCTTAATAACCGCCGGCCGGGCAGGCCGCCCGTCTCCGGCAATCACACAGAAATGGAGTGTTTCACATGATCGATCTTCCTCTGAACGTTGATTTCTCCGGCAAAGTCGTCGTCGTCACCGGCGCCGGCGGCGTCCTCTGCGGCACCATGGCCCGGGCCTTTGCCCAGGCAGGCGCCAAGGTGGCCGCCCTCGACCTGAACGAGGACGCTGTCAAGAAGCTGGCCGACGAATGTAAGGCCGAGGGCTTTATCTGCGAGGGCTACAAGGCCAACGTGCTGGACGCCGAGGTCCTGGAGAGCGTCCATCAGCAGGTCCTGGCCGACCTGGGTCCCTGCGATATCCTGATTAACGGCGCAGGCGGCAACAACGCCCGCGCCCAGACCGACAACGAGTATCAGCATGAGGCCAAGGAGGGCCAGAAGACCTTCTTCGACCTGGATCAGGGCGGCGTGGACTTCGTGTTCAAGCTGAACTTCCAGGGCACCCTCCTCCCCACCCAGGCCTTTGCCAAGGACATGGTGGAGCGCAAATCCGGCTGCATCCTGAACATCTCCTCCATGAACGCCTATATCCCGCTGACCAAGATTCCCGCCTACTCCGGCGCCAAGGCTGCCGTCAGCAACTTTACCCAGTGGCTTGCCACCCACTTCGCCGGCACCGGCATCCGCTGCAACGCCATCGCCCCGGGCTTCCTGGTCTCCAACCAGAACCGCTCCCTGCTGTTCAACGAGGACGGCACCCCCACCGCCCGCTCCGGCAAGATCCTGGCCGGAACGCCCACCGGTCGCTTCGTGGAGAGCGAGGAGCTGCTGGGCGGCGTGTTCTTCCTGTGCGATGACAAGGCTGCCAGCGCCATCACCGGCGTGATTCTGCCCATCGACGCCGGCTTCTCCGCCTACAGCGGAGTGTAAGTCATGGCCCTCCATGTGATGGAGGAGGCCAACCTGTGCCTGGGCTGTAAAAAGCCCAGGTGCCAGGAGGGCTGTCCCATCCATACCAACATTCCGGAGGTCATCCGTCTGCTGAAAGCGGGCAGGCTGGACGACGCGGGTTGGATGCTCTTTGAGAACAACCCTCTGACCACCGTGTGCAGCCTGGTCTGCAACCATGAGGGCCAGTGCGAGGGTCACTGCGTCCGGGGCATCAAGGGCGCGCCCGTCCACTTCTCCGTGATTGAAAACTACATCTCCACCACCTACGCCAACAAGATGGTCAAGGGCCCCGCCCCCTCCAACGGGCGGAAAGCCGCCGTCATCGGGGCCGGTCCCGCGGGCCTGACCATTGCCATCATCCTGGCCCGGTACGGCTACCAGGTGACCATCTTCGACAGCCGGGACAAGATCGGCGGCGTGCTGCGGTACGGTATCCCCGACTTCCGTCTGCCCGACTCAGTGCTGGATGATCTGGCCTACCGCCACCTGGAACTCAAGGGCATCCAGTTCCGGCCCAACACCTATATCGGCGGGGCCATCACCATCGACGATATGTTCCGGGACGGCTATCAGAGCATCTTCGTGGGCGCAGGGCTCTGGAAGCCCAACAAGCTCCGCATCCGGGGCGAGAGCCTGGGTACTGTGGCCTACGCCATCAACTACCTGGCCAGCCCCGACGCCTTCCATCTGGGGGAGCGGGTCATGATCATTGGCACGGGCAACTCCGCCATGGACTGCGCCCGGACCGCCGTGCGCAAGGGAGCCAGACACGTCACCTGTGTCTCCCGGACGGATGAGATCACCGCCAGCCAGTACGAGTCCAGTTATGCCAAGCTGGAGGGCGTGGATTTCCTTCTGGACAAATGTACCCTGGAGATCCGGGACGACGGCGTGATTCTGGCGGACAGCGCCGTCACCGAGGACGGCAAAATTCAGTCTGTCCCCGGCACGGAAAAGCTCTATCCCTGCGACTTTGTCATCATCGCCGTCAGTCAGGGAGCGGAGAGCAACCTGGTCACATCTACCAAGGGCATCGACACCAGCCGCACCGGTCTGCTCACCGTAGACGAGGACGGGCACACCAGCCGCCCCGGGGTCTTTGCCGCAGGGGACGCCGTGAACGGCGCCCGTACCGTGGTAGAGGCCGTCGCCAACGGCAAGCGGGTGGCGGAGGCCATGCACGAATATATGCAGTCCCTCCCCCTGCCGGTGACCACCGATTACCCGGACGTCCCGGTAGCCACCTCCGTCCACGCCACCGCCCAGACAGAGCAGCTGCTCTGAGGCTTGCCCGCGCAACTATCTCGCAAGAAGGAGTGAAACCATATGAATGCATTTAACCAGGCCATTTCCGACATCGGCGTCGTGCCTGTCATCAAGCTGAACCACCCGGAGCGGGACGCCGCTCCCCTGGCCAAGGCCCTGTGCGAGGGCGGTCTGCCCGTGGCGGAGGTCACCTTCCGTGCCGCCGGGGCAGACAAGGCCATCAAGATTATGAAGGAGACCTGCCCTGACATGATCGTGGGCGCAGGCACCGTACTGACCGTGGCCCAGGTGGACGCTGCCGTGGCCGCCGGAGCCCAGTTCATCGTCTCCCCCGGCTTCAACTACAAGCTGGCGGACAAGTGCCAGGAGCTGAATCTGCCCTACTACCCCGGCTGCACCACGCCCACCGAGTATCAGATGGCTCTGGAGTACGGCTATGAGGTGCTCAAGTTCTTCCCCGCCGAGCAGTCCGGCGGCCTGGCCAAAATCAAGGCCATGAGCGCCCCCTTCGCCATGTTCAAGATCATGCCCACCGGCGGTATCAGCCTGAAGAACCTGGAGGAGTACCTCTCCTGCCCGGTGATTGCAGCCTGCGGCGGCAGCTACATGGTCAAGGCCGACGACATCGAGTCCGGCAACTGGGACAAGATCATCGACCTGTGCAAGCAGTCCCGCGCCATCGTGGACAAGGTCCGCGGCTAAGCCCCCCATTACAGAAAGGATCTGATCACCCATGGGTAAAGTAATCACCTTCGGCGAGCTGATGGTTCGCCTCCAGCCCTACAACTATGAGCGTTTCGTCCAGGCCAACAACCTGGAGTTCACCTTCGGCGGCGGCGAGGCCAATGTGGCCGTCTCCCTGGCCAACTATGGCCTGGATGCAGCCTTCGTCACCAAGCTCCCCGCCCACGCCATCGGCCAGGCGGCTATCAACAGCCTCCGCCGTTACGGCGTGGACACCAGCATGATCGTCCGGGGCGGCGACCGTGTGGGCATCTATTACAACGAGAAGGGCGCCTCCCAGCGGGGCAGCGTCTGCATCTATGACCGGGCCAACAGCGCCATTCAGCTGGCCCAGCCCGCCGACTTTGACTGGGACAAGATCTTTGAGGGCGCCGACTGGTTCCACTTCACCGGCATCACTCCGGCCCTGGGCCCCAATGTGGTGGAGATTTGCAAGGAGGCCTGCAAGGCCGCCAAGGCGCACGGCGTGAAGATCTCCTGCGATTTGAACTACCGCGGCAAGCTGTGGACCCGCGCCCAGGCCCGGGAGGCCATGACCGACCTGTGCCAGTATGTGGACGTGTGCATCTCCAACGAGGAGGACGCAAAGGACGTGTTCGGCATCGAGGCCGAGGCCACCGATATCTACGGCGGCACCCTGAACCACGAGGGCTACAAGTCCGTGGCCAAGCAGCTGGCGGACAAGTTCGGCTTTGAGAAGGTTGCCATCACCCTGCGGGAATCTCACAGCGCCTCCGACAACGGCTGGAGCGCCATGCTCTACAATGTGGCCACCGATGAGTACTGCTTCAGCAAGAAGTACGAGCTGCGCATCGTCGACCGGGTCGGCGGCGGCGACAGCTTCGGCGGCGGTCTGATCTATGCCCTGCTCACCGGCAAGGACACCCAGGCTGCCGTGGAGTTCGCCGTGGCGGCCTCCGCGCTCAAGCACACCATCGAGGGCGACTACAACATGGTCTCCGTCTCCGAGGTGGAGAAGCTGGCCGGCGGCGACGGCTCCGGCCGTATCCAGCGGTAAGCGCTTCCCTTTTCAAACAGACTGCGCCCCCGCACCGTCTCCGGACCGTGCGGGGGCGCATCTTGCCGCCCGCCGGAGGCTCCGGCGGGCGGCAAGCGTTTATATGGCGACTTTGCAGGCGATGTCTTACATCAGGATAGTGCGATAGATTTCCATATACTCCTCGGCGGACTTGTTCCAGCTGAAGTCGGCCTGCATACCCTGCTTCATCAGGTCTGTCCAGGCGTCCTTGTCGTCATAGACGGCCAGGGCGCGATCCACAGCCCCAAGCATATCCTCGGCGTTGATGTTGCCGAAGGTGAAGCCCAGGCCCTCCTTCGTCTCGGGGTCGTAGGCGGGGACGGAGTCCTTCAGGCCGCCGGTGAGTCGGACGATGGGGACGGTGCCATACCGCAGGGCGATCATCTGGCTCAGGCCGCAGGGCTCTGCGATGGAGGGCATGAGGAACAGGTCAGCTCCGGCATAGATGGCGGAGGAGAGGGGCGCGGAGTAGGTGATGTTGGAGGAGACGCGGCCGGGATACCGGGCCTGGGCGTTGCGGAAGAACTCCTCAAAGCCCCACTCGCCGGTGCCCAGGAGGACGAACTGGACATGGTTGTCCATGATCCGGTCGAAGGCGGCGGTGACCAGGTCATAGCCCTTATGCCCCACCAGACGGGAGATAGAGCCGATGATGGCGGCGTCCGGGTCCTCATCCAGGCCCAGCTGACGCTGGAGGTCGGCCTTGCAGACCGCCTTGCCGGAGAGGTCATCGATGGAGAAGTTGGCGGCGATCTTGGGGTCCTTCTCAGAATTGAAGGCGTCCATGTCGATGCCGTTGAGGATGCCCCGGATCTTATGCTGGTTCTCCGCGATCACGCCCTCCAGCCCGTGGGCATAGAAGGCATATTGCAGCTCGTTGGCATAGGTGGGCGAGACGGTGGTCACAAAATCGGAGGCATAGATAGCGCCCTTCATCAGGTTGACGTCGTTATAGAAGGAGAGCATATGCTCGTTGAAGTAGGTGTTGTAGTCCAGGCCAAACACGTCGGTGAGGATGGAGTTACCATAGCGGCCCTGGTACTCGATATTGTGGATGGTGTAGACCGTCTTGGCCCCGGTGAGCTCGGGGACATACTTCCGGGCCTCCATCAGGTAAATGGGGACCAGCGCGGTCTGCCAGTCGTTGCAGTGAATGATGTCCGGGGACCAGCCGATCTGGGCGGGCACCTCGATGACGGCCTTGGAGAAGTAGGCAAAGCGCTCGCCGTCGTCGTAGTGGCCATAGAGGCCGTTGCGCTTGAAGTAAGTCTCGTTATCCACGAAGTAGTAGGTGACGCCGCCCCGATCCAGCTGGAACAGGCCGCAGTAGCAGCTCCGCCAGCCCAGCTGGAGGTAGAAGTACTTCACAAAGGACATCTGACTGCGCCAGGTGTCGCCGATGCCGGCGTACAGAGGCAGGATGACCCGAACATCGTTGGTCTTGTCCGCAGCCAGGGCGGGGGGCAGAGATCCCGCCACGTCTGCAAGACCGCCGGTCTTGATGAAGGGGGCGACCTCGGAGGAGGCAAACAGGATTTTCATAGCGTTCAATCCTTTCCAATCTGAGGCAGAGGCCCGGCAGAGACGCCGGGCCTCGCAGGATGTCAGGGCGTCGCCACACAAATCGGCAAGAGCGGACGGCGAGTTATTTTTCGTCAGGAAAAGATGCGAAAGCACAGACGTACCGGATGTACTTCATCTTTTGCAAACGCATTTCTGGCGGAAAATAGCCGCCAGACACCGCAGGCGCATTTGTGCGGCGATGCCTTAGATACGGGTTCCCTTGGAGTAGACGATGGGATAGGTCTCGCAGCCGGAGAGGGTGCGGTTGGGGCCGATGGCCACAGACTTGTCACAGATGACGCAGTTCAGGCTGGCGCCGTCGCCTATGTCGGTGTCCTTCATCAGGATGCAGTTTTTGACCACTGCGCCCTTGCCCACCTTGACATTGCGGAACAGGATAGAGTTCTCCACGGCGCCCTCAATGACGCAGCCGTCGGAGACCATGGAGCCTACCACCTTGGAGTCGGGCCCATAGTAGGCGGCGGGGTCGGAGCGATCCTTGGAGCGGATGGGGTGATCCGGGTTGAACAGGTCGTCCCGAACCTCCTTCTTCAGCAGATCCATGCTCTTCTCGAAATAGTCCGCCACAGTGGGGAACCGGGCCACATAGCCCTCGAAGATGTAGGGGACCACCTTCAGGCCCAGCTTGTCCTTGTTTGCCAGAACCTGATGGGAGAAGGAGTACAGGCCGCGGGCAGCGGAGTAGTCCACCAGCTCGATGAGCTTGGCCTTGCTGATGACATAGATGTTCAGCGCCTCATAGCTGTTGTCCACAGGCTTGTTCAGGATCTCGTCGGCGGTGCCGTCCTCCGTCAGGGTGTAGTAGGTGGCATAGCCCGGGCGGTCGGTGTACTTCTTGGAGCAAACGGCGGTGACATCTGCACCGGTGGCCATGTGCTGGTCAAAGACCTTGCTCAGAGAGATGTTCAGGACGATGTCCGCGTCGGCGATGATGATATACTCCTGCTCGATCTCTCCCAGGTAGCTGCGGAGACCGGTCAGGGCGTCCATCATGCCCTGGTAGTTGTGCTGCTGGTCGTTGCCCATGGAGAAGGGGGGCAGCAGCCGCAGGCCGCCGTGACGACGGGCCAGATCCCAGTCCTTGCCGGAGCCAAGATGGTCCAGAAGGGACTGATAGCTCTGCTGGAGGACGACACCGATGTCAGAGATGCCGTCGTCCACCATATTGGAGAGGATAAAGTCCACCAGGCGATACCGGCCGCCGTAGGGCACGGAGGAGATGGAGCGGATGGAGGAGAGCTCCTTCAGGTTATAGCCGGGCTGGTTGGTCATGAGAAGACCATGCACATTGTTTAACATTATGCAACACCGCCTTTCGATTCTTCAGTATACATGGCTCCGGCAGGCACGGTCGCCCCCTGATCCACGGTGACGCCGCCGGCGACGACGGCGATCGCGCCCTTGTCCTCGCCCACCACGGCGTTGGCCTCAACGGTGGTGTCCTCGGCCAGGATGGTGTACTCCACTTTGGAGCCCGCCCTGACCACGGCGCCGGGCATGAGCACGGAGTAGCGGACCACTGCGCCCTTCTCCACGGTGACGTTTTCGAAAATGACGGAGTTGTCCACGACGCCGTCGATCTGGCAGCCGCCGGCCACCAGGGAGTGGGTGATCTCAGCGTCGGGGCCGTCCACATGGGGCGGGCAGACGTTGGTGCGGGCATAGATGGGCCAGCCCTTGTCGAACACCTGGATGCCGGAGTGGATGTCCAGCAGATCCATGTTGGCGTCCCACAGGGAGGTGATGGTGCCCACGTCCTTCCAGTAGCCGCCAAAGCGGTAGGCCACGCAGGTCTCGCCCTTTCCGATCAGGTTGGGGATGATGTTGCCGCCAAAGTCGTTCTTTGAGGTGGGGTCGTTCTCGTCGGCGATGAGTGCCTCGCGCAGCTTGGACCAGGTGAAGATGTAGATGCCCATGGAGGCCAGATTGCTCTTAGGGTGCTTGGGCTTCTCCTCGAACTCGTAGATCACGTCGTTCTCGTCCACGTTCATAATGCCGAACCGGGTGGCCTCCTCCATGGTGACCTCCAGGACGGAGATGGTGGCGGCGGCGTTCTGGGCCTTGTGGAAGTCCAGCATCTTGTCATAGTCCATCTTATAGATATGGTCGCCGGAGAGAATGAGCACATACTCCGGGTTGTACATATCAATAAAGTCGATGTTCTGATAGATGGCGTTGGCAGTTCCCTTGTACCAGGAGCCCTTCTCCCCTGCGCCCAGGTAGGGGGGCAGCACATGGACGCCGCCCTCGGACTTGTCCAGGTCCCAGGGCTGGCCGTTGCCCAGATAGGCATTGAGCTCCATCGGGCGATACTGGGTCAGGACGCCTACGGTGTCGATGCCGGAGTTGACGCAGTTGGACAGGGGGAAGTCAATAATCCGGTACTTTGCGCCGAAGGGGACGGCGGGCTTTGCCACGGAGCGGGTCAGTGCGTACAGGCGGGATCCCTGTCCGCCGGCCAGCAGCATGGCGACACATTCCTTCTTCATTTACATTCACCTCAATATTGTTGTGATCGGCACAGCCGTCAGACGAGGCTGTGCCAGCCCCGGGCCTCTGCGTCGAGCTGTCAGGTACAGGCCCGGCAGCCGCATCGGTCCAAATTTATATTTGAATGGGAGACCCATCAAATATACGAAATACAGCGGCGCTCTGTGCGGCGTCCGCTCAAGCCCCGGCGAGGACAAGCCCGCTCATGGGGGGCAGCTCCACCTCGATGGAGTATGGGAGCAGATGGCAGGAGATGGAGGCGCTCGAAATGATCTCGTTCTCTCTCACCGATCCCTCGCCGCCGTGGGCCAGAGCGTCGGTGTGAAACACCACCCGGTAGTCTCCCGCCTTCTCCACACCTATGCGATAGTGAGGGCGGCGGACGGCGGAGAAATTCAGTGCAATGAGCAGCTCCTGCTCCGACTTGTCCCGGCGGAGATAGACCAGAACATTGCCGCTCTCGTCGTCCCGACAGACCCACTGGAATCCCCGGGTGTTGTTATACACCTCCCAGAGAGGAGGGTTTGCCAGGTAGAACTGGTTAGCGTCCCGGAAAAACGCCTGGTGCTTTCGGTGCTGCTCCTGCTCCAGCAGATGCCAGTCCAGGGAGTACTCGTGCCGCCAGGGCCCCCGCTGCCCAAATTCCGTCCCCATCATCAGCAGCTTTTTGCCGGGACAGGTGAGCATATAGAGGTAAAACACTCTGGCCCCGGCAAATTTCTCCCGGTCGTTCCCCGGTATCCGCTCGATCAGGGAGCTTTTGCCGCTGCACACCTCGTCGTGGGACAGGGGCAGGAGGAACTTTCGGGAAAAGGCGTAACCCACGGACAGGGTCAGGTCCTTGTGGTTGTACTGCCGGTAGATGGGGTCTAAACGGATATAATGGAGAGCGTCGTGGGCCCAGCCCTGGTTCCACTGGAATGTGTTGTCCCGGACGGCGATCTTCGTCCGCTCGGTGGTGGCCTCGGCGCTGAGCATGGCGTTGGGGAACTGCCGGTGGATCTCCTCGTTCAGCAGCCGGAGAAACTCCTCCGCCTCCCGGTTTTCCCGTCCTCCCTGCTCATTCGGCTCCCAGGGGCGGCCCTCCGCATCCAGATAGAGCATGGATGGCACGGCGCTGAGCCGCAGGCCGTCCAGGTGGTACTCCCGGAGCCAGAACAGAGCGGAGGAAAGGAGAAACGCTCTCACCTGGGGCTTTCCAAAGTCAAAGACGCTGGTCCCCATCCGGGGCAGGTCGGCCTTTTGGGGGTCTGCATATTCATAGCACGGGGTACCGTCAAACAGGGCCAGCCCATGCTCGTCCCGGGGGAAGAAAGCGGGGACCCAGTCCATGAACACCGCCACCCCCGCCTGGTGAAGCTGGTCCACCAGATACATAAAGTCGTGGGGGGAGCCGAATCGGCTGGTGGGGGCGAAATATCCCGTACACTGGTAGCCCCAGCTGGCATCCAGGGGATGCTCGGTCAGGGGGAGCAGCTCCACGGCGGTGAAGCCCATCTCCTTCACATACGGGACCATCCAGTTGGCGTACTCCCGATAGGAGAGATAGCTGCCGTCGCCCCGCCGCCGCCAGGAGCCCAGATGTACCTCATAGATATTCAGCGGATTGCAGCCATACGGGTGGCGGGCGCAATAGCTCTGCCAGGCATCATCTCCCCAGGCGTACCCTGCGATGGCGTAGAGCTTGGAGGCATTGGAGGGGCGCGTCTCCGCGTGGAAGGCGAAGGGGTCGGCCTTGTCGATCCAGCGGCCGTCCCGGGTCTGGATGGTGAACTTATAGCTGTCATACCGCTGTGGGCCGGGGATAAAGCACGTCCATATGCCGTCTCCGTCCGCGGTCATGGGGTCAGCCTCCCGGTTCCACTGATTAAAGGAGCCGATCACGGAGACGGCATTCGCCTTCGGCGCCCAGACACGAAAAAACCAGCCGGATCTCCCCTCCTGCTGGACAGGATGCGCGCCCATAAACGCATACGCATGATCTGAGCTGCCGTTCAAAAAACCAGTGACATGGCTGTCTGCCTCGGCGGGAGGGATCGTATACACAGTTTTTTCCTCCATCTGTATGGATTCAGTCAAAAACAGGTATGAATGGGGTAAAACTTGTTATCATTCCCACAGATTCCGGAGAATCAGAAACCTGTTTGTATAAATTATACAATAGAAAGGGTATGTCGTCAAGGGAGAAGTGAAGGGGAAACGAGATTTTTAAATACCCGCCCACAGGCGATACAAAAACGCCCCCGCCGGAGAAGCGGGGGCAGCTCTGAGCGCCGTCACACGGCATATTTGTTGGAGAAATACTCGTAATCCGACAGGTAGTCCGCGTCCCCGGAGTGGTGGACGTTGTGGACATACTGGTGCGTGTCGTAGCTGTTGTGCTGCATCTCCACCAGACAGGCGGCGATGTTGGAGCAGTGATCGGAGACGCGGCTGAAATTGGAAATCAGGTCAGTGAAGATAAAGCCGCTGTCCACGCTGCACTTTCCCGACCGGAGGCGGTCGATGTGGTGGTTTTTCAGCTGGTCAGCCAGGTCGTCCACCACCTCCTCCAGCGGCTCCACCCGGCGGGCGGCCTCCGGATTGTTGGTGGAAAAGGCGGCGATACACAGGCCCAGGGCCTCGGATACGGCGGCTCCCATCCGCTTCAGCTCCTCCTTCGCCCCGTTGGAGATGGCGCCCGGCTTCTGTGTGGAGGCCTGGATGGAGATGAGGATGCTCACGGCGTGGTCGCTGATGCGCTCAAAGTCGCTGATGGTATGGAGCATAATGGACAGCACCTGACTCTCAGAGGGGGTCAGGCTCAGAGAGGAGAGCTTCACCAGGTAGGTGCCCAGAATATCCTCGTGCTTGTCGATGGTGCGCTCCAACTGGCGGACGTTCTCCGCCACCTTGTCGTCCCACCGGTCCAGCAGAGTGACCGCCTCGTTGAAGGAGTCCTGGGCCATGAGGGCGGTCTCCACCGTCAGCCGCTGGGCCTGGGCCAGGGCCACGGCAGGGGTGGTCATCAGGCGCTCGTCCAGCAGGGGCTTCTCCTCCGTGACCTTGGCATCCCGCACGGAGAGGCAGACCAGCTTTTCGATCTGTCCGGTGAAGGGCAGCAGGACGACGGCGCAGGCCAGCTTATAGATGGTGTGGAACAGGGCGATGCCCACCGGGCCCACCGCCTCGTCCAGAACGGGGATGGAGAAGAGCGCCGTGACGATCTCGTATACGACCATAAACAGGACCGTACTGATGAGGTTAAAGTAGAGGTAGACCAGAGAGGTGCGCTTGGCCTCCTTGTTGGCGCTGATGGCGGAGAGCAGCACCGGCACCGCCGCGCCGATGTTCATGCCCAGCACCAGGGGGATAGCGGAGCTGAGGGTAATGCTGCCGGTCATGGAGAGTGCCTGGAGCACGCCCACAGAGGCGGAGGAGCTCTGCATGACGGCGGTGACCAGCGCGCCCACCAGGATACCCACAATGGGATTGGAGAACAGGCTGAACAGGCTGGTAAAGGCTGGGACCTCCTTTAGCCCCTCCACGGCGGAGGACATGGTGTCCATGCCCACCATCAGGATGGCGAAGCCGATGAGCACAGCGGCCACATTTTTGTGCTTACCCGACTTTTCAAAGTTCATGAAGTAGACGCCCAGAAGCGCCAGAAGGGGCACCCAGGAGGACGGCTTGAGCAGCTGGATGGCCATGCTCGCCCCGTCGATGCTGGTCAGGGAGACCAGCCAGCCGGTGACAGTGGTGCCCACGTTAGCGCCCATGATGAGGCCAATCGCCTGCTGCAGCGTCATGACCCCGGAGTTCACGAAGCCGACCACCATTACCGAGGTGGCGGAGGACGACTGGATAATGGCGGTGACCACCGCTCCCAGGAGGAAGCCCCTGGCCGGGCTGGAGGTGAGCTTTTCCAGAATAGACTGGAGCCGGCCTCCGGCACAGCTCTCCAATCCGTCGCCCATATAGCTCATGCCAAACAGGAACATGGCAAGTCCACAGGCGAAGTTCAGAACGTCAAACAGATCCATATTGGTGAATTCCTCCGATCGATCCCGCCCCCGGAGCTGGCGGCGGTCGGGGCACGGCAAGGCCGTCCGCCCGGATACCAGGTATTCGAAGTCATCCGGCGGGGCCATCCGGTCGCGCCTGACAGGCAGACGCTCCGCAACTCCGCCCATTGCGTCTATTATAAACGATTTCACCATGAAATGTAAACAGGAAATCAAATCTTTGTATGAAATGTAAAATCGGAGTGAAAAAATCCGAAAGCTAAGGTGTCCCCGTGGGCTATTTTTCACAGGGACCTGACGGAAAGCGAAAAAAATCCCGTCCGGCAAACCGCCGGACGGGATCGCCCCGGTTCCTGCGCCCCGGCGGATTTCACTCTTGAAACGCCGGGGCAAAACGGGTATGATGGGATAGAGTCCTGCGGACGGCTCTGCCTGTTGAGCACGTCACGCATGGGCGGGGACGGGCGTTCCGCCTCTTCTGCGGCCTCCGGTCTGGAAGAGCCGCTCACGGACGGTCTTCCCCACCCAGGCGATCACAGGGCCCAGGGTAAAGGCGCAGATGACGGATACCGGCCCAAAGCTGGCCCCTGCCAGCACGCCGATGGCCAGGGCGGTCACGTCCCAAAGGGTACGCACCGTCCGGTAGGACATGCTGCTCTGACGCTTGGCGATAATCGCCGGAATGGCGTCATAAGGAGACGTGCCCAGGTCCATGGCAATATAGACGCCTGCGGCCAGGATGAAGATCGCCAGGGCAGGGATGCCGATGGCCAGCTTTGTCTCCCAGCTGTCAAAAAAGGTGGCAGGGACGCTCCGGTCGATGAGCCAGCCGAAGAAGTCCGCCGAATAGCCCACAAAAACCATATTGGAGACGGTGCCAAAGCCCAGCTGCCGCCTGTCTGCGCGGAACACGACAATCAGCAGCAGCAGGTTCAAGATCAGCGACCAGGTGCCAAAGGAGATGGGCAGATGGGAGGCGATCCCCGAGTTCATGGTAGAGCAGGGGTCTGCGCCCAGGCCCAGCCGGAGGAGCCACGCAGTGGAAAATCCGGCGACAATATTGGCAAGCACGACTGTCCGCATACGGGTCAGCAGGTGTGCAGGCTGTACATGAGTAAGTTGGATACACATAGTAAAGATCTCCCTTCAAGTGAAGATTGACCCAAAGAGCCGCAGAGAGAGGCTACAGGCAAAAGCGGGGCGGCTCTCTGAGTGCGCACATCTTACCGCCGGGCGGTTAAAAAGTCAATCGTCCTTTTTGGACAGAAAAAAGTGGGGTGGAACCGATTTTTTACGTCTATATCGTCAAATGTTCCGATGGGACACTTTATACAGGAAGTACCACAAATGTGTCTCGCCGCGTCCGCACCCACAACGCCGGAAAGGGCGCGAAGTATACCCGCAGCCGTCGTCCCGTGGCCCTGGTCTACCAGGAGGAGACGGAGAGCTGGCCCGCCGCCCTTCGCCGGGAGGCGGCCATCAAAAGGCTGCCCAGGGCAAAAAAAATCGCCCTCATCCAGAGGGCCGGATCGGAGGAGCCGCCTCCCCCACAGCAGGCAGAATCGGATACCAGGACGTGCTGAACCCCTGTCCGTTCTCTCTTACCTGACGGACAGGGGTTCAGCGGTGCTGCTTGATATCCAACATCGTTTTCATTTACCTCGCTTTCGTCGATTTGTGAGTGCCCTCCGCTCCTTTGGCTGTTGCCCGAAAGCTGCTCTGACCCGTCCGGTGCAGCGCCGGTAAGCGGCTCACGCTCGGTCGTCCTTTCTCTCCGCGAAAAACGGATTACCGAAGGGCTGACTTCCTGTACATTGGAATCACCCTTTCTTGTTGTGCTTATATTGTATCAGCCCCGCTCCATTTTGTCAAGCTGTTTTTCGAGATATTTTCGAAAAAGTTTTTATCCGAATAGGGTTTGATTTCCTCTGCCCCCTTTTGATGATGGACAGCCTGCAAAATTCAGCGCAGCAGCGTGTTAAATGATGTGAAACTTGCGAAAGCAGATTGAAAAAAGGGGAAAAATCTTATTTAGCGCCACTTTTTCCGAAAAAGTTTCGGCAACAGATGAAATTTTGCTTGAAACGAATTGCAGATTTGAGCATAATAGCATTCGAGCGGCAATGGGGCCGGTGTGTGACGCATTTCTTCCAGGAGAATCGTCCTGCCTGACGACGGGCAGAGCATGGAGGAGTGTAGGAGTAGTACCCCTATGCCCTCGTGCGATGAAGGGGCATGTGCCAATGTTCCCTATCTCTTTGGAAGGAATGATTTTTTATGGCCATCAAAAACGCATATCTCAACAGCGTCTATGAGGATCTGGCAGCCCGTTACGCCGAGCAGTCCGAATTCCTGGAGGCGGTCCATGAGGTGCTGGAGACTCTGGTTCCCGTGGTGGAGTCCGATCCCCGCTATGAACAGCAGAACATTGTCGGTCGCATGGTGGAGCCGGAGCGCGTCATCATCTTCCGGGTGCCCTGGGTGGACGACAACGGCAAGGTGCAGGTGAACCGGGGCTACCGCGTCCAGTTCAACTCCGCCATCGGCCCCTACAAGGGCGGCCTGCGGTTCCGCGGAAACGTGAACCTGTCCATCATTAAATTCCTGGGCTTTGAGCAGATCTTTAAGAACGCTCTGACCACCCTTCCCATGGGCGGCGGCAAGGGCGGCTCTGACTTCGACCCCAAGGGCAAGAGCGACGCCGAGGTCATGCGCTTCTGCCAGAGCTTTATGACCGAGCTGTGCAAGCACATTGGCCCTGACACGGACGTGCCCGCCGGCGACATCGGCGTGGGCGGCCGGGAGATCGGCTATATGTTTGGCCAGTACAAGCGGCTGACCAACACCTGGACCGGCGTACTCACCGGCAAGGGTCTGACCTACGGCGGCTCCCTGGCCCGCACCGAGGCCACCGGCTTCGGGCTGTGCTATTTCGCCAACGCTCAGCTGAAGGCCAACGGCAAGAGCTTTGAGGGCAAGCGGGTCCTCATCTCCGGCTCCGGCAACGTGGCTATCTATGCCAACCAGAAGGCCACCCAGCTGGGCGGCAAGGTTATCGCCATGTCCGACTCCAACGGCTACATCGTGGACGAGAACGGCATCGACTACAAGGTCATTCAGGTCATCAAGGAGCAGAAGCGCGACCGCATCAGCACCTACCTGAACTACGTTCCCACCGCCAAATATGTCCAGGGCTGCTCCGGCATCTGGACGGTGCCCGCCGACATCGCCCTGCCCTGCGCTACCCAGAACGAGATCGACGAGGACTCCGCCAAGGCGCTGGTCGCCAACGGCGTCATCGGCGTGTTCGAGGGTTCCAATATGCCCTGCACCCCCGAGGCCATCGCCGTCATCAAGGGTAGCGGCCTGCTCTACAGCCCCGGCAAGGCCTCTAACGCCGGCGGCGTGGCCACCTCCGGTCTGGAGATGAGCCAGAACTCCGAGCGCCTGAGCTGGACCTTTGACGAGGTGGATTCCAAGCTCCAGGGCATTATGGAGTCCATCTACGACGCCTGCGCCGCCGCCGCCGAGAAGTACGGTATGCCCGGCGACATCCAGGCGGGCGCCAACATCGCCGGCTTCCTGAAGGTAGCCGACGCCATGCTGGCCCAGGGCGTTGCCTACTGAGCCAGCTCCTGGCACAATCGCATAGCGCACAAAGCAACCGTCCCGGCGCCGTTTTCGCGGCGTCGGGACTTCGTATTTTTGGGGGCGCCAGTCAGCTCACAGCTCCAGGGCAAAGGGATCCTTGAAGCCCTCGCCGTAAACGGCGCTGGCGCTGGTGATGATGGTGAAGGCGGCGTTGTCCTCCTCCCGGATAATGCGCCGCACCCGGGCGTAGACGCGCTTATGGGCCACGCACATGAGCACCTCCTGGGAGTTGCCGGTATAGGCCCCCGTGGCAGGAAGGAGGGTCACGCCCAGGTCCGCCTCAGACAGGATGCGCCGGGCGATCTGGCGGCTGTGCTTGCTGACCACCATGAGCAAAACCGCCTCATCCGTCTGATAGAGCACCTGATTCATGACGAAGCCCGAGATCACAACGCCAATCGCGGCGATGAGCGCCTTCTCCAGGTTCCGGGTGACCACCGTCACCAGGCAGATCACCACCACGTCCAGAGCTATGGAAATACTGCCGGTCTTGATGTGGGGGAATCTCGTCCGCAGGATCTTCACGATGATGTCCGTCCCGCCGGTAGTGCCGCCGCAGCGGTAGACCACGCCCATACCAAAGCCGACACAGGCACAGCCCGCAATGGCCGCCAGCAGAGCGTCCTCTGTGACAAGGGGATAGTCCTGCGCCATCTGCGCCACCCAGTCGATCATCAGAGAGGACAGCACCGTGGCGTATACCGTATTGAGCAGGAACGCCCGTCCAAAGACAATCAGGCCCAAAATCAGCAGGGGGATATTCAAAATCAGCAAAATCGTTCCCGTCTCCAGGGGGAGGAGAGTCCCCAGTACGATGGAGATGCCGGAGAGGCCCCCGGGAGCGATGGTCAGCGGGTCGAGAAACAACGCCACGCCCATGGCGTAGACCAGGCAGCCCGCCGTCATCCCCGCCAGGCGCAGCAGCAGCTGCTTCCAGTTCAGCCCTTCCAGTTCGTTCATGGCGCAAACCGCTCCTTTCTGTGTCTGTGTATACTATTATATTCAAAAAGTTGTAAAAGTCAACGAAAATATAATAATTTCATCACTTTATCGTGTTAATACGTTATCAGAGTAGAAGCTATGCCGCGCAAAAACAGATTTACCCATTGACAAAGTGGGTAAATGCTGGTATAGTCATAATAGCTGATTCTCCCGGCGGGGCAGGTCTCGTCGGCCCGATCCGTTCACATCGCTATTTTGAAAAGAGGTCGTTCCCATGAGCAGCCAAAAGTACAAGTTTGAGACCCTTCAGCTCCATGTGGGCCAGGAGCAGCCCGATCCCGCCTCCGACGCCCGGGCAGTTCCCATCTATGCCACCACCTCCTATGTGTTCCACAACAGCCAGCACGCCGCCGACCGGTTCAGTCTGGCGGAGGGCGGCAATATCTACGGCCGCCTGACCAACTCCACCCAGGCCGTCTTTGAGGAGCGCATTGCCGCCCTGGAGGGAGGCGTGGCCGCTCTGGCTGTGGCCTCCGGCGCCGCAGCCATCACCTACACCATCCAGGCGCTGGCCAAAGAGGGAGAGCACATCGTCGCCCAAAAGACCATCTACGGCGGCACCTCCAACCTGCTGGGGCATACTCTCCCCATGTACGGTGTCGACACCACCTTCGTGGACGTCCATAATCTGGCGGAGGTGGAGAGCGCCATCCGGGAGAACACCAAGGCAGTCTACATTGAGACACTGGGCAACCCCAACTCCGATATCCCTGACATCGATGCGATTGCCGAGATCGCCCACAGGCACGGCCTGCCCCTGGTCATCGACAACACCTTCGGCACCCCCTATCTCATCCGGCCCATCGAGCACGGGGCAGATATCGTGGTGCACTCCGCCACCAAGTTTATCGGCGGCCACGGCACCACTCTGGGGGGCGTCATCGTGGACGGCGGCACCTTCGACTGGGCGGGGAGCAGCCGGTATCCCTGGCTCTCCGAGCCGAATCTCAGCTATCACGGGGTACGGTTCACCGAAGCCGCTGGTCCCGCCGCCTTTGTCACCTATATCCGGGCTATCCTGCTCCGGGACACCGGCGCATCCATCTCCCCCTTCGCCGCCTTCCTGCTGCTCCAGGGCACCGAAACGCTGTCTCTCCGGCTGGAGCGCCATGCGGAAAATACGAAAAAGGTGGTGGAATACCTGGTGAACCATCCCCAGGTGGAGCGGGTCAACCATCCCTCTCTGCCGGATCACCCGGATCACGCCCTGTATGAGAAATACTTCCCCAACGGCGGGGCGTCTATCTTCACCTTTGAGATCAAGGGCGGGCAGGCGGAGGCCTTCCAGTTCATTGACCACTTGAAAATTTTCTCCCTGCTGGCCAACGTGGCGGACGTGAAGAGCCTGGTCATCCACCCGGCCACCACCACCCACGCCCAGCTCTCCGACGAGGAGCTGGCGGATCAGGGCATCCGCCGCAACACCATCCGCCTCTCCATCGGCACCGAGCACATCGACGATATCATCGCCGATCTGGATCAGGCGTTCGCCGCGGTGAAGTGACTGTTTTCCCCCGCTTAGACAGTGCAAACCCGCCGCCCCGGTCTTTTTGGCCGGAGCGGCGGGTCTTTGTTTTGGCTCTGTCACAGGTGCTATCCTGCGCATTTTCTTTATCGAATGCTCAAATGATCTTCCTCCCGGTCGATGACGAACCGGGTGCCCGGGAGGACGTCGTCCTGGATCACCTTTCGGGCGATGAGCGTCTCCGCCGTGTGCTGGAGATAGCGCCGCAGAGGCCGCGCGCCGAAGGCCGGATCGTAGCTCTCCTGGATGATGAAGTCCTCCGCCGCAGGGGTGAACTCCACCGAGAGCTGCTGCTCCGCCAGGCGGCGGTTCAGATCCTCTGCCTGGAGCCGGATGATGCCCACCATATTCTCCCGGGTCAGGGGCTTGTAGAACACGATCTCGTCCAGGCGGTTGAGGAACTCCGGGCGGAAGGACTGCTTCAGCAGCCGCTCCACGCTGTCCCGGGCCTCCTGGGTGATCTCGCCGTCCGAATTGATGCCGTCCAGCAGGTACTGGCTGCCCAGATTGGAGGTCAGGATGAGGATGGTGTTCTTAAAGTCCACCGTCCGGCCCTGGCTGTCGGTGATGCGCCCGTCGTCCAGCACCTGGAGCAGCACGTTGAACACATCCGGATGGGCCTTCTCTACCTCGTCAAAGAGGACGACGGAGTAAGGCTTCCGGCGGACTGCCTCGGTGAGCTGTCCGCCCTCCTCATAGCCCACATAGCCAGGAGGCGCTCCGATGAGCCGGGAGACGGAGTATTTCTCCATATACTCGCTCATGTCGATGCGGATCAGGTTCCTTTCGCTGTCGAACAGCACCTCTGCCAGGGTCTTGGCCAGCTCGGTCTTGCCTACGCCGGTGGGGCCCAGGAACAGGAAGGAGCCGATGGGCCGGCTGGGGTCCTGAATGCCCGCCCGGGAGCGGAGGATGGCCTCGGAGATGCGCTGTACCGCCTCGTCCTGGCCGATGACCCGCTTGTGGAGGATATCCTCCAGATGGAGGAGCTTTTCCCGCTCTCCCTCCATGAGCTTGGAGACAGGGATTCCCGTCCACCGCTCCACGATGCGGGCGATCTCCTCCTCGGAGACCTGGTCCCGCAGGAGAGAGCGCTTTTTGCCCTGGGCGGCGATGGCCTCCTCCTGGGCCAGCTCCTGCTGGAGCTTGGGCAGCTGGCCGAACTGGAGCTGACTGGCCTTGTCGTAGTCATAGTTCCGCTGGGCCACCTCCAGCTCGCTCTTCACCGCCTCGATCTGCTCCCGCAGCTTCTGGACGCGCTCGATGGCCTGTTTTTCATTGTCCCACTGGGCCTTCTTGGCGTTAAAGTCCTCCCGGAGATCGGACAGCTCCTTCTGGAGCTGGCTCAGCCGCTCTCTGGAGAGATTGTCCGTCTCCTTTTTCAGGGCAGTCTCCTCGATCTCCAACTGGGTGATCTTCCGGGAGACCACGTCCAGCTCTGTGGGCATGGAGTCGATCTCTGTCCGCACAAGCGCGCAGGCCTCGTCCACCAGGTCGATGGCCTTGTCCGGCAGGAACCGGTCGGAGATGTACCGGTCAGACAGGGTGGCGGCGGCGATCAGGGCGCTGTCCTGAATTTTGACGCCGTGGAACACCTCATACCGCTCCTTCAGCCCCCGCAAAATGGCGATGGTATCTTCGACAGACGGCTCGTTCACCATGACGGGCTGGAACCGCCGTTCCAAAGCGGCATCCTTCTCGATATACTGGCGGTACTCGTCCAGGGTGGTGGCCCCAATACAGTGCAGCTCGCCTCTGGCCAGCATGGGCTTGAGCAGGTTGCCTGCGTCCATGGAGCCCTCCGCCTTGCCCGCCCCCACGATGGTATGCAGCTCGTCGATAAAGAGGATGATCTTCCCCTCCGACTTCTTTACCTCGTTCAGGACGGCCTTCAGCCGCTCCTCAAACTCGCCCCGGTACTTGGCCCCGGCGATGAGGGCGCCCATATCCAGGGAGAAAATAGTTTTGTCCTCCAGGCTCTTGGGCACGTCCTTTCGGACGATGCGCTGGGCCAGTCCCTCGGCAATGGCGGTCTTGCCCACGCCCGGCTCGCCGATGAGGACGGGATTGTTCTTCGTCTTGCGGGAGAGGATGCGGATGACGTTCCGTATCTCGTCGTCCCGGCCGATGACCGGGTCGAGCTGCTGCTTTCTCGCCCGCTCCACCAGGTCGGTGCCGTACTTTTTCAGCGCGTCATAAGTCTCCTCCGGATTGTCCGAGGTGACCTGCTGACTGCCCCGGACGCCGGAGAGGGCGGCGAGCACCTTCTCCCGGTTGATCTGATAGGTCTGAAACAGCTTGCTCAGGTTCCGGTCCGGCTTGCCCACCAGGCCCAGAAACAGGTGCTCCACCGAGACAAAGGAATCCTTCATGCCCTTGGCCTCGTCCTGGGCGGCATTCAGCGCCCGATCCATATCCGAGGAGACATAGACCCGGTCTGCCTCCCGGCCGGAGCCGGAGACCTTGGGCAGCTGCTCTACCACCTGGCGGGCGGCGGCCTTCAGGCTGGCCGGCTCCGGCCCGATGGCGGCTACCAGCTGGGGAATCAGCCCGTCCGCCTGGTCAAGCAGGGTGTACAGGAGGTGGGCCTGCTCGATCTGAGGACTGCCGTACTCCTGGGCCAGCTGATTGGAGGCCATCAGGGCCTCCTGGGATCGTTTTGTGTAATTCAGGTTACTCATGAATGAAGCCTCCTTCATGTTGTCGGTAAAAGGCCCTCCGATGGGGACACCGGAGGGCGGGGAAAAATCACTGGATGTTGATCTGACGGGCCGCAGGCACCACCGGGGTGTCCTTGGGGAGGGTCAGCTTCAGCACGCCGTTTTCATAGCTGGCGCTGATGGCGTCCTCCCGGATGCCGGAGACGGAGAAGCTGCGCTGATAGCTGCCGTAGTGGCGCTCCCGGCACAGATAGCCGCCCTTCCCGTTCTTCTTCTCCACGGTCTCCTCATGCTGGGCAGTGATGGTCAGCACCCCTCCGTCCAGGCTCAGGTGGATGTCCTCCTTGTTGAACCCGGGCAGCTCTGCAGACAGGGTGAACTTATCGCCCTCATCCCGGATGTCGGTGGGGAAGGAGGAGATATTCGTTCCGGTGTCCTTCCAGAAATCCCGCTCCATCCGATCAAAGAGACTGTCGCTGCGACGTCCAAACGGTACCATAGTATACATAGCCATAATGAAATCCTTTCCTGACCCGGCGGCTCCGTTCCTTTCGGAGCCCGGTCATCTTTTTGTTTGATTGTATAATACGCCCGGGATGTGAAAAATTTATGAACCGTCCGTGTCTAAAACGTAAATTCTGGCACTCTATATATTTGAGTGCTAAAATTAAACAGGGCAATTCAAGGTTTTTAAACTTAAAATCCTTTATTGGCTTGCACATTAGACAATCAAGTGCAAAAATTTGCGTCCCGTAGCACTGCGTTCAGTTTACGCCGTTTTGCCGTCTCTATGCAAAAATCCGCCGCAGCGGAACAGTTCGCTGCGGCGGATGGGCGATATTGGTACGGTTTGGCTTACTCCGTTTTGGGTTCCTCGGTGTCCACAACGGCCTTCAGGCCCTCAGCCAGCCCGGCCAGGGACTGGATCTCGGAGGGGATGATAATCTTGGTGGCCTTGCCGTCCGCGGCGGCAGTGAATGCCTCCAGCGCCCGGATCTTGATGACGCCGTCGGAGGGGTTTGCCTCGTTCAGAAGGCGGATGGCCTGGGCAGTGGCCTCCTGTACCTTGAGGACGGCCTGGGCCTGAGCCTCAGCCTCCAGCAGCTTGGCCTCCTTGCTGGCCTCTGCCTTGAGGATGACGGACTGGCGCTCGCCTTCAGCCACCAGGATCTGACTCTGCTTCTTGCCCTCGGCCTGGAGGATCTGCTCCCGGCGCTCCCGCTCGGCCTTCATCTGGCGCTCCATGGCGTCCTGGATCTCCTTGGGCGGGAGGATGTTTTTCAGCTCCACCCGGTTGACCTTGATGCCCCAGGGGTCGGTGGCCTCGTCCAGGATGGACCGCATCTGAGAGTTGATGATATCGCGGCTGGTCAGGGACTGATCCAGCTCCAAATCGCCGATGATATTACGCAGGGTGGTGGCGGTCAGGTTCTCAATGGCGGCCATGGGATGCTCCACCCCGTAGGTGTACAGCTTGGGGTCGGTGATCTGGAAGAACAGGACGGTGTCGATCTGGATGGTGACGTTGTCCTTGGTAATCACCGGCTGAGGGGGAAAGTCTGCGATCTGCTCCTTCAGGGAGACAGCCTTGGCCACCCGCTCGATAAAGGGCACCTTGAAATGGATGCCCACGCCCCACACGGCGGAGAAGGCCCCCAACCGCTCCACCACATAGGCCTGGGACTGGCGGACGATGACGATGTTTTTGATCAGAACCAGTAAGACCAGAATGATCAGCACGATCAATGCGACGATTTCCATGGAACAGTCTCCTTTCTTCCTTTGCGCCTGCGTATCCGTTACTCTTGCGTACCTGCGGACTCCACCGGGACAGGGTGTACATACACCCGCACCCCTTCGATGTGATCCACCGCGACCACCGTTCCGGCGGGGATGTTCTCCCCTGTCTCGGACAGGGCAGACCACTCCAAGCCGCCGATTTTGACCCGACCACGGTTCTCCAGGTTGCAGATGTCCTCCCGGACCACCGCTTCCCGGCCGATGATGCTGTCGATGTTGGTAGCCGCCTTGCCTCCCTTTGGCGTCAGATAACGCTCTGCCAGAGGCTTGAACGCCGCCAGAGACAGAATGGACACTGCCAGAAAGGCCGCCGCCTGCGCCCACAGATTGGATGTAAACAGGCTGACGACCAGGGCTGCCAGCGCCCCCACCACGAACCAGATGGAGGCAAGGCCTACCGTAATCCCCTCCACAATGGCGAATACGACTATGGCGATCACCCAAAATACCGCCGGTGTCATGGCCTGCCGCCCCCTTTCTTCATGGTTTGTAAGGTCATCATATCATATCGGCCTGCAAAAGTAAATCATTTTTTGAAAGTCAGAGCAGGAAATTCAGACCTCTGAAGCGAGCCGCTGTGCCAGGCAGGAAGGGATGGCATTTACTTCTCTCATAATCTGTTTTATAATTATGTAAACATGAGGTGAAAAAGTGCAAAAGCTTGCAGAAGTATTAGCGGCATTGACAGATACCAGAAGAAGATAATGGGGGAAATATTCGCCGCAAATCAGTCGATCGTATCCTTCGAGGCAAAGTGTGGAATCTCGTTCAGTAAGCTGTAGCCCAGGAACCAGCGGTAGGCCAGGCTGTCCTGAACGCGCTGATATGTCTGTCGAAGCGACAGGATACCGAGCACGTGCTGGATGCGCATCATCTTTATGGTAACGACTGGGTCTGTTCCAGGTCGGCCATTCGTGTGGCAGTAACAGGCGTCAAGCCGCTCATACAGTCAGTCGTAATCCATCACCTTCTCGATTTTCCGTAGCAGATGATCTCTGGGTACCAGCGCATCTATGTCAACTATACTTACCTCTGTATGGGCATCTTTTCTTCCCTATTTCATATCACTCCGCCCCCATTTCCCTTACTATACCGATTATACCGTTATACCGGAAATGAGGGTGGGTGTACCATTCTTTGACGGACTGATGGAAAGCCCAGAGGCGAACCTCTGGGCTTTCCCTGTAAAATATGCTTACTTCACCCGGATCAGGAATTTCAGCTCATAGTCCTGATCGGCGGGATACTGGAACTCCGGGGCCACGGCGGGGCCGCAGCTTCCGGTACCGATGCCCTGCTGAAACGCCTGGATGGTGACGTAGGTGCCGGTGGGCTTCTCGTCCTTCCGGTGGCGCATGGTCATCAGCTCCCGGTCGCTGTAGGGCTTGATGCCCAGCTCAAAGGGCTGCTCCAGCGCCTGGAAGGTGACCTGACTCTTCCCGTTGGAGACGCTGGCCTGAGTGCAGTCGCACCGGTTGCCGCTCTCCTGGGGCCGGATGTTCGGTTCGGTCATATCGGACACCTGGCAGGAGACGGGGGCAATGGGGAACTGCTCCTTCATGTCGGCATACGACTCGCCCGTGCGGCCCACATAGTCCACTTTGTCAAAGCTGCCGTCCAGCCGGAAGCTCTTGCCGAAGCGGGGGACGATGCCCCTGCCGGAGGTGCAGTGGAGCCTGCTGGTCACCAGGATGCCCTCCGCCGTCCCTTCATAGGTGTCGGTGACGGTGAACTTGTTCTTCCGGTTGCAGACCTTGGCGACCACCCGAACGCCGTTCTCCGTCTCCTCCGTGGAGACGACCTCCTCGGTCTGGGCGCAGTAGGGAGCCATGGTGTTGCGGTAGAGGGGATCGGTGTCGTTGTCCGTCCCCACCCGGAACAGGATGGTGGACGGGTCAGCCGCCGTCAGCACCTCGCCGCCGGAGAGGGTCAGCCTCAGGCCGCCGTCCGTCACCTGGGCGCCGATGGGGAGGGCGCACCGCTGCTCCGGGGCCTTGGGGAGCCGCCGCTCCAGGACGACCTCCTCCTCCGCCACCTGGCGGTCCGTCTTGGCGTCGGTGGTCACTACCATGGCCCGCACCTCGCCGTCGGTGATCTTCCCCGGCTTCACCTGAACGGTAGCTCTGCTCAGAGGCGCTACCTCCGGGGTGACGGTCTGGCGGCTGCCGTCGTTCCAGCGGAACTCCAGCCGGTAACGTCGCCCGTCGGAGAAGGCGGTGGTGTTGAACAGCTCATAGGTATTGCCGGTGATGTGCGTCACTCGGATGGGGCGGTAGATGAACCGGGTGATCTGCGCCCCCGTGGAGGGCTGGCGATCGGGGTAGAAGATGCCGTCCACGCAGAAATTCTTGTCGTGCTCCCACTCCCCGTGGTCGCCGCCATAGGTATAGCTGCCGTCCTCGTGGAGAATGGCATGATCCACCATCTCCCACACGCAGCCGCCCATCAGGCTGTCGTAGTGATAGATCTCCTGCCAGTAGGCCTCCATGTTGCCCGGACCGACGCCCATGGCGTGGGCGTACTCGCACAGGAAGTAGGGCCGGTCGTTCAGGGGCTTCTGTCTCCGTTTCTTCTCCCCCACGTCGTGAACCATCTTCACCGAGGGGTACATCTCGCTGCCCACATCGTAGGCGATGCGCTTGCAGTGGACGGCGCTCTCATAGTGGACAGGGAGGGCGGAATGGGCCTTCAGGTAGTCGTACATGGCGTCCGTATTGGCGTATCCGCCCGCCTCGTTGCCCAGGCTCCACATGACGATAGCGGTGTTGCTGTGTACCTTGTCCCGCTGATAGAGCCGGGTGATCCGGTCCACATAGTGGGCCTGCCACTTGGGGTCGTGGCTGATGGAGTTATAGGTGGGGGGCAGCTGATGGGCGAAGGTGCCGTGAGTTTCCAGATCGTTCTCGTCCACGATATAGATACCCTGCTCGTCCGCCAGCTCCAGCAGCAGGGGGTCGGGGGGATAGTGAGAGGTGCGGATGGTGTCGATGTTGAACTCCTTGCAGACCCGGATGTCCCGCTCGATCTCCTCCGGGGTCATGGTGTAGCCGTTGGTGGCGCTGGTGTCGTGGTGGTTCACCCCGTGGAACTTGATCTTCCGTCCGTTGACCAGGAACACATCGTCCTGTATCTCCACCGTCTTGAAGCCGATGCGCTCCTTCACGCAGCCAGAGGCAGTTTCGTAATACAGGTTGTACAGCACCGGCTCCTCGGCGTTCCACTCGGTGACCTTCAAATCGTCAAAGGTCACGGCGGCCTTTTTCCCCTTGGCCCGGACGGTGGCCGTCCGGGTGACGCCCGGCCCCTCCAGGGTAAAGGTCACGTTGGTGTCCGACAGGGTCTCCGCTTTCAGTATCAGCGTGTAACGCTTCCCCTTTTTCTCTGTGCGGGCGTCGATGTCCCACAGGTCTTCGGAGTCGCTGACGCGGAGCAGTACATCCCGGAAGATGCCGTTGTTGCGGAACATGTCCTGGCCCTCCAGGTAAGTGCCGTTACACCAGCGGCGCACCACCGCCACAAGCTCGTTCTCCCCTGCGTTCAGCTTTCCCGACAGGTCGAACTCCGCCGTGTTGTGGGCCCCCTCGGAGTAGCCCACGAACGCCCCGTTCAGATAGAGATCCAGACAGGAGGCAACGCCCAGGAAGGAGATGACATAGTGCTTCTCCGGATCCTCCACCGTGACGGTGCGGCGGTAGACCCCCACGAAATTGTACTCCTCCCCCGGGTCCTTCCGGCGGAGGCTGATCCCCTGGTCGCAGCCCGTCCAGGAGAACACCTTCCCCGCCTTTTCCGTGGTGGGGATCTCCGGCGGCTTGTAGGGGAACTGATATCGGATGTTTACATAAAATGGGCGGTCATATCCCCGGAACTGCCAGCAGGCGGGGACATCCATGGTGTCAAACGGCACCTGGTCGGTGTCCAGCGTCTCCGGCAACTCCTTCGGAATGGGGTAGAACTTGAAGTCCCACGTCCCGTTCAGGCACTGCACCTTGGGGGAGGCGTACCGCTTCTCTTTGGGGGAGACGGCGTCCGCACTCTTCCTGTCAGGATAGGGAATGAAGTAGCTGCGGCCGGGCAGCTTATTCACCTCAAAGGTTTCGAAGGTGTGGTAGTTGGCGTTGTTGATCTGATATCGCATGACAATCCTCCTCTATGCTGTCCGCATTGGATAATGCTATTTTATCAAAGTGCAAAAATTTGACAAGTGTTTTTGCATAATTTGTTGATAATTTGGCATACTTTGCTCTTTCTCTTCTGAAAACGCAGAACATCCCGGGCCGCAACGGCTCGGGATGTTCCGTGTCCTGCCGGGTCGTGCCATCCCGACAGAGCATGGAGGAGTGTAGGAGAGTAGGAGAGTATATCTTTCACGGGTGTGCGGCCCGGTGAAAGCGGTTTGGATGACGGCGCCGCTTACTGCACAGGTTCAGGCAGCTCGTCGTTGGTGAGGGCGGCATAGCCCTCCTCGCCGGTACGGACCCGGATGACGTTTTCCACGTTGTAGACAAAGATCTTGCCATCGCCCAGGTTGCCGGTATACAGCGCCAGCTTGGCGGCGGCAATCACCTGGTCTACAGGGACAGTGGAGACGACCACCTCGATCTTCAGCTTGGGATGCAGGCTCATGGTCAGCGGGACGCCGCGGTAGTATTCCACCTTGCCCTTCTGCGCGCCGCAGCCCATGACCTGGGTCACGGTCATACCGGTCACGCCGATCTGGGCCATGGCGCTCTTGATCGCCTCGAACCGGTTCTGACGGCAGACGATGACGATCTTGCTGTAGGCCCCATAGGAGGCACCGGAGGTGACGGCCACCGGCTCGCTCTGCTGGACGCTCTCCACCTGGACGGCGGCGCTCATGGGCACATCGCCGGTGACGATGCTGCCGCTGTCCGTATCCCGGTCGGTGAAGTCGAATCCGGCATAGGCGGAGGGCAGGCCGTGCTCGGTGCTGTCCAGTCCGGCGATCTCCTCCTCGGGAGTGACCCGCAGACCCACACAGGCCCGGATGATGAGGAAGGTGACGGTAATGGTCACAGACGTCCAGGCAGCCACCGCGACCAAGCCCAGCAGCTGCGTTCCGAGCAGGCTGAAGCCTCCGCCGTAGAACAGACCCACCAGGGTATCATTTCCGGGGGCAGAGGTGGTGGAGAACAGGCCCACGGCGATGGTGCCCCACATACCGTTGAGGCAGTGGACCGCCACAGCGCCCACCGGGTCATCGATGCGCAGCTTGTAGTCCAGCAGCCACACGCCGAAGCATACCAGCAGTCCGGCCACAATGCCGATAATAGCGGCGCCCAGGCAGTCGGTGGTGTCACAGGGGGCAGTGATGGCCACCAGGCCAGCCAGAGAGGCGTTCAGGCACATGGAGACATCGGGCTTCCCGTACTTCAGCCAGGTAAAGATCATGCAGGTGACGGTGGCCACGGCGGGGGCGACGGTGGTGGTCAGGAAGATGGAGCCCAGCTGCTCCACAGAGGTGGCGGCGGCTCCGTTGAAGCCATACCAGCCCAGCCAGAGGATGAAGCAGCCCAGACAGCCCAGAGGCAGGCTGTGGCCGGGGAAGCTGTGCACCTTGATGCCGCCGTCCTTATCCTTCTTGAACTTGCCGATACGGGGGCCGAGGAGCTTCGCGCCGATGAGAGCGGAGATGCCGCCCACCATGTGGATGGCGCAGGAGCCGGCGAAGTCGTGGAAGCCCAGCTGTGCCAGCCAGCCGCCGCCCCAGATCCAGTGGGCCTCGATGGGATAGATCAGGCCGGAGATGACGGCGGAATAGATGCAGTAGGAGAGGAACTTGGTGCGCTCCGCCATAGCGCCGGAGACGATGGTGGCGGTGGTGGCGCAGAAGACCAGATTGAACACGAAGTTCGACCAGTCAAAGCTCTCATATGCGGTAAAGATGTCCAGCCCGGGCTTGCCGATCAGGCCCAGCATATCCTCGCCCAGCAGCAGGCTGAAGCCGATGAGGATAAACATGACCGTGCCGATGCAGAAGTCCATCAGGTTCTTCATCAGGATATTGCCTGCGTTCTTGGCGCGGGTGAAGCCGGTCTCCACCATGGCAAAGCCCGCCTGCATCCAGAACACCAGCGCTGCTCCGATCAGGAACCAGACGCCGAAGGTCTGCTCTGATATCATGCTCAGGATCGTAGATTCGTCCATTGCTTTTCCCTCCCAAAAAATGAGGCGTGTTCCCCGTTCTCTCCCGGGAAACACGCCGTTGTGTTGATCGCTCTCTGTTCTGTTCTCGCTCTTGCTGCAGCTTCCAAAGCGAACGGGGCCGGAAATCCTGTCTGATTTCTGGCCCCGTTGCCCTGATGTCATGCAGTTTACCACATTTTTGCAGGAAGTCAATAGTGCAAATTCATTTTTGGCGGATATTATGAATTTATAGCCGTTCATTTTTGGATTTTATGCATTTTCCATTTATGATTCCGTCGTTTTCGAAAGTTCTACAGGACCACAGGGATGGAATAGGCGATCTCCGCCTCCCCCGGGGCCACCCGGCAGCCCAGGGCCAGGATACGCACCCCGGCGGCGTGAGCCTCCCGGAGCGCCCCGCCAAAGGCGGGGTGCGTCTCGTCATTGGGGCGCAGGGCCCGAATCCCCTCCATCTGCACCACGAAGCAGAGCCAGGGCGTAAAACCCTCGTCCAGCGCCCGGATGAGTCCCCGGATATGCTTGACGCCCCGCTCTGTGGGCGCATCGGGGAAATAGGCTACGTCGTCCCGCTCCAGGGTCACCCCCTTTACCTCTATGAGATGGCGCACGTCTCCATCCTCCACCTGAAAATCAAACCGGGAGTCCCCGTGGGTAAATTCCGGGCGGATGGCCGCCCCGGGTCCGAACAGGCCCGAGCGGGGCAGATACTCCTCCAGGATGTGGTTGGGGGCCTGGGCGTCCATGTTCACCAGCCGCTCCCCCTTCCACACCGCCACCAGGTCATAGGCCGTCCTGCGCTTGGGGTTGTCCGACCGCACCAGGCACACCCTGGCCCCGGGCACCAGCAGCTCACGGCAGCGGCCGGTATTCTTCACATGGGCAGTCTCCTCCCTGCCCTCCAGCAGCACCTGGGCAACAAACCGGTTGGGCCGGGACAGGAAGATGCCCTCTGTCAGGTTCGGATAGCGCACGGTCGTCACCTCTCTCATCCAAATAAAAAATCCGAACGGAAAAGCTCCGCTCAGATGGAAAATAACCCCTTGACACCGGGGCCTCTTTGTTATACAATTAATTGCTATTATGGATTTATATCCCCTAATCTGCCTTCTCCGCCACTATGTACATGATAGCACAGTTCGCCCCGTCGTGCAAGGGCTGTTTGGTGGAATTTGGCAACCGTGCCGGGCGTATCGCACCTGCGTCCCGATGAGAGATATTGACTCTAACCAAAGTAACGGGAGTGAGAACATCTATGGTCAAAGACGTGTACTTCGGCAACACCCTGCGGAAGAGCTTTATTCGCCATGACGAGATCCTCCAGATGCCCGATCTGCTGGAGATCCAGAAGAAGAGCTATCAATGGTTCTTCGACGTGGGTCTGAAGCAGGTTTTTAAGGATGTCGGCGTCATCACCGACTATGCGGGCAATCTGGAGCTGAGCTTCATCGACTTCTCCATGAACAAGCCCCCCAAGTATGACGTGGAGGAGTGCAAGGCCCGGGACGCCACCTATTCCAAGCCCCTGCAGGTCCGGGTCCGCCTCCGCAACAAGGAGACGGAGGAGATCAAGGAGCAGGAGATCTATATGGGGGATTTCCCCCTGATGACCCAGGGCGGCTCCTTTGTCATCAACGGCGCGGAGCGTGTCATCGTCTCCCAGATCGTCCGTTCTCCCGGCATGTATTACGGCCGGGACGAGGACAAGGCGGGCAACGTCATCTACACCACCACCGTCATCCCCTATCGGGGTGCCTGGCTGGAGTATGAGACTGACCTGAACAACATGTTCTATGTCCGCATCGACAAGAACCGCAAGATCCCCATCACCTGCCTGCTCCGGGCGGTGGGGCTCAAGACCGATGCGGAGATCCTGGCCGTCTTTGGTGAGGACCCCCGCATCGTCACCACCCTGGAGAAGGACCCCTGCAGGACCTATGAGGACGCCATGCTGGAGATCTACCGCAAGCTGCGTCCCGGCGAGCCCCCCACGGTGGACTCCTGCGAGAGCCTGATGGAGGCCCTGCTGTTCGACCCCCGGCGGTACGACCTCTCCGAGGTGGGCCGTTACAAGTTCAACAAGAAGCTGGACATCGCCCGCCGCCTGTCCGGGCAGACCCTGGCCGCACCCATCGCCGACCCCTGGACGGGCGAGCTGCTGGCCGAGGCCGGCGAGACGCTGACCCGGGAAAGAGCGCAGGCTCTGGCCGCCCGGGGCGTGAATGAGGCCCTGATCGACGTGGAGGGCGTCACCGTCAAGGTGTTCGCCAACAATGTAGTGGATATGTCCTCCTTCGTGGACTTCGACCCCGCCGAGGCGGGCGTCACCGAGCGGGTGCGGGTCTCCGTCCTCAAAGACCTGCTGGACAAGTATTCCGGCGAGGAGCTGAAGCAGGCCGTGGCGGACAGTCTGGACCTGCTGATGCCCAAGCACATCACCGTAGACGACATCCTGGCCTCGGTGAACTATCTCAACTGCCTGGCCTACGGCGTGGGCCAGAAGGACGACATCGACCATCTGGGCAACCGCCGCCTGCGCAGCGTGGGCGAGCTGCTCCTGAACCAGTTCCGCATCGGCTTCACCCGGATGGAGCGGGTCATTCGGGAGCGGATGACCATTCAGGACCAGGACATCGTCACCCCTCAGTCCCTGATCAACATCCGGCCCATCACCGCCGCCATCAAGGAGTTCTTCGGCTCCTCCCCCCTGAGCCAGTTCATGGATCAGACCAACCCCCTGGCAGAACTGACCCACAAGCGGCGTATCTCCGCCCTCGGCCCCGGCGGTCTGTCCCGGGAGCGGGCCTCCTTCGACGTCCGTGACGTCCACTACAGCCACTATGGCCGTCTGTGCCCCATCGAGACGCCGGAAGGTCCCAACATCGGCCTGATCTCCTACCTGGCCTCCTATGCCCGGGTGAACCGCTACGGCTTTATCGAGGCCCCCTACCGCAAGGTGGAAAAGGGGACCTGCCGGATCACGGACGAGGTGGAATACATGACCGCCGATGTGGAGGATCAGTATATCATCGCCCCCGCCACTGAGCCCCTGGACGAGAACGGCTGTCTGGCCAACAAGCGTGTCACCTGCCGTCACCAGAACGATATCCTGGACGTAGACCGCTCCATGGTGGATTATATGGACGTGTCCCCCCAGATGATGGTCTCCGTGGCCACCGCCATGATCCCCTTCCTGGAAAACGACGACGCCAACCGCGCTCTGATGGGCGCCAATATGCAGCGTCAGGCCGTGCCCCTGCTGGTCACCGAGGCCCCCATCGTGGCCACCGGCCAGGAGTATAAGAACTGCCAGGACTCCGAGATCTGCGTCCTCGCCGAGGGCGACGGCGTGGTGGAACGGGTGGACGCCACCCACATCACTGTCCGCTACGACTCCGGCGAGCGGAAGGATTACAAGCTGACCAAATTCATGCGCTCCAACCATACCACCTGCATCAACCAGCGGCCCATCGTCTCCGCCGGTCAGCGGGTGAAGTACCGTGAGACTCTGGCCGACGGCCCCTCCACCTGCAACGGCGAGATCGCCCTGGGCCGGAACATCCTCATGGGCTTTATGACCTGGGAGGGCTACAACTACGAGGATGCTGTGCTGCTCTCTGAGCGGATGGTGAAGGAGGACGTGTTCACCTCCATCCACATCGAGGAGCACGAGCTGGAGGCCCGGGAGACCAAGCTCGGCCCCGAGGAGATCACCCGTGATATCCCCAACGTGGGCGACGACGCCCTGAAGGATCTGGACGAGCGAGGCATCATTCGCGTGGGCGCAGAGGTCACCGCAGGCGACATCCTGGTAGGTAAGGTCACCCCCAAGGGCGAAACCGACCTCACCGCCGAGGAGCGGCTGCTCCGGGCCATCTTCGGCGAGAAGGCCCGGGAGGTGCGGGACACCTCCCTCAAGCTGCCCCACGGCGCCAGCGGCATCGTAGTGGACGTGAAGGTGTTCACCCGTGAAAACGGCGACGAGCTGGGCCCCGGCGTCAATCAGTGCGTCCGGGTGTATATCGCTCAGAAGCGGAAGATCTCCGTGGGCGACAAGATGGCCGGCCGCCATGGCAACAAGGGCGTGGTCTCCCGCATCCTGCCGGTGGAGGATATGCCCTTCCTGCCCGACGGCACCCCCCTGGACATCGTCCTGAATCCGCTGGGCGTGCCCTCCCGTATGAACATCGGTCAGGTGCTGGAGGTCCATCTGGGCTACGCCGCCAAGGCCCTGGGCTGGAAGGTGGCCACCCCCATCTTCAACGGCGCCAATGAGCAGGACATCCAGGCCCTGCTGCGCCAGGCCGGTCTGAACGAAAACGGCAAGAGCTGGCTCTATGACGGCCGCACCGGCCAGCGGTTCGACAACCCTGTCACCGTAGGCTATGTCTACTTCCTCAAGCTGCACCATCTGGTGGATGACAAGATCCACGCCCGCTCCACCGGCCCCTACTCCCTGGTCACCCAGCAGCCTCTGGGCGGCAAGGCCCAGTTCGGCGGCCAGCGGTTCGGCGAGATGGAGGTCTGGGCGCTGGAGGCCTACGGCGCCGCCTACACCCTCCAGGAGATTTTGACCGTCAAGTCCGACGACGTCACCGGACGTGTCAGCACCTACGAGGCCATTGTCAAGGGCAAGAACATCCCCAAGCCCGGCGTGCCCGAATCCTTCCGGGTCATGATGAAGGAGCTGCAGGCCCTCTGTCTGGACGTGCGCGTGCTGGACAAGGACGGCAACACCATCGACCTGCGTGACCTGGACGACGACGATGACGGCTATGTGACCCGGGACAAGGATTTTGACGACGATTACTATCCCCAGAACGAGCAGGAGTACGCCGCCAACGGCTACACCACCGGCGAGATGGATGCCGAGGGCAACATCATCGAGGACGAGGCTCCTGAGGCGCCCACCTTCGAGGAGGGCGAGCTGTTCCTGGACGATGCCGATACTCTGGACGATGATTGATAAGGAGGAGGACGTTATCTATGAGCTGCCCTGATTTTGACGCCATTAAAATTTCCGTCGCCTCCCCGGAACAGATTCGGGAATGGTCCTACGGCGAGGTCAAAAAGCCGGAGACCATCAACTACCGCACCCTGAAGCCGGAGCGGGACGGCCTGTACTGCGAACGCATTTTTGGCCCCACCAAGGACTGGGAGTGCCACTGCGGCAAGTATAAAAAGATCCGCTTCAAGGGAAAGATCTGCGAACGCTGCGGCGTGGAGGTCACCCGCTCCAAGGTGCGCCGGGAGCGGATGGGCCACATCGAGCTGGCCGCCCCCGTCTCCCACATCTGGTATTTCAAGGGTATCCCCTCCCGGATGGGCCTGATTCTGGACATCAGCCCCCGTATCCTGGAGAAGGTGCTGTACTTTGTCAACTATATTGTCACCGACCCCGGCTTCACCCCCCTGGTCAAGAACCAGATCCTGACCGAAAAGGAATACCGGGATATGCGGGAGAAGTATGAGGACGACTTCGACGCCGGGATGGGCGCCGAGGCCATCAAGAAGCTGCTCCAGGACATCGATCTGGAGGCGCTCTCCGCCGATCTCCACAACCAGCTGAAAAACGCCTCCGGCCAGAAGAAGGCCCGGATCGTCAAGCGGCTGGAAGTGGTGGACGCCTTCCGTCTCTCCGGCAACCGTCCGGAGTGGATGATTATCGACGCCCTTCCCGTCATTCCCCCCGACATCCGGCCCATGGTCCAGCTGGACGGCGGACGTTTTGCCACCAGCGACTTAAACGATCTGTATCGGCGGGTCATCAACCGGAACAACCGCCTGAAGCGTCTGATGCAGCTCAACGCCCCGGACATCATCGTCCGCAACGAGAAGCGGATGCTCCAGGAGGCGGTGGACGCCCTGATCGACAACGGCCGCCGTGGCCGGGCCGTCACCGGCGCCAACAATCGCGCGCTCAAGAGCCTTTCCGACATGCTCAAGGGCAAGCAGGGCCGTTTCCGCCAGAACCTGCTGGGCAAGCGTGTGGACTACTCCGGCCGCAGCGTCATCGTGGTCGGCCCGGAGCTGAAGATCTATCAGTGCGGTCTGCCCAAGGAGATGGCCGTGGAGCTGTTCCGCCCCTTCATTATGAAGAAGCTGGTACAGGACGGCGTGGCCAACAACATCAAGTCCGCCAAGAAGATGGTGGACAAGGGCAAGCCGGAGGTCTGGGACGCCCTGGACTTCGTCATCAAGGATCACCCGGTCATGCTCAACCGCGCGCCCACCCTGCACCGCCTGTCCATCCAGGCCTTTGAACCGGTGCTGGTGGAGGGCCGTGCCATCAAGCTCCACCCCCTGGTCTGCACCCCCTTTAACGCCGATTTCGACGGCGACCAGATGGCCGTCCATGTCCCTCTGTCCGCCGAGGCCCAGGCTGAGGCCCGTATCCTGATGCTCTCCGCCAACAACCTGCTGCGGCCTCAGGACGGCGGCCCCGTCACCGTCCCCACCCAGGACATGGTGCTGGGCTCCTATTACCTGACCTACGAGAAGGATCCCCTCAACGACCCCGCCCGCAGCTATGAGACTGCCGCAGACGCAGCCAGAGCCCTGGACGCCGGGGAGGTCCGCTATGACGACACCGTCTGGGTGCGCGACCCGGACACCAGCCGCTATCAGCCCTGGATCCGCACCACCGCCGCCCTGGCCGCCGAGGCCGCCGAAAAGGGTGAGCTGCCGGTGGAGGTCTATAAGACTTTCTATGACGACAACGAGGCGCTGCTGGCCTATGAGGAGGCCATGCTCCGCCGTCCCAAGGAGCTGGAGCGCACCATCGACCTGTCCGACCCGGTGAACTTCGACGATCTGACTCTCCACGAGCCGATCCTGGTCCGGCGCACCGGCGTCTGCAACGGTCAGGAGATCACCCGGATGGTGCGCACCACCGCCGGCCGTCTGATCTTCAACTCCAAGGTGCCCCAGGATCTGGGTCTGGTGGACCGGACGAATCCGGAGACCGCCCTCATTCCCGAGGTCAACGAGGTGTGCGGCAAGAAGCTGCTGAGCAAGATCATCAAGGCCTGCATTCAGAAGCACGGCTTCGCCATCTCCGCCACCATGCTGGACGACATCAAGGCCCAGGGCTATCACTACTCCACTGTGGGCTCCCTGACTGTCTCCATCTACGACATGTCCATCCCCCCTGCCAAGTACCAGCTGGTGTCCGACACGGAGAAGCTGGTGGTCAAGATCGAAAACCAGTACCGCCGGGGCTTCCTGACCAACGACGAGCGCTATCGCCTGGTGGTCAAGGAGTGGGAAAAGACCACCGCCGACGTCTCCAAGGCGCTGACGGACAACCTGGACCGCTACAACCCCATCTTCATGATGGCGGACTCCGGCGCCCGTGGCTCCCAGGCCCAGATCCGTCAGCTGGCCGGCATGCGCGGCCTGCTAGCCAACACCGCCGGTAAGACCATCGAGATCCCCGTCAAGGCCAACTACCGCGAGGGCCTGTCTGTCCTGGAGTACTTCGTCTCCTCCAGAGGCGCCCGGAAGGGCCTTGCGGACACCGCCCTGCGGACAGCCGACTCCGGCTATCTGACCCGCCGTCTGGTGGACGTCTCCCAGGAGGTCATTGTCCGGGAGGAGGACTGCCAGACCGACGACGGCATCAGCGTCTATGAGATCTCCGAAAACGGCCAGGTCATCGAGACCTTTGGCGAGCGCATCAATGGACGTTACGCCTGCGCGCCCATCACCGACCCGGAGACCGGCGAGGTGCTTTTCGACACCGAGACCATCCTCATGGAGGCGGACGCCAAGACCCTGGAGGCCCACGGCATCCACGAGGTCAAGGTGCGCAGCGTCCTCACCTGTCAGGCCCGGAACGGCGTCTGCTCCAAGTGCTACGGCCTGAACCTGGCCACCCAGGAGCGGGTGGGCATCGGCGAGGCGGTGGGCATCATCGCCGCCCAGTCCATCGGTGAGCCCGGCACCCAGCTGACCATGCGTACCTTCCACACCGGCGGCGTGGCCGGCGGCGATATCACCCAGGGTCTTCCCCGTGTGGAGGAGCTGTTCGAGGCCCGGCGTCCCAAGAAGATGGCGCAGCTGGCGGAGATCAGCGGCCACGTAAAGGTGGGCAACGTCAACAAGGGCACGCTCACCAGCGTGGACATCACCGGCGACGACGGCGCTGTGGTCAGCTATATGCTGCCCCATGCCCAGATCCTGGTCAAGGATGGGGACTATGTGGAAAAGGGCTTCCAGCTGGTGCCCGGCGCGCTCTATCCCCAGGACGTGCTTCGCATCCGGGGCATCCACGCGCTCCACGAGTATCTGGTCAAGGAAGTGCTCAAGCCTTACCGCAGCCAGGGCGTAGACATCCACGACAAGCACATCGAGGTCATCTGCCGCCAGATGATGCGGAAGGTGCGTGTGGAGGAGGCGGGTGACTCCGACCTGCTCTCCGGCTCCACCATCAACCTGACCGCCTTTGACGACGCCGTTGCCGCCGTCCAGGCCCGCATCGACGCCGGCGAGACCCATGAGGACGGCACGCCCCTGGTGCTCCCCACCAGCACCCGTCTGCTGCTGGGCATCACCAAGGCCTCCCTGGCCACCGACTCCTTCCTGTCCGCCGCCTCCTTCCAGGAGACCACCAAGGTGCTCACCGAGGCCGCCATTTATGGCAAGGTGGATCACCTCCGCGGCCTGAAGGAGAACGTCATCATCGGCAAGCTCATCCCCGCCGGCACCGGCCTGGACGAGTTCCGGATAGAGGACCCCATCCCCGACGAGGACGGCTCCGACAACAAGACGGAGGACGCCTCCTCCGCTGAGGAGCGCCAGCCCGTTGCGGTGGACGCGTTCTCCGCTGTCGCCGAGGACGCGCTCTCCGACGACGAGGGCGGCGAGGGCGACCTGTTCATCGAGGAATAATCCCTCCTTCCGTAAAAAATCCTGTGGCTCCGGATTATGGAGTCACAGGATTTTATTTTCTCCCGTATTACAGGAACAGCCCCCGTTTTTGCCAGGCAAAACGGGGGCTGTCGGATTTTGCTGCTGTTGGGCTCAGCTCTCCTTCGTCTCCAGCCGCTGATACAGGATGGGACAGTCGCCCAGCACCAGGCCCTCTTTGATGTTGATGGGGCTCCAGGTGGGCGTTTCCGGCAGCTCCAGCATAGTGCGGAGCCTGGCGCAGCCCCGGGTCAGCACCGGGTTCAGGAGGTTGGACATATTGGCAATGATATACATACAGGTGGCGGTAGTGTTGTTGAAGGCAGTTTTGTCCTCCGCCTTTACCTGCGTCCAGGGAGCCTGGGCGTCGTAGTACTTGTTGGCGTCCTGGATATACTGGAGCATCTGCTCGGCGGCGGCCCGCAGCTCCCCCGCCTCCAAATGCGCGCCGATCTCGTCGTACATCTTTTGCGTCTGGGCCTGGATATCCGGGTCCACCGCTCCGGCGGGTACGGCGCCCTTGAATTTTTTCTTCAGGAAGGAGACGTTCCGGTTGACGAAGTTGCCGAAGGCCCCGCAGAGGAACTTGTTGTGGGCGGCGATGAGCTCGTCCTCACTGTAACTGATATCCCGACGCTCCGGGTTGTTCACCGTAAAGAAGAAGCGGATGCTGTCCGAGTCAAACTGGTCGGCCAGCTCCTGGATGGTCACCAGATTGCCCTTGCTCTTGGACATCTTGTCCTCGCCCAGCTTGACATACTCGCTGGAGACGATCATCTTGGGGCACTGCCAGCCCTTCTCCATGGCCATAATCAGCGCGGGGAAAATCACCGTGTGGAAGGGGATGTTGTCCTTGCCGTGGATATAGTAGGTGATGAGGTCGTCGCCGTCCTTCATGAATGCATCGAAGTCGATGCCCCGCTCCTCGGCCACCTTCATCCCGGCAGTGAGATAGCCCATCACCGCCTCGAACCAGACATAGATTCGCTTGTCCTCATAGCCCTCGAAGGGGACCTTGATGCCCCACTCCAGGCTCCGGGTGGCGTCCCGGTCCGGAAGGCCCTGCTCCAGATACTTTTTCGTCTCGTTGACCGCATTGGTGCGCCAGGCGGGGCTGTTTTTCCTGTAGTAGTCCTCCAGCTTGTTCTGGAACCGGGACAGGGCGAACACCATCTCATGGTTGGGGCGCTGGACAGTGGGGTTGCCGCAGATGATGCAGTGCTTGTCCTTCAGCTCCTCCGGGTCGAAGGAGGTCAGGCAGTGGTCGCACTGATCGCCCTTGGCGGGCTTGCCGCAGACCGGACAGAGGCCGGTGATCTCCCGGTCTGCCAGGAACTTGCCGCAGGTCTCGCAGTAGTCCTGCTGCTTCTCCTTCTCATAGAGATAGCCGTTGTTGTACATCTCCACCAGCATCTGGCGGACATGCTCCTCGTGATAGTCCGTGAAGGTGGCGGTATACAGGTCATAGGAGAAATCCATGGCCTCAAACGCCCTGACAAACTCCTCGTGGTATTTGTGGGCGATGGCGGAAGGCGTAGTCCCCTCCTTTCTGGCCCGCTGGGTGATGGGGGTGCCGTGGGTGTCGGAGCCGGAGACATAGATCACCTCGTCTCCGTGCTGCCGGAAATACCGGGCCAGAACGTCGCCGGGGAGAAGGGCCGCAAGATGGCCCACATGGAGGGAGTAGTTGGCATAGGGCCAGGCGCCGCCCAGCAGGATCTTTCTCTTCATCTATCCTCAATTCCTTTCGGTGTGGAATGCAAGCTTCCGTGATAAGGTCATTATAGTATTATTTTGCCCGTTTCGCAAGGGAGAGACGCAGGCTGCGGGAAAAAACACGCCAAAACGGCAAAAAGGCCCTGTCGACCACAGGGTCATTTTGCCAGAGTCCCTTTTTACTTCTTCTCCAAAGACATCTGGAGGGCCGCCGCACCGATGATGCCGGCGTCGTTTCCCAGAGTGGCCCGGACGGCGGGAGGGGGCGGGAACGCATCTGCGGCGAAGGAGTACTTTCGGATGCCCTCGTTCAGGGGGATCATCAGGTAGTCCCCCTGGTTGCAGATGCCGCCGCCCATGATAACCAGCTCCGGACGGAAGGTATCCACAATGCCCGCAATACCCATGGCCAGGTAGTCGATGTACTGCGCCACCACCGCCCGGGCGGTGCCGTCCTCCAGCTTGGCGGCGTCAAAGGGGACCTTTCCGTCCACCTTATCGATATCTCCGTCCACCAGGGCCCACATTTTGGAATCAGGGTTCTTCTCCATGGCCCGGCGGGTCTGGCGGATAAGCGCCGTGGCGGAGGTGTACGCCTCAAAGCAGCCCCGCTTGCCGCAGCCGCACAGCTCCCCGCCGTAGCAGAAGGTAAAGTGTCCCGGCTCGGTGCCCTGTCCGGTGCAGCCGCAGAAGATCTTGCCGTTGACGATAAAACCGCCGCCGATGCCGGTGCCCAGGGTGATCATCAGGGCGCTGTTGCAGTTGGCTCCGCTCCCGGCGACCACTTCGCCCAGGGCGGCGCAGTCGGCATCGTTGCCCAGGTAGACGGGCAGTCCCAGCCGGGAGGACATGATGTCTCTCAGGGCCAGGTCTTTCCAGCCCAGATTCACCGCCTGGATCACGTTGCCCTCCGGCGTCACCGCTCCCGGCACGCCGATGCCGATGGAGCTGATCTCTGACAGGCTCATCCCCGCCAGCTCCAGCACCGCCCGCACAGAGGCCACCATATCGTCGATCAGATCCTCCGCCTTTCGATCCGCCCCGGTGGGGACGCTGAGCTTTTTCAGCATATTTTTCTTTTCATCCACGACGCCCACGGCAATGTTGGTCCCACCAATGTCTATTCCGATAAAGTAGCGCATAGTGCTTTCCCTCCAGGGCATATTTTGTTTTTGAAAAGCAGCCGTTTTGTATCCGGCCGCCCCTCGTCCCTCTGCCGTCCGCACACAGAGCAAACAGGAAGCGGCGAGCGTTTCCTGTTTCCTGGCATTGCGGCGCGGATGCGTCCCGGGGCTGGCGGATCTGTGTCGCAACGCCTTTGCAATTTTTTCAACGGCTAGTCTGCGCCCAGGATCGGCAAAATACCCTTGGACTCAGTCATATCCTGGACCGTTGCACGGCCAGCCGCCCGGACTGCGTTTTTGTCTGACGGTATTATAACAACAGAATTCAGAATTTGCAAGGTTTCAGCAGCGGTATCGGCCTTGAATTTTCGCTCCGGATTCGCTATACTGAGTAGGATACCAAAAGCGATGGCAAAATCTACCGCCTGCCCCGGGGCAGGTCGGTCTGGCCTGGGAGGCATATAATGGCGAACAATACAAAAACTGCGCCTGGTCGGGCGAAAAAAGCCGAACCAAAAAGGAAAAAACACACTGCGCTCAAGGCGGTGCTGATCCTGATCTTCCTTCTCGTCGCTCTGATTTTCGCCGTCTATCTCTACCTGTGTATGCGGGTGGAGCAGGACGCCGTCATTGGGGACGTGACCATCCAGGGGGTAGACATCCAGGGCATGACCCGGGAAGAGGCCACCGCCGCCGTGGACGGGGCCATAGCGGATGCCTACAGGGGCCAGACAGTGGACATCCTCCTGGCGGGAGAGACCTACAGCGTCACTATCTGGGACGAGGCGCAGAACCTCCTGACCTGGGATTACAGCGACGCCCTGGACGAGGCCATGGAGCTGGGCCACGGGGACTTTCTCACCCGGGGCTGGGAGTGGCTCCAGGTGCAGATGGGAAACGTGGAGGAGCAGGTCGTCACCGTCTCCCCCACGCTCACCGACACGGAGACGCTGAAATCCCTCATCCAGGCCACCGGCATTGAGGCGGTAGACACCGCTGTGGAAACCACCTATGTCATTGAGGACGATTGCGTGGTCATCACCAAGGGCAGCGCCGGCGTCGTGGCGGATGTGGACACGCTGACCACACAGGTGGCCAGCCTGGTCAACTCCGGCGACTGGCCGGAGGAGCATACGGTGGACTGCGCCACCCTCTCCAGCGAGATCGCCGAGCTGGATATTCAGGCCATCTACGACCAGATCTATGTGGAGCCGGTCAACGCCACCCTGGACCCGGACAACGACTATGCCATCGTCGCCTCCACGGACGGCGTGTCCTTCGACGTGGATGCCGCCGCTCAGGCGCTGGCATCCGCCGAGGCAGGCAGCCAGGTGACGATCGACCTGGTCTATACCGAGCCGGACATCACCACGGAAAATCTGGAGGAAAATCTGTTTGCCGATGTGCTGGGGAGCTATACCACCACCGTCACCGGCTCCTCCGGTCGGGTGAGCAACGTGAAGCTCTCCGCTCAGTTCTGCGACGGCACCATTCTGCTGCCGGGGGACATCTTCAATTACAACGATACGGTGGGCGAGCGCACCACCGCCCGGGGCTTCTCCGCAGCCCCCGCCTACAACAACGGAGAGACGGTCCAGGAGGTGGGCGGCGGCATCTGCCAGACCTCCTCCACCCTGTACGCCGCCTGTCTCTACGCCAACCTGGAGATCGTCACCCGAACCAATCACACCTACGCCTCCAGCTACATCGGTCTGGGCCTGGACGCCACCGTCTCCTGGGGCGGCCCGGAGTTTGAGTTTGCCAACAACACCGACTATCCCATCAAGATCGTCACCAGCTATTCCGGCGGCAAGCTCACCGTGAGCATCTATGGAACCAAGACGGACGACATCACGGTAAAGATCGTCAGCAAGACCCTGGAGACCATCCCCTATTCCACCACCTATACCACCGACAGCAGTCTCTCCTCCGGGGAGAGCAAGGTCATCACCACTCCCTACACCGGCTACAAGGTGCAGACCTATCGGGAGCTGTACGACGGGGACGGCAATCTCATCTCCTCCACGGAGGAAGCGTACAGCTACTATAAGGCCCGGAACAAGGTCGTCGCCAGGGGGAATTGAGCAGCGGCGCACAGTGATTCATTGCCCAGGGGCGGAGCTTCTCCGTCCCTGGGGCCTGTTTTAGATAAGGAGCGAAATACTGATGTTTCAAGGCTTTTCCGACGAGACCCTCCAGTTTCTCTGGGGGATCGCGCTGAACAACGAGCGGAGCTGGTTCAACGCCCACAAGGAGGAGTACCTGGCCTATCTCTACCAGCCCATGCAGGCGCTGGGACGGACGGTATATGACCGGATACTGGAACGGCACCCGGCGCTTTTGGTCAACCTTCACGTCACCCGCATCTACCGGGACGCCCGGCGGCTCCACGGCGGCGGGCCATACAAGGATCACCTCTGGCTCTCCCTGGAGCGGCCCCATGACCGGGATGAGGACTGGCACGGGATCCCCTCCCTCTGGTTCGAGGTCTCCCGCCAGGGCTATGGCTACGGTCTGGGATACTGGGGAACGCCCACGGACATGGAGGTCTACCGCCGCCGTATCCGCAGGGAGCCGGAGGCGCTGGAAAAGCTGGTTCGGGACTTCCAGCGCCAGGACACGTTTGTTCTGCAGGGGCAGTCGTACAAGCGGCCCAAGGGCAGCGTCTCCCCCCTGCTGGACGGCTGGTACAACCGGAAGTCCCTCAGCTTTGTCCGTGAGTGCCCTCCTGACGAGTTGTTCTGTTCGCCGGAGCTGGCAGACGCCGTGGTCGAGGGGTGGGAGCTTCTGCTCCCCCTGTACCACTATCTGGACGATCTGCGCATGGAGCCGCCGGTGACAGACCGGATTTTGTAAGGCCGCTGTCCGGCTGCAAAAATACGGTTGCAAATTTTCTCTGTCTCCTCTATAATGATGGCCGTCGGGTTCTCCCGACGGCCAATGCTGTTGTGAGTGCTCCGCTGTACCCGGTGCGGACGGCAGGAGCCTAGGCATCACCGCATAAATGCGTCTACGGCATCTGGCAGCTATTTTGCGCCAGAAATGCGTTAGCAAAAGCTTAACGTACATCCAGTACGTCTGCGCTTTTGCACCTTTTTCTGACACAAAATTTCTCGCCAGCTGCTCTTGCCGATTTATGCGGCGACGCCTGAAAAACAACAGCGGCGGCACATCATTTTTGCGCTGTATCCGACAGAGGGCGGAACGGCAGCAGGAGGTAACAGTTATGAAACGCAGCAACGACAAGGTACGCTATCTGACAGAGGTCGCCCTGCTTATCGCCATTATCCTGGTGATGAAGCTCACCGGACTGGCCAGCATCCCGGTGGGGCCCCTGGTAATGACCTTCTCCATGATCCCCATCGCCATCGGCGCCATGATTTCCGGGCCGCTGGCCGGGGCGGTCCTGGGCCTGATTTACGGCTTCACCAGCTTCTACGACGCAGTCACCGGGGCCTCTCTCATGACCGGAGCCTTTTTCCAGCTCAGCCCCGTCTCCACCTTCATCCTGTGCGTGGGCACCCGAACGCTGGTGGGAGCGCTCACCGGCTGGATTTTCCGGGGGCTGAAAAAAATCGACCGGACAGATACGGTCTGCTATTTTGCCACCGGGCTTCTGTGTCCCCTGCTCAACACTCTGCTGTTTATGGGGTATATCGTCTGGTTCTTCTACACCTCTGACTACGTCCAGACCCTGGTGGGCACCCTGGGGGCCTCCGGCCCGCTGATGTTCGTCATCCTGTCCGTGGGCGTCCAGGGCCTGGTGGAGTGGATCACCGGGGCCATCGTGGGCGGCGGCGTCGGCAAGGCCGTAGCCCACGCTCTGAAGCGGAGCTGAGCCTTTCCCCTTCTCATTACAGCTTCTATCCTGCAAAGTTGCGCACAAGCGCAGCTTTGCAGGATTTTTATGTCCTTTTGGCCGTCAAATGATCTTTGTTGCATTTCGGCAAACGGGATTTTACGCTACAATGCAGATGAAAGGAGGGAGGCGAATTGCTTTCAGGATTTGCTTACGAGGGGCAGGAGCGAGTCCCTCTCCGGCTGCGGCTGGACAGCGGCACCTGCCTGGAGGAGGAGATCACCCAGCTCACCCTGACCGCCGGGTGCAGCTCCGGCACTTCCGGGCCCAGCCTGGGGAGTACGGTGGCAACCTATCTGACGGCGTCCCTCGCCGGGGACGGACTTCCGGCGCTGGAGGGGGCGTATGTCACCCCGGAGGTGGAGCTGGACGGGGCGTGGCTCAGTCTGGGCCGGTTCCGCTTCGAGACGCCGGAGACGGGAGAGGGCACGGTAAAGATTACGGCGTCCGACGCCATGATTTGGGCCATGGAGGCGGGGTACTATCCGTCCGACCCGGCCCCTACCACCGCCCTGGAGGTGCTGGCGGACATCTGCGACCAGGCGGGAGTGGCGCTGGGGGACGTATCTGGGCTGAACGACGCGGCAGTCAGCGGGGTGTCCTCCGGCTACACCTGCCGGGAAATGGCGGGGTATATGGCGGCACTGCTGGGGCGCAACGCCCTGTTTGACCGGGAGGGCGTGCTCGTCCTTCGGTGGTTCTCCGCCGCAGATGCGGCTGTCGGCCCGGAGGACTATTACAGCGGCGGCTTCACCCGGAAGGACTATGACTACGTCCTCGCCAGCCTGACGGTGTCCACCGGCTCCGGAGAGGACGACCAGCTCTCCGCCGGGACCGGCGGCAGCGGCATCTCGCTCACCGACCCCTATATGACCGAGGCGACGCTGGAGACCGTGTGGGCCGGGCTGGAGGGGTTTACCTATCGGCCGGGAGAGGTGACCGTGGCCGGTGATCTGCGGCTGGAGCCGGGAGATATCATCACCGTCACTGATCTGGCCGGCGATTGCTACACCTTCCCGGTCATGAACGTGGAGCACACCTACGACGGGGGCTTCCAGACGAAGCTCTCTGCTTACGGCAGTGCAGAGTCGGACAGCTCGGCCAGCTACAAGGGCCCTGCCACCACCGCCCTGGAGCGGTACACGGCGGATATGGCCAGCTTCCAAAATCTGTTCGCGGATAAGGCCTATCTCCAGGATCTGCTGGTGCGGGGCGGCATCGTCACGGACACCCTCTCTGGCGTGGAGATCAACGCCACCAGGTATCTGACCGGCGTGACCATCGTGGGGGATGTGATCCAGGCGGGAACGCTGACGGCGGACAAGCTCATCCTCACCGGGGCGGACGGGCTGTTCTACGAGATCAACGCCACGGCCGGCGGGCTGACCGCCGCCGAACTGACGGAGGAGCAGTACCAGACCGCCATCGACGGCTCGGTGCTGGTGGCAAACTCGGTGACCGCTGACCGGATCAACGTTACCGACCTCTTTGCCCAGGACATCACCGCCACGGGCACCATCACCGGAGCGACCATTAAGGGGGCTACCGGGGATTTTTCCGGCAGCATCACCTGTGGAGACGGCACCATCGGCGGTTTCACCGTCGGACAAAATGCCATCTACAGAGGCCTGGCATCAGGCAGTCCGGAGGAGGACGGCGCAGGCATCTATCTGGGCGACAGACAGATCGTCTCTGCGGTGACCGCCGACACCTACGTCAGATTCAACGCGGGCTATCTGGACGGGTATGGCTACGACGAAGATGCGGCGCAAAGGTGGTACTTTGAACAGGCGGCGGGGATCGGGATGCGGTTTTGGAAAGTCGGTGATGCGGGAGGGCTTGACAATGGCATTTCGTCCCTTTATGGTCCGGAGGATTGCGACGTTGCCGGCACGCTTACGGTATTTGGCACTATCTGTCACGGGGAAAACCAGGTATCGGTGAAGTGCGTTCAGCGTGGAAATCTTACCATCACTCCCTCTGCGGCGAACACACCTACCGGCAGCCCGGTGGAATATTCGGGCTTTCAGGGGACGCCCTTCGTGACTGCGACCGCAGTCTCCTCCAGTCCCGGCAAAGAGGTGACAGGCGTATCGGTCTATGGAAGCACGTCTGGCGGAACCACTATCTACGTCACCCGCACGAATACCACCAACACCGGTGTAAACTGGGTCGCGGTCTACTGAGGAGGAGGTAAGTATGGCATTTTATGACAAGAACGGCGCTGCCCTCTATGTGGGGGACAACATCGTGCCGGACGAGGGGCTGGAGCTGACTATCGTCGCCAGCAACTACCTGGAGGAATGGGGCGAGGATGTGCTTTTCGGGCAGCAGGTGGAAAACCCTGCGGCATTCTCCATTCTGAACCAGGAGAACCTGTCCCTCCAGTGGACAAAGGTGGAGAGCGATGAGATAAGCGATGCAGAGGCTATGAGCATTATCGTGGGAGGTGAGACGGCATGACACGAGCAGAAGCACAAAAGTACCGGGCAGCCATTGAGACGGCAGTCCAGAGCCTGGATGACGGCACGGCGGTGGAAGTCCCTACCCTGTTCCCGGCGTGGGAAGCAGGAACCGCCTATGAAAGCGGGACAAAGGTGCAGTACGGCGGGACGGTCTACACCGTCTTACAGGCCCACACCAGTCAGGAGGACTGGACACCGGACGCTGCGCCGAGCCTGTTTGCGGAGGTACTGCCCGGACAGGGCGGCTCTGAGGTGGGCGAGTGGGTGCAGCCGGACAGCACCAACCCCTACATGAAGGGAGACCGTGTAACGCATAACGGCAAGACCTGGACCTCCGACATTGACAACAATGTGTGGGAGCCCGGCGTCTATGGCTGGACTGCGGATGAGGAGTAAGAGATGGGCCTGACCAGTAATACCAAAAAATTTCAGGAACAGCTGACCCAGCTGATTAACACCTGCGGATTGCCTCTGGTAATCATCCAGTTGTGTATCGAGGTGGCGCACGTCCAGCTCGACCAGGTGATTAGCCGGGAAATGGCGAAGGAGAGCGCTCCGCGCAGGAAAGAGAGGGATGAGAATGGAGACACCGACTCCTATTCCGATCAACACCAGAGAACATGAGGAGTTTCGGCGGACGATTGAGGCCGAATTTTCCAGGATCGCCGACGAAAACAATCGGCAGAACAAGAGGCTGAGCGACTTGGAAAACGAAGTGAAGGAGAACCGCGCAATCATCACCAGTATCCACGACATTCAGAGAAGTCTCGAGACAATCTGCAAAGAGCTGACGGCGCAGGGCGTTCGTCTGAAGACCCTGGAGGACAGGGATGGGCAGAAATGGCGCGGCGCGGTGAAAATCGTATTCACAGCCCTTGTCAGCGCCCTCGTCGGCTGGTTCTTTGGCCAGCTGGGCCTTATTTAGTGAAAGGGAGGAATTCAAAATGGATGCAATTATCAGCAAACTGACAAGCAGAAAATTCTGGGCAGCGGTCGTAGGCGTCATCGTGGGTGTGGCCCTGGCCTTCGGAACGGACAGCGACACGATCACGAACGTGGCCGGCGCAGTCACTTCCCTGGTCAGTATCGTCACCTACATCATTTCTGAGGCCTGTATCGACGCCGCTGCCGTGAACACGGAAATTACGGAAGAGACGACGGGCGATGGCGAAGCGACTGGCAAGTAAGATCACCAGGGTTCTTGATTCCAGCCCTATCAATTACCTCAGCGATCTGTTTGTAGTTGTGATGGTGGTGGGATGGGCCATCGTCTTATTTGCAGAAATTATATTTGCAATCTACGGGACGGTCGTGTTGTTGTGACAGACAGCACCACCTCGCCACTTGTCGCCGGGGGAGCTCCGTTTTTATGAGGACGGCCGGGCCTGTCCAGGGCGTCTCTCTTTCACTGTCTCACACAGCCGCCCCATTTCCCCTATAGTACCGGAAACAGGGGCGGCTGTATGGTTCCCTGAACAGATTCAGCCCTCCCGCCATCGCTGGCGGGAGGGCTGAAATGATGTGGAAACGCACAGGGCTATAGGGAAGCAACTATATACATTTCCACAGTGCAGCGGCAGGCTTACTGCTTGCTGAGCTTCCTGCTCTTTCGAATTGCCAGGACCTCCAGGACGACCAGCACGATGGCGACCAGGACATCCACAACAATCAGTATAACCTTCCAGGTGGACAGGCCGCCGTTCAGATTGTCAGGATCATAGGCCCGGCTGTTCACTACGGTGTAGAGAATGTTGTGGGCCGAGTTCCGCATGGCGAGAACGCCGGTGGCGCTGGTGGTATCAGACACATGGTTGGTCTCCACATCGTAGTTCTTCAGCATCAGATCGCTGCCGTTGCGGATCGCCTGGTCAGCATTCATGTAGCCCCAATAGTGGAAGCCGTCCGTGATGACCATACCCTGGAAGCCCCATTCGCCTCTCAGAACAGTCTGGAGGGAGCTGGAGCAGGCGCCAGCCCACTGGTTTCCGATGTAGTTCCAGGAGGACATGATGGCCTTGCAGCCGCCTTCCTTGACCGCCAGCTCGAAGGGCCGCATGTAAATCTCACGCAGCGCCTGCTCGGTGGTCCAGGTGCAGAGCATCTCTGCCTGGCAGGTCTGCTGGTCGTTGAGCACGAAGTGCTTGGCATAGGCGTATACGCCATGCGACTGCGCTCCGGTGATGGAGGCTGCGGCGATCTTGCCGGCCAGCACGCCGTCCTCAGAGTAGTACTCAAAGTTCCGGCCGTCAAAGGCGGAGCGGTGGCAGTTCATGCCGGGGGCATACCAGCCGGAGACGTCCATCTCGTTTGCCATGGTGCCGATGCTGTCGCCATAGGATTCCGCCAGCTCGGTGTTCCAGGTGGAGGCGATGATGACCTCGGACGGGAAGCCGATGGAGGCCAGGCCGGTGAAGTTGTTGGAGATGTTTGCCGGGCCGTCGCAGTCGTTGGTGGAGACCTTGCCAATGCTGGAGATCTCGATGGTGGCGTAGCCGCCGAGGGCGATCAGGTTATCCATCTCGCTCACCGTCAGCTCGTCCAGCAGATCGTCCCACAGGGGATCGTCATAGTCCAGTCCCCGCAGGTCTGCCAGCTCCACGCCGTTGTTGGCGCCGGTGGTCGGCATGACATCGCTGTCGTCGTTGAAGTCCTCTGCGTTCCAGTTTCCGGTGTTGTAGAAGGTCGCCTTGATCTCATCGGACATCTGATAGGCGTCCTCAGAGGGGGCGGCGGTGACCTCGTCATAGTTGGCAAAGCCGTCTGCACGGGACAGATAAGTCACTTCGCCCTCTGCAAAGCTGAAGGAGGTCACAGCGGCGACCTCGTCAGAGGTACGGGCGTTGTCCTCGTCATAGACGATGGTGTCCTCCAGCGTGAACGTGCGCTCATCCAGAACGGTGTGGGAGTCGGAACGGATGGAGATGGAATAGTCGCCGTTTTCCAGCACATAGCAGCCGTTGACATAGGAGTCAAAGGAGGCCATGTCCTCCTCGTTGAAGGAGATGGTGATCGTGACGCTTTCACTGGGCTCCAGTGTGTCCGTCTTTTCGAAGGTCACCAGGTTCACGGAGGCCTTTTCAATGCCGCCGTTGGTATAGGGAGGCGTGTAATAGACCTCCACCACGTCCTTGCCGGCCACAGTGCCGGTGTTGGTGACGGTCACGTCAAAGCTGATCGTCCCATCTGCGGCGATCTCGAGGTCGCTCATGGTCTGCTCAAAGGTGGTGTAGCTCAGGCCATGGCCGAAGGGGTACTGTACCGTGGAGCTGTAGTCGATCAGCCCCTCCTCCGCTGCGGTTTCATAGAACTTGTAGCCCACATAGATGCTCTCCACATAGTCCACGAAGTGAGGGGTCGTAGTGCCATAGGTGAACGTGCCGGTGGCCTCATAGCCAAACTCGTCGGCATTTTCATAGGCGAACTCGCCGATGTTGTTGAAATAGGGGGTCGCGGTCAGGTCGTAGACGAAGGTATCCGTTGCCTTGCCGGAGGGGTTGACCGCGCCGGTCACGATCTCGCCCAGGGCGGTAAAGCCGGTCTGACCGGGGCCGGGGCACCAGATCACGCTCTTGATCTGCTCATAGTCGTCCACAAAGCCCAGCTCCAGCGTGTTGGCGCTGTTATAGACCAGGATGACGTTGTCAAAGTTGGCGCAGACCAGGTCGATCATGTCCTTCTCCGTCTGGCTCAGGCTCAGGTAATGGGTCCCGTCCGGGAAGTCCTGGTACTCCGTGGAGTTGTCCTCATAGTGCTCCAGCGAGTCAGCCTCGCGGGTGACTGCCATATCAGTGGGGAGGTCGGCGAACTCGCCGCCGATCCGGCTGATAACGATCATGGCGGTATCGGAGAACTCCTTGGCGTTTTCGATCAGCTCATCCGTGTAGGTGTCGGCGGGAGGCTCGGGCAGCGTCCAGTAATGGTCGCCGTAGCCCAGCTCAGGCCGCTCGGCGCAGTAGGCACTGTAGAAGTCGCTGAGTTCGGTATTCAAATTCAGTCCGGCATTCTCCAGACCCTCCAGCAGAGTGACCTTCTCCATGGCGTCTGACAGGGCGCCGGAGCCGGTGCCGCCGTAGACCGGGTCAATCGAACCCCAGCCGAACACGTTCAGGTTGGAGCCGCTGCTCAGCGGCAGCAGGTCATCGTCGTTCTGTTCCAGGACGATTCCCTCTTCGGCAAGGTCAATGCACAGGGCGCTGGCCTCCTCAACGGACTCGTCGCTGATCGTTCCCTCTCCGGAAACCAGCTCCAGAATGGACGACATGGGGATGACGCAGATTAGGTTGACGCAGATCAGCAGGGCCAAAACGATGGCCACGCCGGAGGAGCAGCGGATGAGAAATTTCTTTCCCTGGGGCTGCTTCCGGACCGCGATCATGACGATGATTGTCACAACGGCCACCACGCCAAACCCGATCAGGTAGGGAGCACAGTTGGCAAGATTTGTCAACACGTCCTCCATGTTCAGTGATTGTCCATTTGTCAATGATGTGAGACTGAGAAAAGGGAAAAAGTTTATTCGTAA
>JAJPXB010000009.1 GCA_021205695.1 Clostridiales bacterium
TCATGGTGTAGCCGCCCATAATGGTGGCGTCGGTGATGATGACCCCGTTGAACCCGAAGCGCTCCCGGAGCACGCCGGTGAGCATCTCCCTGGACTGGCTGCCGGGGAGCAGGTCGGCCTCAGTGGCCTGGGGGTTCACCGCCTTAATGACGTTGGGCTGAACGATGTGCCCCACCATAATGCTCATGAGCCCCTCGTCGATGAGGGTCTGGTAGATTTTGCCGAAGGTGGCGAACCAGTCCTCGGCGGACAGGTCGTTGTAGGTGGGGTGGAGGTGCTGATCCCGGAAGTCCACCCCGTCTCCGGGATAGTGCTTGCAGGAGGCGGCCACGCCGTATTTCTGAATGGTGCGGACGAAGGTGCTGGCGTTGGCCAGCACCCGCTCCGGGTCGCTGCCGAAGGTGCGGACGTTGGTGATGGGGTTGCGGAAGTTTACGTCGATGTCCACCACCGGGGAGAACGTCCAGTTCACCCCCACGCTCCGGCCCTCCAGGGCGCAGTCCTTGGCAAACGCCTCCGTGCAGGTCAGATCGTCCGCTGCGGCCACCTGGAGCTCCGAGCCGAAGTAGGTGCCGTCGCTGAGCACCCCCGCGCCGCCTTCTTCCAGGTTGGCGGCCTTCAGCAGGGGAATCCTGGCGTATTGGTCCAGACTGTCATACTTGGCCCTGACCTCCTTCTGGGGATTGGGCCGGAACAGCACGCCGGAGACGTGGTAGTTCTGCACCAGGTCGATAAGGCCCTCCGGGGTGTTGGCGTCCCCCAGGACGCAGAACAGCTGGCCCGCCTTTTCCTCCGTGGTCATGGAGGACAGGGTCTGCTCCACCCAGGAAATCTCCTGCTCGGTCAGGTGGAAGGGTTTTTCCTGTAGGTTTGTCAGTTTCATCCGGTTCACACTCCCGATTCATGACATATCATACAACAATTACAGATTTTTGTCCAGCCATGCCCACAGAACGTTCATGTTCCACTGGCTGGAATACTCCTTATCCTCGTGGTCGGCGTTGGGCAGGGGGACAAATTCTACCCGACCATGCCCCAGCTTCTGATAGATCGTATTGACGAAGTTGACGCTCTGCATAAAGGGCACCAGCTTGTCCACGCAGCCATGCTCCACCAGCATGGGAGCCATATTCTCATTGATGTAGGTGGCGGGGTTGGCCTTGGCCAGCCACTCATCGGAGAGGGTGGGCAGGGCGCCACCCATATAGCTGCTCTCGGCGGACTGGGGCGTGTCGTGGTCGACGAAGCTGACGCCGTTGGCCCGGGCCTGGTCGTCCATGGTGCGGAAGTCCATGGGGCCAAACTGGTCGATGCAGGCCTGCACGGTGCAGTCCGTGTCGAAGGTCATGCCCTCCTCGCCGGGGAACTGGCCGTTGGGGATGTTCATTCCCATCATGGCCGACAGATTGCCCCCGGCGCTGCCGCCCAGGGCGCAGATACGGTCAGGGTCGACCGAGTACTGGGCGGCGTTCTTCCGCAGAAAGCGGAACGCCTCCCGGCAGTCCAGCACGGCGGCGGGAAAGATGGCCTCTCCGCTGAGACGGTACTCCACAGAGGCGATGGCGTAGCCGTGGGAGAGCCCCTGGAGGTAGGTGTCCATATGGTCGTCCCGCTTGTCTCCCATGCCGAAGCCGCCGCCGTGGAGATGCACCACCAGGGGGAAGGGGCCCTCCCCCTCCTCCGGGAGATAAAGATCCAGCCGCTGGGCGGGGGACTGGCCGGCATAGGGGACGTCCAGATATTTCCGCTTGACCCAGCTGATGTCGGCCATCTTCATCTCCATGGGAGGGGCGTCGCCCTCTGCCGATGTATCAAAACGCAGAGAACCCTCCAGCTTGTCGTAGTCCTCCAGGCCAAAGGGCTTATTTTCCTGACTCATAATAGACCATCCTTTCGAAAAAGAAATCCGGGACAGCCGAGAAGCAACGCCTCCGCTGTCCCGGTAAAGGGGTGCATAAGGTGATTATGCACAGGGATGAATGATGAAGTTGATTACTGCTCTGCGGATGCCTGATCCTTCAGGGCGTTTGCCTCACGGAACTGAGGCGCATACTTTTCCACGTCGGTGAGCAGCACCAGGACGAGGATGATCACGCCGATGATAGCGCCTACAAAGGTGTAATCGAACTGAATGGCGCTGATAACGGCCTCAGACTGGGTCTCCAGAGTGGCACTATAGCCCACAGCGGCCAGAATCCAGGCGCACATGGCGGAGCCGAAGCCCATGCCGATCTTGGAGCCGATGGACTGTGCGGAGGAGATCAGGCCCTCGGAGCGGACGCCGTACTTCCAGTAGCCATATTCCACCACGTCAGGCACAAAGGCGAACACGGCGCTCAGCAGAGGGCCTGCGCCCAGAGCGCGGATGACCACGCCGATGACTACCAGAGTGGTATTGGTGCCGGCGAAGCCGCAGATCAGGAAGCCTATGATCAGCAGGACGGCGCCCATGGTCAGATAGGCCCGCTTAGACCATCTCTTGGAGATGGCGGGCATCAGGAACAGAATAATGATGCCGGGGGCCTGGCCTGCGGTCATCAGGGTGGACATGAACATGGCGTCGCCGATCACATAGCTGGCATAATAGCTCTGGGCGGCGATGGCGTTGGCGTTCATCAGCAGAGAGAAGATGCCAATGAGCAGAAGGAGCCAGAAATAGCGGTTCTTCATGACGGCGGGGAACTGCTGCTTCAGGGAAGGCTGCTCGCCCTGAACCTGCTCCGCGTCCCCTTCTTCGGGCTGGATCTCCTTGTTCACCAGACCGGAGATGAGGATCAGGACGCCGGCAACCACGCCAAGGATAATGCTGGCCCAATGCCAGCCGAGGGCCATAACCAGGGGAGTGATGGAGGAACCGGCGATCAGGCCGATAACGCTGTTGCCCACGGCGGAGAAGGTAGCCAGGAGGGTATTGTCATCCCGGTCACGGGTCATCAGGGGCAGCATGGCGGTGTTGGCGATGCCAAAGATGGTGTATACCACCACTGACATGAAGATGTAGGTGGCGTAGGCGTAAATCAGCTTGGCCGTGTCCCCTGCGGACTCAGGCACATGCATCAGCAGCACAATGCCCAGGAAGGTCAGAGGGCCGGACAGAATCAGCCAGGGCCGGGCTTTGCCCCATTTGGTGTTGGTCTTGTCCACGATGGCGCCCATGACCAGGTCGCTGACGCCGTCGAAGATACGGCAGACCACGAACATGGTGCCGATAGCCGCTGCGCCGATCAGGGCGGTGTCGGTGTAGTAGCTCAGCAGGAACGCTGCGCCGATCTGACTGAAAACATTACCGCCGCCGGTGCCGAGGCCGTAGATTGTTTTCCGCCATAGTGGAACTTTCTTGTTTGCGTTCATTTGATTACCTCCTTGTTTCTACTTTTGTTATTTTGCCGATTTTCGGCTACGATATTATTATATTCTGCACGGAGTTGACAAACAATTCTTGTTTGCGGTATAATCAATTCCGGAGAGGAATTGATTATGTGAAAGTGGTTGCAAAATGTGAGCTGTAAATCGAGAGGGGAGAGACTGTATGGATATTTCTTATTTTAAGGAGTTCGTCATTCTGGCGGAAACGCAAAACTTCTGGGCGGCGGCGGATCGGCTGTTTATCGGTCAGTCCTCTCTGTCCAAGCACATCAAGACGTTGGAGAACCAGCTGGGCGCTCCTCTGTTCGACCGCACCTCCCGCAAGGTGGAGCTGACTCAGTTCGGACAGCTGATGCTCCCCTATGCCCAATCCATCGCCCGGCTCCAGTACGAGTATGAGGCGGCGGCCTTCAACCATCTGAACCAGGAGTGTGCTCCCCTGGAGATCGCCACCATCCCGGTTATCGCCCACTATGGCATTACCGATGCGTTGCTCCGGTTCAAGCGGGCCCATCCCACGGTACAGGTCAACATTCAGGAGGCGGACACCATGATTGTCCGGGAAATGCTTCTGAACCGCACCTGCGAGATTGCCATCTATCGGGACAGCTCGGCCTATCTGGAGCATGACCCGGACAAGGAGCGCCAGCTGGTGGAGCTGCCCTACACGAAGGACCAGCTGGTGGCCGTCCTGCCCCCGAATCATCCGCTCAGCCACGCCGACCACCTGGAGCTGCCCCAGCTGTCCGATGAGATGTTCGCCCTGATCCCGCCCAACACCCTGCCCTACAGTCTGTGTATGCGGGCCTGCCAGGAGGCGGGCTTCCTGCCCAATGTGTATTTCACCTCTCACAATCTGGAGTCCATCCTGGACACGGTGCGCAAGGGGGATTGCGTGGCTCTGCTGTTTACCAATCATCTGAATTTTCCCCATCGCATCGACTTTGGCGATCAGCCCCCGTTCGTGGCGATCCCCATCTCTCCGCCGATCTATACCACCGTCTGTCTGAGCTACCGCAAAAACGACACCCTCTCCTCGGCTGCGGCCTACTTTATCGAATTCTGCAAGCAGGTGCGGGCCGGGATGCCTGAGGGGATCACAGAGGAGGCGGCTCCGTGACAGATCAGGTCAGACGATTTGAGCGGACGGTCTGGGGCGTCACGCTGCTCTGCGACGTGATTCCCATGGGCCGGGATTACGCCATCTGCGTCCGCTCCGACAGCGGCGGCCATGTGGGCTCTGTCGCCATGGCCGTCGCCCGCCCCAGCCTCACAGGGGAGGGCGTCAGCGCCACCACCTCCACGCTCAACTGCCTGGGCCACAAGGACGACGCCGTTGCCAACCGCCTGGCCGCAGCGGTGGCCGCCGCTAAAAGCTGTACGGCGGTCTGCGCCTGCGGCATCCATATCGACAGCCTGGCGCCGGAGGGCATCCAGGCGATTGTGGACGCCTGCCGGGAGATGGAGGAGGAGATTTTACAAGAACTCTGAGTCATCAATTCCAAACAGGCAAGAAAAACATTTGGAAATAGAATTGTTCTTTTTGGTGCTTCTGTCTAAAATAGAAAACAGGAGCACCATTTCTATTTGCATTTTTATCAAAATTATTATAAGGAGTGATTGACATGAAACCCTACATCCCCATCCTGAACACCACCCTGGAGCTGGCGGACTGCCGGAAGGAGTGGTTTTTGGACGAAACCTACCACTGCTGGTGCCTGGAGGATATCCTCTACACCATGAAGGCCACCACCCCCAAATTCCAGCGCATGAGCATCTTTGTGCCGGAGGCCTATCTGAATGCTGACGGAACGGTGAATCCGGAGGGGGTCTGCGGGGCCTTCACCGCCCAAAACGCTCCTGTGGTCTTTGAGAACAACTCCGCCGGGTATATGCAGATGCCCCACACCTGGCTGGGCGGCCCCCGGGACGAGGCGCCCAAGTACCTTCAGCGGGGTATGGTATACGTCACCTGCGGCAGCCGGGGCAGGGAGTCCCGTGACCAGGACGGCAATCTGTGCGGCAAGTCCCCCTGGACGCTTATCGACCTGAAAACCGGCATCCGGTTCCTGCGCCACAATGCCGCCGTCCTCCCCGGCGATATGAGCCGTATGGTCTCTGTGGGCTGGAGCGCCGGCGGCGCCATGTCCACCCTGGTCTCCATCACCGGCGACCATCCGGACTATCTGCCCTACCTGGAGCAGAACGGGGCGTTTATGGACGAGTCCGACGCCGTGTTTGCCGGACAGATCTACTGCCCCATCATTGACCTGGATCACGCTGACCTGGCCTACGAGTGGCAGTTCCAGAAGGACCCGGAGAACGAGGCCTCTCCCGCCGGCCCTGCCGGAACCGCCACTCCCTTCCAGGCGGCGCTGTCCCAGAAGCTGGCGGCGGAGTACATCAACTATTTCAACTCCCTGGGCCTGAAGCACCCGGTCACAGGGGAACCCCTCACCCTGAATGAGGACGGCCGGAGCGGCCCCGCCTATGACTATCTCATGGCTTGCCTGGAGGAGTCTGCCGGGGACTACCTCTCCCGGCTGGACCGAGGCGAGCTGCCCGAGCAGTACACCAGCGGCGATTACATCAGCGGCAACTATACCCACCTGGTTGACGCGCCCAAGCCCGACGACGGGCCGGAGGGAAAGGACGACGTAGGCCTGCACCACGCCGGTGCGGCGGTGGCGATGCCTCCGGTAGACGACGGCATAGACGGAGACAAGCCCTCCGGTCCTCCCAGCCTGGGCGATCTGGTCTCCCGCCCGCCCAAGGGCGTGCCCTATGTGGGGCTGGAGTTCCCCAAGGTGGAAGCCCCCGGTACGGACAAGACGGGCTGGCTCACCTGGGATGGCAGGAAGGCCAGGATATCCGACCTGGACACCTATATTCTCAGCCATCGCCGCCGGATGAAGCCCTGCACCAGCTTCGACACCCTGAACATGGACAGCGGCGAGAACCAGGAGTTCGGCACCCCGGAGCAGGACTATGTCCACTTTGACAAGTACATCCCCGCCCTTCTGGAGTCCCTGAAAGCGGAGTTCCCGGAGGAATATGCCCGGTACGGTTCCTCCTGGGCCAAGGCACTGGGGGACGATGCCCTGGATGAGAGGCTTCGGCTTATCAACCCCATGGGCTATCTGAACAGCGATCTGAGCGTTTGCGCCCCTGCCGGACACTATCGCATCAATGTGGGCGCCTGCGATGCAGACACTGCTTTTTCCGTCTCCATGGCTCTGGCGGTCAAGCTGGCGAACCTGGGGAAGGACGTGGAGTATCACCTGATCTGGGACAAGCCCCATTGCGAGGCGGACTACCCCTTTGAGGTCTGCGACTGGATCGAAGCGCTCTGCAAATAATTAACGGCTCACTCTTCTCCCTGATAAATGCGCCGGACGGAACCTGTATGGCTCTGTCCGGCGCATTCGACATTTGAAAAAAACCGGCCAGTTTCTCAAATTCCTCTTGACAATGGCTATTATTGTGATATCATAATGATATCAAACAAAACAGGAGGAGATCCCTATGACAGAAAAGAAACTGACAACAAAGAGCAACGGTATGCCCGTCCTGCTGATCGATCTGCTTGTTCTGCTGGCAGCCGTTGCAGGAACCATCTCCGGGGCTTTTCTGTGGGACGAGACAGACAATCCCGCGCTGTTCGTCGTCAGCCTGGCGGTGCTTTTGGTGGGGTGGATCCCTCTGCTGGGGCTGAAGGTCATTCGCCCCCAGGAGGCGCTGGTGCTCACCCTGTTCGGCAATTATGAGGGCACCCTCCGGGACACCGGTTTTTACTGGGTCAACCCCTTCTGCACCGCCATCAACCCGGCGGCGGACACCTCCCTGGGACAGAGCAGCGACGTGAAAAAGCACGGCGTTAAGGTGGGGGAGGATGGAGTCAACGTCAGCGTGGACACCGGCGGCATGGGAAAGAAGCTCTCCCTCAAGGTGATGACCCTGAGCAACGGGCGGCAGAAGATCAACGACTGCCTGGGCAATCCGGTAGAGATCAGCATCGCCGTCACCTGGCGTATCGTAGATACCGCCAAGGCGGTGTTCAACGTGGACAATTACAAGGAGTACCTCTCCCTCCAGTGCGACAGCGCCCTGCGGAATATCGTGCGGGTCTATCCCTATGACATAGCCCCCAACGTGGACACCACCGGGGACGGCGTCGCCGACGACGGCAGCCTCCGCGGCTCCAGCGAGGTGGTGGCCGGTCGTATCCGGGACGAGATCCAGCAGCGGGTAGAGGAGGCCGGCCTGGAGATCCTGGAGGCACGGATCATCTATCTGGCCTATGCCCCGGAGATCGCCGCCGTCATGCTCCAGCGGCAGCAGGCCTCCGCCGTCATCGATGCCCGTAAGATGATCGTAGAGGGCGCCGTGGGCATGGTGGAGATGGCCCTGGAGCGTCTCTCGGAGAATCACACGGTAGAGCTGGACGAGGAGCGAAAGGCCGCCATGGTTTCCAACCTGCTGGTGGTGCTCTGCGGCAACCGGGACGCACAGCCCATCGTCAATTCCGGGAGCCTCTATTGAGATGCCGGAGCAACAGAAAAAGCAGGTTCCCCTTCGCCTCTCCCCGAAGCTGTACGCCGCCATCGCCGCCTGGGCGGAGGATGACTTCCGTTCGGTGAACGGACAGATCGAGTATCTGCTGACCGAATGTGTCCGGCAGCGGAAAAAGAACGGGAAATATGTGTCGGAGACGCTGGATGAGCCCCCGGAGCTGGACATCAGCTGACAGCGGCACACGGCAACTCTCTCAAACCGCCGCCCCTGGCTCACCGAGTCGGGGGCGACAGCGTTGCCCCAAAACCTTTCCGGTGTTGTCCCCCTTGCCAAGAGGGGAAAAAGTTGCTATACTATGCCAGAAATCAGAAGGGGGGAGCGCAATGACCCACACGACCCATTCTCCGGAGGAGACGGAGGCCCTGGGGGAACGCCTGGGGGCACAGGTCCCGCCGGGGACGGTGATCGCCTTTACCGGCGACCTGGGGGCGGGAAAGACTGCCTTTACCCGTGGCCTGGCCCGGGGCCTGGGCATCCGGGAGCGGGTCACCTCCCCCACCTTCACCATTGTGGACGAGCACACCGGTGGCCGCCTGCCCCTGTTCCACTTTGACCTGTACCGGCTCTCCTCCGCCGACGACCTGTTCGATATCGGGTGGGAGGACTATCTGGCCCGGGGCGGCGTCTGCGCCGTGGAGTGGAGCGAGGTGGCGGCAGAGCTGTGGGACGAGGATACCCTCCGGGTGGACATCCGCAGAGGGGAACAGGACAATGAGCGGACCATCACCATCGAGGGGGCGGAGGGACTTTGAAGATTCTGGCCATAGAGACCAGCGCCAAGGCGGCGTCGGTCTGTCTCTGTGAGGACACGTTTCTCATCGCCCAAAGCTACCAGAACAGCGGGCTTACCCACAGCCAGACGGTGCTGCCCATGTGTCAGTCCATGCTGGAGCACTGCGGCGCTGCGCTGGAGGAGGTCGACCTGATCGCCTGCGCCGCCGGGCCCGGGTCGTTCACCGGACTGCGCATCGGCCTCTCCGCCGCCAAGGGCCTGGCCTGGAGCCTGGAAAAGCCCTGTTGCGGCGTCTCCACCCTGGAGGCTATGGCATGGCAGATGCTCCCGTACCAGGGGGAGATCCTCTGCTGTATGGACGCCCGCAGGAGTCAGGTCTACAACGCCCGGTTCCGCTCCGATGGGGAGCGGCTGGAGCGGCTGTGCCAGGACAGGGCCATCTCGCTGGCAGAGCTGTTTGCCGAGCTGGACGGAAAAAATGGTCAAATAATCGTTGGCGATGGGGCGGAGCTGTGCTATAATTATGGGAGAATGCTGGGGGCCGACCAGAGGCTGTCGCCGCCCCATCTTCGCTTCCAGTCCGCCTGGGGGGTGGCAAGGGCCGCCCTGGAACAGGCGAGAGCAGGACAGATCACCGACGCCCAGGGCCTTGCTGCCAACTATATCCGCCTCTCTCAGGCAGAGCGGGAACGGCTGGAAAAGGCCCGTAACAGGAAAGGGGAATGACCAATGTCAGACAACGTCCATATCTTTGACCATCCGCTGATCCATCACAAGCTGTCCATCATCCGGGACAAGCGCACCGGCACCCGGGAGTTCCGCACCATCGTAGGCGAGATCGCCGCCCTCATGTGCTATGAGGCCACACGGGATATGCCCACCCAGGAGATCGAGGTGGAGACCCCCGTTGGCATCGCCAAATGCAAAGAGCTGGCGGGCAAAAAGGTGGCCATCGTCCCCATCCTCCGGGCCGGCCTGGGCATGGTGGACGGGATGCTGTCCATGCTGCCCTCCGCCAAGGTGGGCCATGTGGGCCTCTACCGTGACCCGGAGACGCTGGCTCCGGTGACCTATTACTGCAAGATGCCCCCCGATATTGCAGACCGGGACGTGATCATTGTCGACCCCATGCTGGCCACCGGAGGCTCTGCCTGCGCCGCAGTGGAGCTGCTCAAGGGCTACGGCTGCAAGCACATCAAGCTGATGAACATCCTCGCCGCCCCGGAGGGCATTGCCGCCATGCAGAAGAACCACCCGGACGTGGACATCTATGTGGCCGCCGTGGACGACCATCTCAATGAGCATGGCTACATCGTCCCCGGTCTGGGCGACGCGGGCGACCGCATCTTTGGAACCAAGTAAAGAGTGTACCTGTGTTCGATGAGGAGGAGCAGGATAGGGGGACGCCCGATCCTGCTTTTCCTCTGCTGACTGTTTTGAGGAAGAACAGAAGGAGGAACCGATCTATGTGTGGAATCGTCGGTTTTGTGGGCGATGAGCAGGCCGCGCCTGTCCTGCTGGACGGATTGGCCCGGTTAGAGTACCGGGGGTATGACTCTGCGGGGCTGGCGGTGCTGGATACGGAGAAAGGCTTGCAGCTGGTCAAGTCCAAGGGCCGTCTGAAGGTGCTCAGCGACATAGTGGACGGGGGCAGGGCCCTCTCCGGGAAGCTGGGCGTGGGACACACCCGCTGGGCTACCCATGGAGAGCCGTCGGACACCAACGCCCATCCCCATCTGAGCAATTCCGGCCGTATCGCCGTGGTTCACAATGGTATCATCGAGAACTATATGGAGATCAAGGAGTTTCTCCAGGGTCAGGGCGTCACCTTCCACTCGGACACCGACACCGAGGTGGTGGCCCAGCTGCTGGACTACTACTATCAGGGGGACATTGTGGAAGCCACCTTTAAGGTCATCCACCGTATCGAGGGCTCCTATGCCCTGGGCATTCTGTGTGCCGACGCCCCGGACCAGCTGGTGGCCGCACGGAAGGACGGACCCCTGGTGCTGGGCTATGGGGACGGCTGCAACTTTATGGCCAGCGACGTCACCGCCCTCATCAAATACACCAAGACGGTGAGCTATATGGAGGACGGGGAGCTTGCCATCCTGACCCGGGAGGGGATCAGGGTCTACAATGACCTGAACCAGCCGGTGGAGAAGGAGCGCTCCACTGTGGACTGGGACATCTCCGACGCGGAAAAGGGCGGCTATGAGCACTTCATGTTCAAGGAGATCATGGAGCAGCCCGAGGCCTACCGCAAGGCGGCCTTTCCCCGCATCCGGGACGGTCGGGTAGAGCTGGAGGAGCTGCATCTGGAGGATGCGTTCATCCGTCAGCTGGATCGGCTCTATATCGTGGCCTGCGGCTCCTCCTACCATGTGGGCGTGGTGGGGAAATATCTGCTGGAGCGGATGCTCCGCCGCCCGGTGGAGGTGCTGCTGGCCTCGGAATTCCGGTACTCCGACCCTATTGTAAACGACAAGTCCCTGGTGGTTGTCATCAGCCAGTCGGGGGAGACCCTGGACACCATGGCCGCCCTCCGGGAGGCCAAGCAACTGGGGGCCAGAACCCTGGCTATTGTCAACGTCATGGGCAGCTCTATTGCCAAGGAGGCGGACAGCGTCCTCTACACCTGGGCGGGGCCGGAGATCGCTGTGGCCACCACGAAGGCGTACTCCACCCAGCTGGTGGTGCTCACCCTTCTGGGGCTCCATTTTGCCCGGGTCATGGACACCATGTCCCAGAAGGACATCGGTGATATTTTGGAGCAGATGCGGCTTGTCCCCACCAAGATGGAGGAAATTTTGAGCCATACAGAGGAGATCCAGTATTTCGCCTCCCAGTATTTCAACCACGAGTCTATCTTTTTCATCGGGCGCAATCTGGATTACGCCATGGGACTTGAGGGCTCGTTGAAGCTGAAGGAGATTTCCTATATCCATTCCGAGGCTTATGCCGCCGGAGAGCTGAAGCACGGGACCATCTCTCTCATCGAGCCGGGAACGCTGGTGGTGGCCTTGGCCACCTATGCCCCACTGTTCGACAAGGCTATCAGCAATGTGGTGGAGGTCAAGAGCCGGGGAGCCACCGTTTTGGGCGTGACCACAGAGAGCAGGCGGAAGGAGATGGCGAAGCACAGCGACTCCCTCATCGTCATCCCGGACACCCACCCTCTGCTGCTGCCTTCCCTGGCGGTGGTGCCGTTGCAGCTGTTTGCCTATTATGTGGCCCTCCAGCGGGGCTGTGATATCGACAAGCCCCGGAACCTGGCCAAGAGCGTCACGGTGGAGTGATGGCCGACAGCGGCCAGCCTGAAAAAACAAAACGGCAGCCTGGCCGGGGAACCTTACTTCTCCGGCGGGGCTGCCGTTGTATTTGAATGAGAGATTGTTGCCTGAACAAAGCGGAGATTCAGTGCAGACCGATATCCTTTAAATTATAGGGAGTGGTCTGGTAAACATAGTAGTTCAGCCAGTTGGTGTAGAGAAGCTGACCGGCGCTGCGCCAGCGGACGATCGGCGGCTGAGAGGGGTCATCATTGGGAAAGTAGTGCTGAGGGACCTGAATGTTCAGCCCGCGGTCAATGTCCCGCTGATACTCCAGAGCCAGGGTGTTGTGGTCATACTCCGGATGGCCAAGCACGAAGAAGCGGCGATTGTCCTCGGATTTCAGAGCGAAGATGCCCGCCTCATCAGAGACGGCATAGACGCCCAACTCCGGGACGGCATCCACGTCCTTCCGCAAAATGGTGGTGTACCGGGAGTGGGGCGCGTAAAAGACATCGTCAAAGCCCCGGAACCAGGGAGACTCCCGTTTTATGACATGATGGGGAAAAACGCCGAACAGCTTGTGGGGAAGGGTATGCTTGGGGATTCCATAGTGATAGTACAGCGCCGCCTGGGCGCCCCAGCAGATATGCAGCGTGGAGTGGACGTTGGTTCGGCTCCACTCCATGATCTCACACAGCTCGGGCCAGTAATCCACCTGGGAGAAGTCCAGGTTCTCCACCGGCGCACCGGTGATAATCATGCCGTCGTAGGTGCGGTTCTTCACCTGGGCAAAGGTGCGATAGAAAGAGCTGAGATGGTCTGCGTCCACATGCTGGGGGGAATAGCTGGCGGTACGCAGCAGCTCCACCTCGATTTGCAGCGGCGTGTTGGACAGCTTCCGCAGGATCTGGGTCTCGGTGACGATTTTGGTGGGCATCAGGTTGAGGATCAGAACGCTCAGGGGACGGATGTGCTGGTGTATGGCCCGGTATTCCGTCATGACAAAGATATTCTCGCTGCCCAGAATTTCTACTGCCGGCAGTGCGTCCGGTATTTTGATTGGCATAGCGTTTCACCTCACCTCATAGCTGCGGGGCACAAAGGAAATACAATACGGATATGATACGACAAAATGGCGATAAATGCAAGAACAGAATCGGAGGCAGCTGCAGGAGCGAGAAAAAGGAGGACAGGGGGATCCTCTCATCCAGACTGCCCCCAAAAAAACCGAAAAAAACCAAAGGGAAATGTTCATTTGTCAATGATGTGAGACCAGGGAAAGCGAAAGCGTTTGTTCGT
>JAJPXB010000062.1 GCA_021205695.1 Clostridiales bacterium
ACCTACAGAAGGAAGCAGGCTCAAAGGTTGTGAGTGAAGCGATTTGGAAGCGGAAAATCTCATTGTTCAGTTTTGAGGGTACAGCAAGACCCTGGCTTTGGGAAGAAAGGGTAGCACCGCTGAGGACCTGCCACTGAAAGAAGCGGCGAAAGGGAAACAGAGGAGAAACAGGGTTGCACCGCAGCCGCGGCGCATTGAAGTTTCTTTGCACACTTTCTTTTCAAAGGAAGTAAGCACCTTTAGCTCAGTTGGTAGAGCACCTGACTCTTAATCAGGGTGTCCAGGGTTCGAGTCCCTGAAGGTGTAGTAGACATCTGAGGGCGTATGAAGAGTACCCAAGGATGAGCGAACCGGCCCGTTGGTCAAGTGGTTAAGACAGCGGCCTCTCACGCCGTTAACATCGGTTCAAATCCGGTACGGGTCATTAAAAATACTTGACAAGCGAGAGCGGGTTGAGTATAATAGCATCTGTTGAAAAGAGAGGGGAACTTTCTTTTCAGGGGAAGCAAGAGTTGGTGCTGATTGCGATGAGGGTCCACCCGTTCCCATTCCGAACACGGCAGTTAAGCTCATCCGCGCCTACGATACTTGGCTGGAGACGGCCCGGGAAAATCGGTAGTGCCAACACCTGAAAGGTCTTATGACCTTTCCATATTCCTCAATAGCTCAGTCGGTAGAGCACGCGGCTGTTAACCGCGGTGTCGTAGGTTCGAGTCCTACTTGGGGAGCTTTGGAGATTGGGCCGCCACGCGGTGTGCATGGCGGCACTTTTTCTGAAAAGGTTATGGGCCTTTAGCTCAGTTGGTTAGAGCATCCGGCTCATAACCGGACGGTCCACGGTTCGAGCCCGTGAAGGCCCACCATGTTTTTGATATGGGGAAGCTGATGGACCTCCTGATATAGGGGTATAGCTCAGCTGGTAGAGCAGCGGTCTCCAAAACCGCGTGCCGAGGGTTCGAATCCTTCTGCCCCTGTTTCGCTGTAACCGAGAGAGATCTCGTTTACATATATGGCCCGGTAGTTCAGTTGGTTAGAACGCCAGCCTGTCACGCTGGAGGTCGTCGGTTCGAGTCCGATCCGGGTCGCTCGCTTTCCCTATAGGGGAGAAAAGTGAATATGCTGCTATAGCTCAGTCGGTAGAGCGCATCCTTGGTAAGGATGAGGTCTCCGGTCCGAATCCGGATAGCAGCTTGCAACAAAAACCGCTTGAATCAAACGATTTGAGCGGTTTTGCTTTTGGTTTTACAACCTTTAACGGCAAAATGTCAAAATGACGAAAATCAAAATTTGGGGAGGAAAACAAAAAAGGGGTAACAAAAGGGGTAACATTGAACGGAGAAAACCCGATTGCAGTTTGATTTGCTGCAACCGGGTTCCTTTTGTTATTTGGCCTCTTTCAAGGCGGCTCTTGCGGCCTCCCCCGCTCTGCGGACGCTTTCGGCGTTGGCGTGGCTGTAAAAGTTGACGGTGGTGGAAACAGCGGCGTGGCCCAGCCGTTGAGCAACGCTTCCTTTATTCATAAATCCCATCGGAGCATAACGCCTTTTCTCCGATGAGTCGCCAGGGACGATTATATAATCAGAATCCGGTTGAAGATCACAGATAACTACCAGGAAGTCGCCGATATGCAGGCTGTGCGCAATTTTAATTTACACACCACCCCTTCAGACAGAAATAGTGTGACACAGACAACGGGAGCAAAAGCAGGGGGACCCTTAATTCTTCTTAACTCTTATTGACCCCGCGGGAAAACATGATATGCTAAGGACAACACTAAGGAGGCGGGTTCAACATGAAAAAATACATTGTCTTGTTGCTCTGTGCGGCCCTGTCCCTGTCACTGACCGCCTGCGGCGGCGGTACTGGGGATAACGTTGTAAACACAGAAACCAGTGAAGACGAGGAAACCGTCATTGTGGATGCCGACAGCGGGGAAGACGTAACGGAAGGCGCTGACGGCGGGGAGACCGACGCGGATGGTACTGACAGCGAGGAGAGCACCGAAGACCTGGACGCAGGGCCAGAGATGGACGACCAGGAAGCTTACCTGGTGCTGGATGCCTCCGACGCCTGTGAACAGCCCTGCTTTTTCGTAGCCGATGGAACGGGCACCTATACCTTCACTGCTTCCAACGCCGAGGGCTATGAGGACGTCGCCTGGAGCATCTACCTCTTTGACGGGGAGATGGAGGAAATCAAGGAGGGCGAAGTCCCCGCACTGACCGGCGACGGCTCCATTGAGCTGGCATCGGGGAAATATGTCTACTGCGTCTGTTCCTACAGTAGTGCCACCGAAGAACAGGCTGCCTCCGGAATCAGCACGCTGATCATCGGATTTGAAGCGGGCCAGGAAGACCAGGCCGATATCACCACTGTGACGGTGGACGCCTCCGAGGTCTATGACAGCATCGCATACTCCTTCCAGGCCCCCCAGTCGGGAACCTATCAGGCAACAAGTGTTACCACGGAGGGCTTTTCGCCTGCCGATGTGGGCTGTGATGCCGAGGAAGTAGTGTGGAGCTTCTATGTGCTGGATGAACCCTTCGATGACGCCGCCCGCTTCCTGCCCCAGGCGTATGACAGCGTGCTGGAGGGGGATGGCAGCTTCGAGGTGACCCAAGGGCAGTACGTCTACTGCCTGTGCAACATCAATGCCTTCACCGCAGACGAGATGCCGGAGGGGCAAAATGAGCTGACCCTGACGATGAAATAAGGGCAAAACTGCACCCGAATGCAGGTGCAAAGGAAAGGTTATATGGTATGTATATCTTGCGGCCTCCACATAATTAGCGCTTTATGTAAACTGAGAATGATTCGGCGCAGCCGACCACTTCCGGTCGGCTGCGCCCTCTTTTTTGTATTCAACTGCAGTATTGACAGGCGGCCAGCGCTGCAATGGCCCCGTCAGAGCAGGCAGTAATGAGCTGCCGCACCTCCTTTGCCCGGCAATCGCCGGCGGCAAAGATACCGGGAACCGACGTTTTGCAGCCCTCCCCTGTGGGAATAAAGCCCGTTTCATCAGCGATGCCAAGCATCTGCGCAAGCCTGCCCTCCGGTTTTTGCCCAACTGCCAGGAACAGGCCGCTGACATCCACTCTGGAGATTGCTCCCGTCAGGGCGTTCTTTACAACAAGCCCATTCAGCGCTTCGTCTCCCACCAGCGAGCTGATCACCGTATCCAGCAGCAGCGTGACATTCGGTAGTCTGCGGACCGCGTCCACCAGCACAGCGTCCGCCCGGAGCGTGTTCCGGCGATGGATCAGCGTCACATGGCGGCAGAGGTCGGAGAGATAGATTGCCTCCTGCACGGCGGTGTTACCGCCGCCGCAGACGGCCACGTCCTTTCCCCTGTAAAAGGCTCCGTCGCAGACGGCGCAATAGGAGATTCCGGCCAGCGTATCCTCCTCTGGCAGTCCCAGGGAGCGATGGGTCATTCCGGTGGCGAGGATCACTGCGGCGCAGGTGTAAGCGCCGTAATCCGTGCGGACACTTTTCGTCGCGCCGTCCCGAATCTCCAGCACTTCCTCCACTTCGATGTCCGCCCCCAGATTTTCGGCCTGGGTATACAGCTGCTCCGACAGCTCCATCCCCGAAATGCTCTGTATCCCCGGGAAATTGTCCACCTTGGGAGAGGATGCGATCTGGCCACCAATGGTATCCCTTTCCAGCACCAGAACGGTTTTTCCCGCACGTCTGGCATACACCGCGGCGGTCAGCCCGGCGGGGCCGCCGCCGACGATTATAATGTCAAAATGTTTCATCCGATATCCCGTCCATCGCAGGAAGGACGCCGCGTCCCTCTGGCGGTCTTGTGTTTATTGGGCGACGGCGAAGTGTTTGATGGCGCCCGCCCCTACCAGCTTCTCCGCAACTCCGTTTTTGAGGACGATCAGGGTGGGGGCCTGGCGGATGCCGTACCGTTCCACCAGCTTGGGCTGCTCCGTGGCGTTCATGACCTGATAGGAAATGCCCGCTCTGTCCAGCTCTGATTTTGCAATCCTGCAATTGGGGCAGGTGGCAGTGGTGAACAGGATGAGACCGTTTTCGCCCTGGGCGGCAGGCGTCTGGGGCGCCTCGGCGGGCGTCTCCGCCCCCTCCCGGTCGCACAGCCGCCGTCCTGCAAGCGCAGAGGTCTCCACCACATACTCCTTCCGCTGCTTGAACTCCTGCACCTTGCCGTCGTTCCAGTTCTGCACCGGACGATAGTAGCCTGTGATCCGGCTCCAAACCTCTGTTTTAGCGCCGCAATAGGGGCAGGTATGCTGCTCACCGGTGAGATAGCCGTGCTCGTGGCAGATGGAATAGGTGGGGGACATGGTGTAATAGGGCAGCTTGAAGTTTTCCGCGATTTTGCGGACCAGGTTGGCAGCCGATTTCCAGTCCGGCAGCTTCTCCCCCAGGAAGGCGTGGAACACGGTGCCGGAGGTGTACAGGGTCTGCAGATCGTCCTGAATGGCCAGCGCCTCGAAGATGTCGTCCGTGCATCCTACCGGCAGGTGGGAGGAGTTCGTATAATACGGCGTGTCCTCCTCGCTCTTGGCGGCGGTGATAATGTCCGGGTACCGCTCCTTGTCGTGCTTTGCCAGCCGGTAGGTGGTGGACTCCGCCGGGGTGGCCTCCAGGTTGTACAGGTCGCCATACTGCTCCTGGTAGTCGGACAGGCGCTCCCGCATATGGTTCAGCACGTCCTTCGCAAATGCCTGCGTCTCCGGGTGGGTCAAATCCTTGCGCAGCCATTTGGCATTCAGCCCCACCTCATTCATACCGATGAGCCCAATGGTGGAGAAGTGGTTGTCGAAGGTGCCCAGGTAATGCTTGGTGTAGGGATACAGCCCGGCGTCCATCAGTCGGGTGATGACCGTGCGCTTGATTTTCAGGGAGCGGGCCGCGATGTCCATCATCTTGTCCAGCCGCTGATAGAACTCCTCCGGCGTGTCCGACAGATAGGCAATGCGGGGCAGGTTGATGGTCACAACGCCCACCGAGCCGGTGGATTCGCCGGAGCCGAAGAACCCGCCGGACTTCTTGCGCAGCTCCCGCAAATCCAGGCGCAGGCGGCAGCACATGGAGCGGACATCCGAGGGCTCCATGTCGGAGTTGATATAGTTGGAGAAATAGGGCGTGCCATACTTGGCAGTCATCTCGAACAGGAGACGGTTGTTCTCCGTATCGCTCCAGTCGAAATCCTTGGTGATGGAGTAGGTGGGGATGGGGTACTGGAAGCCGTGGCCCACGGCGTCGCCCTCGGTCATGACCTCGATGAACGCCTTGTTCACCATGTCCATTTCCTTTTTGCAGGCGCCGTAGGTGAAATCCATCTCCTTGCCGCCTACGATAGCGGGGAGGTCCGCCAAATCGGCGGGAACCGTCCAGTCCAGGGTGATGTTGGAAAACGGAGCCTGAGTCCCCCAACGGCTGGGGGTGTTCACGCCGTAGACGAAGGACTGGATGCACTGCTTGACCTCCTTCTGGGAGAGGTTGTCCACCTTCACGAAGGGAGCCAAGTAGGTATCGAAGGAGGAGAACGCCTGCGCACCGGCCCATTCATTCTGCATGATCCCCAGGAAGTTGACCATCTGGTTGCACAGGGTGGACAGATGATTGGCGGGGGAGGAGTTTATCTTTCCGGGGATGCCCAGCCCCTGCTGGATCAGCTGCTTCAGACTCCAGCCTGCGCAGTAGCCGGTCAGCATGGACAGGTCGTGGAGATGCAGGTCCCCGCTCTTGTGGGCGTTGGCGATCTCGGAATCATAAATCTCGCTGAGCCAGTAGTTGGCGGTGATGGCCCCGGAGTTGGAGAGGATCAGGCCGCCGACGGAATAGGTCACGGTGGAATTCTCTTTCACTCTCCAGTCGTTGACCTGCAGGTAGTTGTCCACCAGCTCCTTATAATCCAGCATGGTGGTTTTCAGATTGCGGATTTTTTCCCGTTGCTTACGGTACAGGATGTACGCCTTGGCGACCTCCTCATACCCGGCCCGGGACAGAACGGCCTCCACGCTGTCCTGGATGTCCTCCACGGAGACCTGCCCATCCTTTATCTTGCCCTGGTAGTCGGCCGTGACCTTCAATGCGATAAAGTCTATAATGTCCGGCGTATACTCCGTGTTGGTGGCCTCAAACGCCTTTGTGATCGCCGTGCTGATTTTCGAGAGATCAAAATCAGCTATGGCGCCGTCTCTCTTTGTGACCTGGTACATGGTGATTCCCTCCCTGCGCGCTCAAAACAAAACGCCTTCCGGCGTGCGCAAGCTTCATTATACCACATCTTGAACTATTGTCAACGATGAATACACTATATGTTGTGACCAAAAGAAAAAACAGCCCGGGCCCGTGCGCAGACGGCACAGAGGACCCGGGCAAACCGTTTTCTCAGAAGCCCCGGACGTGTACGGTTCCGAAATAGGGGGCGGCTGCGGCGGCCAGGGCGTCCAGCTCGTCCTCTGAAAAGCCGTGAAAGCCTGTCCCGATGAGGTTGCCTGAATCCTCAAAGTTCTGGAGGAAGTAACGGGGCGCGCCTTGCAGCCAGGCTCCGATCCCGACCACATCCTCCAGGGTGTGCAGCTCCCTGACCGCAGTCGTGCGAAATTCGTAGTCCACTGCGCCTGTTTTCAGGATGTCTATGCTCCGCTGAACCGGAGCCAGATCAAAATCTGCGACCCCTGTTGTGAGAGAATACTTTTTCGGCGTGTTTTTGATGTCCATTGCGACGTAATCTGCCAGGCGCCTGTCAAGGACCTCGGCCAGTGCGTCTGGATAGCATCCGTTTGTGTCCAGCTTGATGGAAAAGCCCATGTCTCTCACAGCCTGTAGGAACTCCACTACCCCGTTTTGCAGCAGCGGCTCCCCGCCAGACAGGACGACCCCATCCAGCAACCCCCTTCGTTTCCGGAGGAAATGCAGGACATCCTCTGTGTCAAGCTGCGGAGATTCTGATAAGCGCGTCACCAGCAGGGCATTATGGCAAAAGGGACAGCGCAGATTGCAGCCGCCTGTGAATACTGTGGCGGCTAATTTCCCAGGATAATCTACCATGGACAGCTTTTGTAAGCCATAGATTTTGAGGGCGTTTTCCATTTTCATCCTCTCCATAGACCGTTGGTGGAGCGCTCCGTGTCATTAGCATTCCCGGGATAGGATTGCCCCTTTTCTCCGGCATTGCCCGTAGCTCCATATCTCTGTGAATGAAAAAAGAGGGCCCGCAGGTCCTCCTTCCGGTCGCAGGCCTCACAGGTATCTGCAACCTACACTATTGAAAATATAGCACGAACCGCATGGCAAGTCAAGGCCGTACGGAGATATTTGATGGTATACACAAACTGCACCACCCACATTCAGTAGATGCCAAAATCGGGTGTGTATGGACGGGTAACAATCACAACAAAAGTGGCTTATTTTTCGGAAAACATGGGATGGCAGATTAAATAACAAGAAAGCGCAGCGCATATAATCAATGTCCACTGTGCTTTCTTGTCTTTGGCGTCCGTTCACGCAATGTTCTTGTTCATAGAAACACCTCCTATTTCACTTTCATCAGTTCCGCGCCGCTGTTCCATGCCTGGCCGACTTTTTCACCGATTGCATAGTAGCCGTTTCTCATCTGGTCGAACACAAAAGCATGGATTTTGGAAACGTTAATTTTTCCTTTTTCGTCCAGCACCTTCTCATCCGCAATTACATTCACAATTTTTCCGAGGACGCGAAGCCCGTAGGGCTGATTCTGCATTTCGACCACTTCGCATTCCAGGGTAACCGGGTATTCCAAAATGACTGGTGCGTTTACGTGGTCGCTCTTTTTTGCGTGAAGTCCAGTGCGGGCAAACTTATCAGCCATTTTGTTAGCTGTTGCGATTCCGAGAAAATCAGATTCCTTCAGGGTATCTGTTCCCGGAACAGAGAGCGTAAAGGCTTTTCTTGCTTCGATATTTGTTGCGGTTTTGTGCTCGGCCTCCAGATTCAGCGCAACCATATCCTCCGCACAGATTCCTCCCCAGGCCATCATCATAACATCAACGGAATCATCTTCATTATAGGTTCCGATCATATAGGTCGGCATCGGGAAGAGATACGGATGTGTACCAAGATTCTTTGTCATAGTAAATGTCCTCCACTTCCGGCGGGATTGCCTTCCCCCGCCTGATATATTATAATTATAGCGTGTGTTGGCAGTTTGACAAGTACACACATTCAGGTTATATACTGACATCAATGTGCAATACTTACCTAAAGGAGAGTGCTAAAATGAAAGAGCTTTGCATATCAGAAGAATGTATTAAATCGACCGGATTCAGTTATACACTGTCGCTTATAAACGGAAAATATAAGATGACAATTCTGTATACCCTCGCCGTTTTTCAGGTCGTCCGCTTCAATGAAATGAAACGGTATATCGAGGACATTTCATATAAGACGTTAAGCTCTGCACTGAAGGAACTGGAAGCGGACCAGCTTGTACATCGGGAAGAATATCCACAGATTCCGCCAAAGGTGGAATACAGCCTGACGGAAAGAGGAAAATCCCTGATGCCGATTCTAAATGCCATGTGTGACTGGGGAGAGCAGAACAGGCTATAAATAATAAAGCAGATAAAAACGTCTGTCTTCCTCATAGACAACAGACATTCAAATGCACCTAAGTTATGCTCCCATCCTCGGAGATTTTGTCCCCACCTGGCTCACGCACATAATCTATCACCGGATGGTATTAAAAGTTGAGTGGGAAATTCAGCTCCTTGCCATAGTAGTTGGTACCCCAGTTCTCGATTCCTTCGGCTTGCTCGACGGTGATCTCTGCGGAGCCGATGTACTGATCTAGAATGTAGTTAAAATGGGGCGACCTGGCTTTGCACAGCTGCCGGACGCGCAGGCGATGGAAATGCTGAACATCACTCACGATGGGAAGCCTACACTGGCGGCAGTCATGAATTTCTGCGTCTACCCTCAAGGCTACTTGCCCCAGTTAGCAATCACCGCTGTAGCTGTGCCCGGTGAGGAGATCGGCAAACGGGTTGGGAACGATCAAAAACATGGTGGAGGAGGCCATCACGTTCTGCAAGCGGAACATGAAGGTTCAAACGATCATTGATTCAGAGACGGGACGAAGAAAAGACCGAACAGAGTATCCCGTAGAGGCGATTCGTGAGATCGTGCTGAACGCGTTGATTCACAGAGATTACAACCCTCTGACGGAGGGCATGCCCGACCAGATTTGAGAAATCCTGCGCTGGCCGTCATGACAGAGGGACTGATCGGAGCGGAAAACCGTTACTCCGGCATTCCAATGATACGTGTAGGTCAAGTTGGGTACTTTCAGGACGAGGACGGTGGTGGACGCCGCCTCTTTGCAGAAAGGAAACTGGAGATAGAAGTCGCCACGACCTGCCTTTTGCAGAGCAGGTTGGACTGGTTGCAAAAGCTCGCTATGTCCGTAGCGCAGTTTTCGTCCCTCCTAATGACCTTATAAATAGGGACGACGAAGATGGCGCCCAGATGGAGGACTGGCACCTTTTGGATGATTTTGGGGGCCAGCTTATCCAGCGGAATGGCGTGGCCTCGCAGATTCCACATAATAGAGTATAGGCGAGTTTGTTGCCAGACCGAATCCCCGCCCCGGCAACCGGGCGTGAGATCTTCTCCGTTCTGTCCATTGCCCAAGCCCGTGCGCCATAGCTGCCGTGTCGAATGAGCTGATAAAATCTGATTTCCGTGAAAAAGCTTGAAAAACGGTTTCTTTGTCCCCGACGGTGTGATATAATGATAAAGCATATGGACAAAGGGAAGGGGCGTGTCGGCCCCAGAGGTTCCCTATGCTCCGGGAGGTGCCTTATGAAAGAGAAAATGAACGTCACCATTGCAGGCTCCACCTATACCCTGGTCACCACCGACGACCCCGCCCATGTGGAGCAGGTGGCCGCCCAGGTAGACCAGATGATGACCTCCGTCATCCAGCAGGCAAGAGTCTCCGCTCTGGATGCCGCCGTGCTGACGGCGATCAATGCGGTGGACTCCGCCGTCCGGGAACAGCAGACCAGCCAGGCCCTCCGGGAGCAGATGAAGGACAGCCTGGAGGAAAACCGTAAGCTCCGCCAGGAGCTGGCAGACGCCCGCCGTGAGGTGACCCGGCTGAAAAAGCTTCCGAGGAACAGCGGTTCGAATTGATGCACAGGCGTGTCGAAACGGTGTTTCGGCACGCCGCCGCTTCTATTTGACCTGCTCCGGCCCACAGGCCGGAGGATATGAGAGAAAACCATAAGAGGGGAACGGAAATGATGGAAATACTCTCGCCCGCCGGCTCCTATGAGGCGGTGACCGCCGCTGTCCAGAGCGGGGCGGACGCCGTCTATCTGGGAAGCAAAGCCTTCAACGCCCGGCGAGGTGCGGCCAATTTCGACGACAACAGCCTCCGGTCTGCGGTAGAATACTGTCATCTCCGGGGGGTGAAGGTGTACCTCACCCTGAACACCCTGTTAAACGACCACGAGCTGCCCCAGGCCGCCCGGCTGGTCTCTCTGTGCAGCGAGATCGGAGTAGACGCCCTTATCGTTCAGGATCTGGGGGCGGTGCGGATGGCCCGTCAGGTGGCCCCGGATCTCCCCCTCCACGGCTCCACCCAGATGACCGTCCACAGCCTGGACGGCGTGCTGGCCTGTGCCGCGCTGGGAATGGAGCGGGTGGTGCTGTCCCGGGAGCTGCCCCGGCAGGAGATCGCCTTTATCTGCCGCCGCTCTCCCATCGAAATCGAGGTTTTTGTCCACGGGGCGCTGTGTATGTGCTACTCCGGCCAGTGCTTCCTCTCCTCCGCCATCGGCGGCAGGAGCGGCAACCGGGGCCTGTGCGCCCAGCCCTGCCGGATGAAATACGGCTGGGCGGGAAACGCCGACGGCTACCCCCTGAGCCTGAAGGATATGTCTCTGATCCGCCATCTCCGGGAGCTGGAGGAGATGGGAGTGGCCAGCGCAAAAATCGAGGGCCGGATGAAGCGGCCGGAGTATGTGGCCATCGTCACCCGGGTCTACGCCGACGCGCTCCGGGAGGGCCGCCAGCCCACCCGGGAGGAGCTGGACGCCCTGACGAATGCGTTCAACCGGCAGGGCTTTACCGACGGCTATTACATGGGCAGAACCGGGCCGGAGATGTTCGGCGTCCGGGAGAAGGAGCAGATTCCCGAGCAGCTCTTTGCCCGGACCCGTCAGGAGTACCGCCGGGAGCATCCGTGGGTGCCCGTCCGCTTCTCTCTGGAGATGAAGGAGGGCCGTCCCCTCCGGCTACAGGTGGAGGACGACCGGGGGGAGCAGGTCTCCGCGGAAGGCCCTGTCCCCCAGCAGGCCGTTCACCACGCCGTCACGGAGGAGGAGCTTCGCCGCCAGCTGGAGCACACCGGCGGCACCCCTTATTTTGCCGAGCAGATCGATGTGGCTGTCGATCCCGGACTGGCCGTCTCCCTCTCCGCCGTCAACGGGCTGCGCCGGAGGGTACTGGACGATCTGAACGTCCGGCGCATCCGTCCCCCGGCGCGCACAGTGAACCGATTTGCCCCCGCGCCCCGGCAGAAGGGCCGGGAGGAACCCCCTGTCTTTACCGTCTCCCTGCGCAGGGGAGCGCAGCTGACCCGGGCGCTGCTGGAGCAGGGGCCGCAGGTGATCTACCTGGCCCCCGAGGAAATCATCAGCAGCCGTACGATGGTGGAGGCCGCCATGGAGTGCTCCGTCGAGGTCTGCGCCGCCCTGCCCCGGATCTGCTGGGACAGCGAGCGGGGGGAGCTGCTCAGCCAGCTGGAGCAGGTGCGGGAGATGGGCGTCTCCACCGCCCTGGTGGGGGAGCTGGGGGCGCTGACTCTGGCGCTGAATCTGGATTTCGCCTGCCGGGGGGATTTTGGCCTGGGCGTCTGCAACGGAGAGACCCTGGAGCAGCTGAAGGAGATGGGGCTCCTCTCCGCCACCCTGTCCTTCGAGCAGCGACTCGCCCAGGTGCGGGACATGAGCAAGCCCCTGGACACAGAGCTGATCGTCTACGGCCGCCTCCCCCTGATGATCACCCAGAACTGCATCATCAAAAACCGGACGGGCCGGTGCGCCTGCCAGGGGACCAACATCCTCACCGACCGCACCGGAACCCAGTTCCCGGTGCTCCCCGCCTGGGGCTGTCGGAACGAGATCCTCAACTCCAAAAAGCTCTTTCTGGCGGACAAGCCGGAGCGGTGGCAGAGCCTGGGCCTGTGGGCCGCACGGCTGAGCTTTACCACCGAGAATCCCAGGGAGTGCGTCAGCATCCTGGAGCGCTATCAGGGACGCGGGAGCTTCGACCCCTCCGACATCACCCGGGGACTGTACTTCCGGGGGGTAGAGTGACCCCTCTGAATCAGGAACACAGAAAGAGGTGCGCGCCATGAAGCTGAACTGGAAAGCCGTCTCCCCCAAAATCGGCCGGGAGATCCCCGCCCCCTACTACGCCAGTGCAGGGGCCGCCGCCATGGATCTCCACGCCTGTCTGGAGGGGCCGGTGACCATCCCCCGGGGAGAGCGAGCGCTCATCCCCACCGGCATCGCCATCGCGCTCCCCTCCCCGGACTATGTAGCCCTGATTTTCGCCCGCTCCGGACTGGCCGTCCGCCACGGCATCGTCCCGGGCAACTGCGTGGGGGTCGTTGACAGCGACTACCGGGGAGAGATCAAGGTGGGGCTTTACAATTCCGGGGCCGCCGACTTTACGGTGCAGCCCGGAGATCGCATCGCCCAGATGGCGGTCGTCCCGGTGGTACAGGCGGAGCTGGTGCAGACGGACGCCCTGGACCAGACCGAGCGGGGCGGCGGCGGCTTCGGCTCCACCGGACGGTAAACAGGCATCTCGCGGCCAGTGGCCGGTCATAAAGGAGTATACAATCATGTCTATTATTTTAGCCTCCCAATCTCCCCGGCGGCGGGCGCTGCTGGAGCAGATGGGTATTTCCGATTTCACCGTCCTCCCCGCCAGAGGACAGGAGGATATGTCCGCCGAACTGACGCCGGAGCATCTGGTGGAGACGCTGGCCCTGAATAAGGGCCGGGAGGTCGCCGCCCGGACGGCGGCGGGCAATCTTGTCATCGCCGCCGACACGGTGGTGGCCCTCCACGGGGAGGTGTTGGGCAAGCCCCAGGACGAGGCGGACGCCTATCGAATGCTCCAGCTCCTCTCCGGGGAGACGCACGCCGTCCACACCGGCGTGGCCGTTCTCAGGGACGGGCAGTCCCTGTGCGAGCACGAGACGACCCTGGTCCGGTTCCGCTCCCTCTCCGACCGGGAGATCCGGGCCTACATCGCCACAGGGGAGCCCATGGACAAGGCCGGGGCCTATGGCATTCAGGGCCGGGGCGCGGTGCTGGTGGAGGGTATCCAGGGAGATTACTGCAACGTGGTGGGCCTGCCGGTCTGCCGTTTGAGCCGGATGCTGGAGACCTTCGGTATCCGGACGCTGGGATAAGCTGCCGGGACGGGATCGGTTCGCCATGAAGAAATTCCTTCAAAAAAACGGCTTCGCCGTACTCATCGCCGCCCTTCTGCTGACGGCAGCGGTATCTATCGTCAGCGCTCTGGTGCCTATGGACCCCCTGACCAACCTGGCGGGCATCATCGCCACGCCCTTTCGGGCGGTGGCCACAGCCGTGACCTCCTGGGTGGAGGGCGTTTGGGACTATGCCACGGAATACGCGGCGCTGAAGGAGGAGAACGAGGCCCTCAAGCTCCAGGTGGCTGAGCTGGAGGAGGAGAACCGGGAGGCCACAGAGGCGCTGGAGGAGAACGAACGCCTCCGGGCGCTGCTGGAGCTGCGGGAGAAGCGCTCCGACTTCGTCTTTGAGTCCGCCACAGTCACCGGGCGCAGCGTCACCAGCTGGTCCGCCACCCTGACCATCAGCAAGGGCACCGCCCAGGGAGTAGAGGCGGGCGACTGCGTCATCACCGAGGCCGGCTATTTGGTGGGGGTCGTCGGAGAGGCGGGGCTGAACTGGTCTACCGTGGTCACGATCATCGACCCGGACATCTCCATGGGCGCCCTGGTCTTTCGCACCGGAGAGGACGGTCTGCTGGAGGGCGATCTGACGCTGATGCTGGAGGGCGCCTGCCGCCTGTCTTATCTGAGTACCGATTCGACGATCGCCGTCGGGGACGAGGTGCTGACCTCCGGTCTGGGGGGCGTCTACCCCTCGGGGCTGGTGATTGGAACGGTGGAGCGGGTGGAGACGACCTCCTCCGGGGTAGAGCTGTACGCCGTTCTCCAGCCCGCCGCCGACCTGGAGTCGCTGGAGGAAGTCTTTGTCATCAAGGAATTTGACATCGTAGAGTGAGGGGCATGAACAGGAACCGAACGCAAAACAGAATGAAACGCCCGGCCCCTCCCCCGCGACGGGAGGAGTCGTCCGGCTGGCCCGCCCGCATCGGGGTGCTGCTCCTGTGCTTTTTTCTGGAACGGTGTGTGCTCAACCGGCTCCCCCTCTGGGGTGGGACGCCGCTGCTGATGCCCCTGGCGGCGGCCGCAGTGGGGTTCCTGGAGGGCTCCGGCGCGGGGGCGATCTGCGGCCTGGGGGCAGGACTGGCCAGCGCCCTGGCCATGGGCTCTGACGGGACTGCCCTCATCTGGTTCGACACCGCCGTGGGCCTGGTCTGCGGGTTCACTCTGGACAGGGCCCTGGGCCGTACCTTTCCCGGCTATCTGCTCTGCGCCCTGGGGACCATGCTCCTCTGGGAGGGGCTGCAGGCGGTCATTCACATCCTCTTTCTGGGGGACGCCGCCGTGACGGTGCTGGCCCTGGCCGGGGCGGAGGGGGGCTATTCCCTGCTCTTTGCCCCGGTGATCTACCTGGTTTTTCGCTTGCTCCATGACCGGTTCCGGTCAGAGCCGGAGTTTTAACGCCTATGAGACAGAACACCTTTCGTTTTCGCAGCCTGATTCTGGTCGCGGTGCTGCTGGCCTTTCTGGTGTGGTTCCTGGTGCTGCTCTATGACGACCAGATCGTCAACGGCATTAACATCGACGAGTCCTCCGCCGCCAACACCATCACCACAGAGGAGACGGTGGAGGCCGCCCGGGGGATCATCACCGACCGCAACGGTCAGGTCTTGGTGAGCAACGAGACGATATACAACGTGGCCCTGGACGTGGGAGCCATGGGAGATTACAGCGCCCAGGCCGCCGTCGTCCGTCGGCTGCTGGAGCTGTGCCAGGAGCTGGAGCTGGAGCGCAACGACGGCGGCCTTCCCCTGACCTGGGACGGGGAGAGCTGGCAGTTCACCTCGGATTCCCCCTTCGTCACCGAGGACGAGGACGGAAACACCTCCGATACCCGGTTTGCCCAGCTCTGTCAGGAGATGGGCTGGCCCACCGACGCAGACGCCCCGGAAAAGACAGCTCAGGCCATGCTCTCCACCTTCGGTCTGGAGGACGAGAGCGATCTGGAGATCCTGGACGTGCTGTACGCCTGCTATCTCCGGGAGAAGGAGATCCTGTGGACGACCTGGTACTTTGCCGAGGACGTGGACATCGCCTTTATCGCCACGGTCCGGGAGGAGGACCTGTCCGGGGTGGAGATCAAGTCCACCACCCAGCGGGTCTACCACACGGAATATGCCGCCCATCTTCTGGGCCAGGTGGGGCTGATCTCCGCCGAGGACTGGGACGAGGGGGAGAACTATCAGGCCCAGGGCTATTCCATGGACGCCACCGTGGGTATCTCCGGGGTGGAGTATGCCTTCGAGTCCTATCTCCGGGGGACCTCCGGCACGGTGCAGCGGGTGACGAGCCTGGACGGGAATTTGCTCAGCGAGAGCTATGTAGAGGAGCCGGTGGCGGGCAATACTGTGGCCCTGACACTGGATATCGGCCTCCAGGAGGCGGTGGAGCTGGCGCTGGAGGAATATACCGAGGAGATCAACGGCGGCGAAGGCGGCAGCGCCGCCGTGGTCATCGACGTCTCTGACGGCAGCGTCCTGGCGGCGGCCTCCTGGCCCACCTACGACATCTCCCAGTACCGGACGCTGTACAGCGAGCTGGCCTCGGACGAGCTGAACCCCCTGTTCAACCGGGCCTTTCTGGGCACCTATGCTCCCGGCTCCACCTACAAGATGGTCACCGCCACCGCCGGTCTGAACACCGGGGTCATTACAGCCGACTCCACGATCAACTGCACCGGCTATATGGACTACTACGGCACCACCTTCCGCTGCTGGTACTACCGGCAGTACGGCCTGACCCACGGGCTGGAGACGGTGACGGAGGCGCTCCGGGACTCCTGTAATATCTTCTTCTACACGGTGGGCAGTCAGGTGGGCATCGAGACGCTGACGGAGTACGCCCAAAGCTACGGCCTGGGGGTAGCCACCGGCATCGAGCTCAGCGAGTCCACCGGCGTCAACGCCGGGCCGGAGTACAGCGACCAGGTGGGGACGGTTTGGTATCCGGGCAACACGCTCTCCGCCGCCATCGGCCAGAGCGACAACCAGTTCACCCCCCTCCAGATCTGCAACTACATCGCCACCCTGGTCAACGGCGGAAACCGCTATTCCGTCCATCTGCTGAAAAGCGTCACCACCGCCAGGGACGGCGAGACCGTTGTGGAGTACGAACCGGAGGTCCTGAACACGGTGGAGCTGGCCGACGATGATCGGGCCGCCATCCTGGAGGGCATGGCGGAGGTGGTGGAGAGCACTGCCACGGTGAAGGAGGCTTTCGCCAATCTCACAGAGCAGGGCATCCAGGTGGGCGCCAAGACCGGCTCCGCCCAGGTCTCCGGCCAGGAGAACGCCAACGGCCTGTTCGTCTGCTTCGCCCCCTACGATGACCCGGAGATCGCCATCTGTGTGGCGGTGGAAAAAGGCGGCTCCGGCGCGGCCACATCGGTGATCGCCGCGGCCATCATGGAGTATTATTTCTCCGAGGAGGGCACCGGGGCCCAGACGGGCAATGATCTGGTGCAGTGAGCGCGTACTCCGGTCGCCGCACCACTATATCGCCAGCGTCCCGTGCTCGTCCTCCAGCAGGAGGAGGAGCTTTTCCTCCGCTCCGGTCTGGGCGTTGACGTAGACGATGACGTGGTTGCCCTCCTCCGTCTCGCAGAGGAACTCCCAGCAGAGGCGCTCATACTCCCCCTGGCTGGGGATCACCGCCTGGCGGACGGAGAGAACGCTCAGCCGGTCGGACACCATTCCCCGGGCCTCCTCCTGAGAGACGGCAGGGGCATCCAGCGTCCGCTCCCGATGGTTGGTCAGGTAGCCCTGGGCCTCAAAGCCCAGGAGACTGCCGTCCGCCATGGAGACGGACACCTTCACCAGATCAGGGTAGCAGTACGTCCCGTCCTGAAGGGCGCAGAAATTCACCGTCAGGATGTTGCTCTGGAGGGAGTAATAGCTCTCCCCCATTTCCCCGAAGCCCAGCTGCTCCAGGACAGCGCGGGCAGCCTGGACCCCCTGTTCCGGCGTCAGGTTTTGCTCTGTCGGCGTCCCCTGGGTGATAAGGGAGAGGAGCTGTCCCCCCTGCCGGGTGACAGAGACGGTCCTCCGCCCGGAGGCCGTCTCCCCGGAGAGCGTATAGGTGGGGATGTCTCCCTCCACAACGCCCTCTGCCGTCAGCGCCTCGCCGCCCAGCAGATCCCGGGCGACGGCCAGCGCCTCCTCCTCCGTGATCTCCTCCAGGCCCTCCAGGGCCAGGGGCGTCCTGCCGGTAAGGTGCTGGGAGAAGGGCCCGTCATAGACCAGGCTGGGCAGCTCCGGAAAATCCGCCTCTACCGACTGGAAGCCGGAGACATTCTCCCCCGCCTCCTCCGCCGAGGCAGACAGCCGGGCCTGGGCCGCCTCTACGCCGTCGATGGAGGAGCTGCCGTCAAACAGCGCCAGCTCCAGCTCGTCCAGCTGCTGAGAGAGGGCCTGGGCCGCCTGGGAGAGCCGGCTCCAGTTTTCCCGGTCCTCCTCCGTCCACGTCCCCTCCAGCGCGGCGGAGCGGGCCAGGGCCTGGGCATAGTCTCCCAGGGTGGCCAGAAAAGCTGCGGTCTGCTCCAGCTCCACGTTGGCCATGGGGAGCTGTCCCAGGGCCAGCTGGGCGGCGGCGGCCTGGGCAGAGATCTCGCTGCACAGGGAGCAGAACATGGGGGCGGAGGTGACATACTGCCCCTTTTGCAGGGCGGCGTCCATCCGATCCAGGCTGGCTGTGACCTCGGAAAAGGCGTGGAGATAGGTGTTGGAGACGGTGCGCTGGAGCCGGTCTGCCCGGCAGCGCTCCTGAATGGCGGCGCCGCAGACGACGACCAGCACAGCGGCAAAAAAAGAGACGGCACGGATGCGCCCCCGGCGGCTGAACAGGCTGGACATGGGACGGTTCCTCCTCTGCTTGGATTTCTCCCTGTCAGTATGGGAGAAAAAGAGGGAATCATGCCGGAAATTTGTGGTCAGCCTTGCAATTTCCCCCTGCGCCGGATATAATGAGAACGATTTTTGCCAGACGAATTTCACGGAGGTCATTCCATGTCAAAATATGAATCGGAGATCAGCCGCCGCAGGACCTTTGCCATCATCTCCCACCCGGATGCAGGTAAGACGACGCTGACAGAAAAGCTCCTGCTCTACGGCGGGGCCATCAACCAGGCGGGCGTGGTCAAGGGCAAGCGCAACGCCCGGGCCGCCACCTCGGACTGGATGGAGATCGAGAAGCAGCGGGGCATCTCTGTGACCAGCTCGGTGATGCAGTTTCAGTATCAGGGCTATTGTATCAACATCCTGGATACCCCGGGCCATCAGGACTTCTCCGAGGACACCTATCGCACCCTCATGGCCGCGGACTCCGCCGTCATGGTCATCGACGCCGCCAAGGGCGTGGAGGCCCAGACCCGAAAGCTGTTCAGGGTCTGCGCCATGCGGCACATCCCCATCTTCACCTTTATCAACAAGATGGACCGGGAGGCCCGCGACCCCTTCGACCTGTGCGAAGAGATCGAGCACGAGCTGGGCATCGACACCTGTCCGGTGAACTGGCCCATCGGCTGCGGCAAGGACTTTCAGGGGGTCTATGACCGGCAGAAGGAGCAGGTGCTCCGTTTTACTGCCCACGGCAGCGCTCGGGCCGCCGACAGCGAGGAGATCGCGCTGGACGATCCCCGCCTGCCCCAAGCTATCGGGGAGAGCCGCTGTCAGGAGCTGCGAGACGCCCTGGAGCTGCTGGACGGGGCGGGAGAGGCGCTGGATCTGGAGACAGTCCGCCGGGGAGCGCTGTCCCCGGTGTTCTTCGGCTCCGCCCTGACCAGCTTCGGCGTGGAGGCGTTTCTGGAGGAGTTCCTCCGCATGACTACGCCGCCCCTGTCCCGGTCTGCGGGAGGTCAGGTGGTGGACTCCCTCTCCGATTCGTTCTCCGGCTTCGTCTTTAAAATTCAGGCCAACATGAACAAGGCCCACCGGGACCGCATCGCCTTTGTTCGGGTGTGCTCCGGACGGTTCGACGCAGACCGGGAGGTCTATCTGGTGCAGCAGGATCGGAAGGTGAAGCTCTCCCGTCCTCAGCAGCTCATGGCCGCCGAGCGGGAGATCATCGAGGAGGCCTATGCCGGGGACATCATCGGCGTGTTCGACCCGGGCATCTTTTCCATCGGGGACACCATCTGCGAGCCGGGGATGAAATGCCGCTTCGACCCCATCCCCACCTTCGCCCCGGAGCATTTCCGGCGGGTGCGCCCGAAGGACACCCTGAAGCGGAAGCAGTTCATCAAGGGCACCGAGCAGATCGCCCAGGAGGGCGCCATCCAGATCTTCAAAATCCCCTACACCGGCATGGAGGAGGTCATTGTGGGCGTGGTTGGCACCCTGCAATTTGACGTGTTCGAGTACCGGCTGAAAAACGAGTATCGGGTAGACCTGGTGATGGAAAACCTGCCCTATGAGTACGTCCGCTGGATCGACCGCAGCCCGGTGGAGGATCTGGACGAGCTGATCCTGGGCAACGGCCAGGACGTGAAGCTGGTGGAGGACTATCAGGGGGGAAAGCTGCTGCTGTTCTCCGCTCCCTGGTCTATCAAGTGGGTGCTGGACAAAAACAAGGGCCTGGAGCTGTCCGAATTCGGAGGGGCCAGGCTGGACTGAGCAGTGAACGCATGACAAAGCCCCGGAACGTGGAGAGGAATCACGTTCCGGGGCCTGTCTGCTTGCCTTGACCGGTTACTCCAGGTAATCCTCCGGATCTACCGGGGTACCGTTGATGCGTATCTCAAAGTGGCAGTGGGTGCCGGTGGAATTGCCGGTGGAGCCGGCCTTGGCGATCACGTCTCCCTGCTCTACCTCATCTCCCACAGAGACACAGAGAGAGGAGTTGTGCGCGTAGTAGGTGACGGTGCCGTCCCCGTGGTCGATCTTCACCAGGTAGCCGTATCCGCCGCTGTTCCACTGGGCATAGATGACGGTGCCCGCCTTGGCAGCCACGATGTCACTGCCGTAGGAGACGGCGATGTCTATTCCCTTATGATAGGAGGAGCCGCCCACAACGTGCCGACGGCCAAAGTGGGAGGACACCCGGCCAGAGGCAGGCCAGATATATTCCGGACGCTCCTTGGTGCCCACCATGACGACCTCGTCCACCGGCTTGACGGTGATCTCAATGTCCACCGTGACCGTCTCCTGGGCCTCGCCGTTGAGACAGGTGGTCTGGGTGGTGACCTCCTTCAGACCGTTGGAGCCCTCGGTCACGACAGGCTCCTCATCTATGTACATATTCTCGTCCTCTACCTGGACGGAGCCATAGCGGACGACGATCTCCCGCACCGTCTGCTCTACCGTGACCACGTTCAGCTCCTGGGCCAGGGTGTCCGCCGCTGCGGCCAGATCGCTGGACTCCCACAGGGAGACGGCGCCATGACAGAGCTGGAGCTGCTCATTGTCCTCCAGCGAGACGGAGATGGTGTTTTCTGTGATGTACAGCTCCGCCGCCGACCGAACCAGCTCGGTCAGCGCCTCCTCCGTGTCGGCGGTGACCAGCACATGGCCGTCCAGCAGCAGGTAGTAGCAATCCTGTGTCAGAAGGGTGGTCAGGCCACCTGCGTCCTCTACGCAGTCCTGCTGAGAGAGGGCCAGCGTCAGGGTGGGAACCGATACGCCGTCCTCTGTGCGCTCCAGCGCTTCGGCGGGCCGGACGGACAGGGCCAGAATCAGCACCAGGGCCAGAAAAAGGCCCGCCCCCAGGGTGGACAGCGGCCGGCGAAGGACGGCAGGTAAATGCTCCATGGATAAACATCCCTCTCTCATACCCGCAAAAGGCATTGTCAGGAACTTTTGCGGGCGTCAGTGTCAAAGGTTACAACCAGTTACAAAAAATGCTACCAGATTTTTACCGCCTTGTCAACACTTTTCCTGAATTTTCCAAGTAAAATGGCGAAAATTCCGTCGAAAACAGCAGTTTGACGGGGCAATTGTTTACATATGGCAACTTTTAAAAGGGGTTCGCCAAAATGAGACGGATACGGGGCGGCTGTAGCAGGCCGTATTTTCAATCTGCACGGACGCTGGCGGGTATTCGCACCGACGAACGGGAGGGCGCCAGGGGGAAACGGCGCACAGAGTCCGGTTTATGGGACTCTGCGCGCGCTATCATAGAGCCATCAACAGAGAAGACGCTTTCGGGCGTCCCCGGAAGGAGGGCTTTACGATGGAAGAAGTGGAATTTCGCCATGTGAGGGAGCATATCGAGGTCTATTCCCGGGAGGGACGGTTCCTGTTCTCCGCCGATACGGAGCGGGAGGCCCGCCAGGAAATGCGGGAGGATGCCGCTTAAAAGCCGCCAAAGCGGGGCAGACTGATCTGAGAAGGGAGTGCTGCCCCATGAAGATCCTGTTTTACGGCGCAAGAGACTATGACCACCTGTACTTTGACCCCCTGGCGGCGGAGGAGGGCGACGGCTGCTCCATCGACTTCCAGCCCGCCAACCTGGAGGAGCGCACGGCGGCGCTGGCCCGGGGCTATGAGGCGGTGTGCATCTTTGTCAACGCCGATTGCAGCCGTCCGGTGCTGGAGATCCTGGCGGAGGCCGGGGTGAAGCTGGTGCTGCTCCGGTGCGCCGGTTACAACAACGTGGATGTACAGGCGGCAGGGGAGCTGGGCGTCGCCGTCCTCCGGGTGCCGGGGTACAGTCCGGAGGCGGTGGCAGAATTCGCCATGGCCCTGGCTCTGGCGGGCTGCCGCCACATCCACAAGGCCTATATCAAGGTGCGCAACAACAACTTTGCCCTGGACGGTCTGCTGGGCCGGAACCTCCACGGGGGGACGGCGGGCATCGTAGGAACCGGCAGGATCGGCGCAGCCTTGGCCCGCATCTGCCACGGCTTCGGAATGGAGGTCATAGGGTGCGACAGCTGGCGCAATCCCGCCCTGGAGGGGATCGCGACCTATGCAGGTCTGGAGGAGCTGCTCCGGCGGAGCGATCTGGTGAGTCTCCACTGTCCGCTGACGGAGGACAACTACCATATGCTAAACGGCGAGACGCTGGGCTGGATGAAGGACACCGCCATCCTGGTGAACACCAGCCGGGGCCAGCTCATCGACACGGACGCCCTGCTGGAACATCTCCGGCGGCACCGGTTCGGGGCGGTGGCCCTGGACGTGTACGAAAACGAGGAGGAGCAGGTCTTTGAAGACCTGTCGGACGACATCCTGGCCAACGACAAGGTGGCCCTGTTGCTGGCCTATCCCAACGTCATTGTCACCAGCCATCAGGCGTTTTTCACCCACACCGCCCTTCGGGCCATTGCGGAGACCACCCTGGAAAACGCCAGGGCGTTCCGGCAGGGTGGAGCGCTGGAAAACCGGGTGGAGTGAGGGGAGACAGGTGAAAACCGCCCCCTCCGCTTGACAACTCTCCCCTCCCCCGGTATCATAAAAGTCGGGGAGGGGATGACCATGGCCTTTTATGAGGGCGTTTTCTTTGATTTTGACTATACCCTGGGGGACGCCACGGCGTGCATCCAGACGGGGTTCTACGGGGCTTTTGAGGAGATGGGCCTGCCCCGGCCTGACGGGGAAGCGGTGCGCCGCACCATCGGCATGACGCTGGAGGACGCCTATACCCTCCTCTCCGGGGACGGGGACGAGGGGCATCGGGCGCTCTTTCGCAAGCACTATGTCCGCATCGCCGACCCCCTTCAGGTGTCCCAGACCAAACTGTTCCCCGGGGCAGAGGAGCTGCTGGACTGGCTGTACGCCGGAGGGATTCAGGTGGCGGTGGTGAGCACCAAGCGGCGGGCCACCATCCGGCGGGTCTTTGACCACTATGGACTGAGCGACCGGCTGAGCCTGTGCGTCGGCGGGGAGGACATCCGCCGGCCCAAGCCAGACCCGGAGGGAGCGCTGCTGGCTCTGGAGCGGCTGGATCTCCGGCGGGAGCAGGTGCTGTTCGTGGGGGACACCCTCATCGATGCGGAGACCGCCCGCCGGGCGGGGCTGGACTTTGCCGCCGTCTGCAACGGCACTACCCCCGCCGCCGCCTTTTCCTCCGTCCCCCATGTACATATCGCCCCGGACCTGAAGGAGCTGCAAGGCTGGCTGGAGGCGCAGCGGCTTTCCCGCGCAAATGCGTCTGCGGCGGAAATGCGCTAGCGAAGCCCGGCGTTCCGGTACGCCTGCGCGCTTGCGTTTTTTTCGGACGCAAACTGTTGTGCCGGTCGCGCCCTGTCGGTTTACGCGGGGAAGCCTAAAAATTGGCAAAGCTGTGAATAAACGCCTCCGGACCCGGTGATACTGAGGTTCGGAGGTGTTTTCACATGAAGAAGAAACCATTTGTGCGTCGGGTGGGAGATTTTCTCCTGGGCAAGGGCTTCTACATGGTGCTTTTGCTGTGTATCCTTGCCATCGGCGGTTCCGGATACTACCTCTGGTGGCTGGCCGGTCAGGAGCTGGAGACGGAGACCCCGTCCATCGCCGCCTCCGCACCGGCGGAGGTAGAGGTGGAGACGGTGACAGAGACGGAGGCAGACGACGACCGGCAGACCGCTGAGGAGCCGACTGACCCGACGGCGGAGACAGAGGAGTCGGAGGCAGAGGATACGGCCCGGGAGGCCGCCAATGCCGCTGCGGAGGCCGCCGTCACCCAGGAGCCGGTTCAGGAGAGCCAGGAGGCCGGGGAGACGGCGGAGCCCACCGGGGAGACCGCCCCGGCGGAGAGCGAGTCGGCAGAAGCGCCTGTGGCGGAGGAGGCGCTCCAAACCGTCGAAACAGAGGAGAACGGCTTTACCGCGCCCGTCTCCGGGGAGGCGGTGGCCGCTTTCTCTGACAGCGAGCTGACCTACAACGCCGCTCTGGAGGACTGGCGCACCCACAACGGGGTGGATCTGGCCGCCGAGGTGGGAGAGGAGGTCTATGCCGCTCTGGACGGAGATGTGCTTTCTATTGAGAGCGACCCCCTCCTGGGGACCGTCATCACCATCAACCACGGGGACGGGCTGATGACCCTCTACGGCAACCTGTCTGATGAGGTGGCCGTCCAACAGGGGGACAAGGTCTCCGCAGGACAGGTCATCGGCACCGTGGGGGAGACCGCCGCCGGAGAATCCAACGAGAGCGGCTGGCTCCACTTTGCCGTAAAAAAAGACGGCGTTTTGGTAGACCCCATGGAATACCTGGGGTAATTTAACCGGCGGCATCTCAACGGGGCCAGGCCCTCCCAAAAAGGGGGCATGGCCCCGTCTCCTGCGCCAAATCCCACCGGATGGACAGCCGGAAGCAGCTGTCAACAACCAATTTTTACAAAAAAGTGACCGATTATTACAAGTCGATTGAAATCGCTCAGGCTAGTGGTATGATGAAAATAGTAAAATGGCAAAATCCTGACAGCCATTTCAGAAAGGAAGAGACACTATGGAAAAACTCAAAAAAATCACAGCGTTATTCCTCTCCCTGGCAATTCTGTTCGCTCTGCTCCCCGGCGCAGCCTGGGCGACAGAGACAGAGGAGCCCACCGAGGCCGTTGCAGAGACGGAGGAGACGACAGAGGAAGATGCCCTCGTTGAGGAAGAGGTTTCTGTTGAGGAAAACATCATCGAGGAGGAGACTGATTCCAAGGAGGAAGCTCCTGAGGAGGAGGCCGCTGGGGAGCCTGCCGCCGATGAGGAGTCGGACGAGGAGGCCGCTGGGGAGCCTGCCGCCGATGAGGAGTCGGACGAGGCCGCCGCTACGTCCGAGGACGACATTATGCCGGTCAGCGATGATTATATGATGTCCGGACAGTGCGGCGACAACGTGTACTGGACGCTGGATGGGGACGGAATCTTTACCGTCAGCGGCACCGGGAAAATATACGACTATATGGATGAAGACAGTGATTGGGATGGTACTCCGGAATGGAACGGTGAAGACGCCGGCGATTTTATTGACAGAGTGGTCGTCAAAAGCGGCGTCACCTCTATTGGGTCATGGACATTCTATGGCTGTGCGGTAACGAGTGTGACGATAGCCGACACCGTGACCTCTATTGGCGCGGGCGCATTCTATGACTGTCCTTTCCTGACCAGCGTTACAATCCCTGCCTCAGTGAAATCCATTGGTTCTGAGGCCTTTGGCTACGACTGGGACGGATCAGTAATGTCCAACTTCGTCATCTACGGCTACTCTGGCACGGCTGCAGAAACCTATGCCAAAAGCAACGGCATCACCTTTGTCTCGCTAGGCGGCACTCTGGCTACCCCCACCCTGACCGGCATCACCAACACCACCAGCGGTGTGAAGATCACCTGGAACGCCGTCAGCGGGGCCACCAGCTACCGTGTCTACCGCAAGGCCAGCGGTGACAGCAGCTGGACACGGGTGGGAAGCACCACCAGCACCAGCTACACCAGCACGGGCGTGACCTCCGGCAAGACGTACACGTTCACCGTCCGGGCAGTCAAGGGCAGCACCCTCAGCGGCTACAGCACCACAGGAAAGACCATTCGTTATCTCTCCACGCCCTCTGTCACCCTGAGCAACATCACCGGCGGCGTCAAGGTCAGCTGGACAAAGTCTACCGGAGCCACAGGCGGATATTATGTCTATCGCAGGACCGAGAGCGGCAGCTATACGCTGATCGCCAAGATCGCATCCGGCACTTTGACCTATACGGATAAAGCCGCCAGCGCAGGGGTGAGATATTACTACATGGTGCGGGCCTACAGCAACGGCTACTACAGTGCTTATGCCTCCCAGTATATCACCCGACTGGGGACGCCCACGGGCATCGCCGTCACCAATGTCAAGAGCGGCGTTCAGGTGACCTGGAACTCGGTCAAGGGAGCTACCTCTTATGAGGTCTGGCGCAAGAAATCCGGTGGCAGCTGGAGCAAGGTGGGCACCAGCGCTACCACCAGCTACATCAGCCAGGGTGTGTCCTCCGGCGTGACCTATACCTTTACTGTCAAAGCGGTGTACAACTCCAGCAAGAGCGGCTACAGCACCACAGGGAAGACCATTCGTTATCTCTCCACGCCCTCTGTCACCCTGAGCAACATCACCGGCGGCGTCAAGGTCAGCTGGACAAAGTCTACCGGAGCCACAGGCGGATATTATGTCTATCGCAGGACCGAGAGCGGCAGCTATACGCTGATCGCCAAGATCGCATCCGGCACTTTGACCTATACGGATAAAGCCGCCAGCGCAGGGGTGAGATATTACTACATGGTGCGGGCCTACAGCAACGGCTACTACAGTGCTTATGCCTCCCAGTATATCACCCGACTGGGGACGCCCACGGGCATCGCCGTCACCAATGTCAAGAGCGGCGTTCAGGTGACCTGGAACTCGGTCAAGGGAGCTACCTCTTATGAGGTCTGGCGCAAGAAATCCGGTGGCAGCTGGAGCAAGGTGGGCACCAGCGCTACCACCAGCTACATCAGCCAGGGTGTGTCCTCCGGCGTGACCTATACCTTTACTGTCAAAGCGGTGTACAACTCCAGCAAGAGCGGCTACAGCACCACAGGGAAGACCATTCGCTTCCTGTCTGAGCCTACGCTCACGGTGACAAATGCCGTCGGCGGTGTGAAGCTCACCTGGACGAAGTCCACCGGAGCCACGGGCGGATATTATGTCTACCGCCGGACAGCAAGCGGCAGCTATACCAAGATCGCGTCGATCCCCTCCGGCACCCTGACCTACACGGACAAGAACGCCAGTGCAGGCGTTCAGTACTACTACGCTGTCCGGGCCTACAGCAACGGCTATTACAGCTCCTATACTGAGAAGGGCATCGTCCGGCTGGGGCATCCCACGCTGACTTTGAGCAAGGCATCCACCGGCGTCAAGCTCACCTGGACGAAATCCACCAACTGCACCGGCTATTACATCTACCGTAAGTCTGGCACCGGCAGCTACACCAAGATCAAGACCGTCACCGGCTCCAGTACCCTGACCTGGACGGACACCAGTGCGAAGAAGGGTACCACCTATACCTATTACGTCTGCGCCTACAAGAGCAGCAGCACCAGCTCATATACCTGCAAGTCCATTACCCGTTAAAACCGATCCACCACAAAAGGGAGCACCCCAGGGCGAAAACCCGGGGTGCTCCCTCTTTATGCCAAAAGAATGACAGCATATGCAATATCAAAATGGTCAACGCACCGACTCGATGCTCCGATATCCGGTGGCCCGGTCTACCACGCTCTCCATGGGCTGGCCGTTCAGGTAGGCCGCCAGATTGCGCAGGGCGATGTTCACCACCCGCCGGAGCGTCTCCGGAAGATTGTAGTTGCCGGAGACGTGGGGGGTGAGCAGCAGATGGGGCGCGTCCCACAGGGGGTGCTCCCGGGGCAGCGGCTCCGGGTCCACCACGTCCAGCACGGCGCCGCCGATCCGGCCGGAGCGGAGGGCGTCGTTCAGCGCATCCGTGTCCACGGCAGAGCCCCGGCCCACATTGACCAGGATGGCGGTGTCCTTCATCCGGGCCAGCTGCTCCGGGCCGATGACCTTCCGGGTCTGGGGGCTGTTAGGCAGGGACAGGGAGACGAAGTCCGCCAGGGGCAGCAGCTGATCCAGTGCGTCCATCCGGTACAGGGCGGAGAGATAGTCCGGCCGGGCGGTGACGTTCCGGCGGATGCCGATGACGGTGCTGCCCAGGGCGTGCATCCGCCGGGCGAAGGAGCCGCCGATGTCCCCCAGGCCCACCACCAGGGTGGTGGAGCCCTCGATGGAGGAGACCTGTCCCTCGTCATGCCACAGGTGCTGCGCCTGGTTCCGCTGGTACTGATCCAGACGCTTGATGAGGTGGAGCACGCCCCCCAGCATACACTCGGAGATGGCCAGGCCGTAGGCGCCTGAGGCGTTGGTCAGGATAACCTCCTCGGGCAGCACCCCGGGGGCGGCGTAGTTGTCGCTGCCGGCAAAGTTGAGCTGGATCCATTTCAGGCGCTTTGCGTCCTTCAGCAGAGGGATGGGAACGTTCCCCAGGATGATCTCCGCCTGGGCAATCTCCTCTCCGGTGACATCGGCGGCGGCGGTATACCGGACGGATGCCTCCGGAGCGATGGCGGCCAGGGTCTGCCGTTGCTGCGGATCCATGGGGATGGTGACAAGTATGTTCATGGGTGTTCCTCCTTGGAAGGGCAGAGGCCCTCGATGACGACGTGCTTCTCCAGCATCTCCCGGGGCAGCTGTAACTGATAGTAACGGTACAGCTCCCGGGCGCACAGGGCGCTTTTCTCCTCCGGCAGCTCCGGCGCCCAGAGGTGGATGAGATAAACCACCCCAAAGATGCGGTTGTCAAAGGGGCATGGGACAAAGCCGGAGCGCCGGTAAAACCGGAGACGGCGCTCCCGGAGGGCCAGCTCCTCCGCCGACAGGTCGGAAAGTGGCGCCTCTGCCTCCACCAGAATGCCCTGGGGATACCGGGTCTTGAGCAGCTCCAGGCAAGCCGTGCCCCAGCCGTTTCCCTTCTCCGGCATGGCCAGGTAGTCCAGCAGCACATAGCGGCAGCCCTCCCGCCGCAGGAGCAGGGCATAGCCGCGGACGGCCCCGCCGCCCACCAGCTTCCACATATCGTAAATACCCCGGCGGTACAGCTCCAGCAGCCGGTTCAGGGGCTTCAGCTCGTTTTCCGGGAAGGTCCTTGCCAGGAAGGGGAAGCAGCCGGTCAGCTCCTCCGGGGTCAGAGGCTCCAGCCTGCAGTCAGTTCGGGTCATGATATTCCTCCGTTCTGGGGCTATTGTCTCGCATTTGAGCGGGATTGTCAAGGAAAAGGCAGGACGGGAAGAAATGCGGGAAAGCGCGGCGGGCGGCTTTCCCGCTCTCACATTGCCTATGAAATCGGGGCTCCCGGCCTGCGGTTTTGTGACACACATGGATTGCCTTTTCCGGTTTTCGTTGCTATAATAAATTCCAAACAATCAGATAACTGCCCATAGAAAGAAAAGGAGAACATCCGTGGAAGAAAAACGCCGTACCATTGGATTTATCTGCCCCAAATGCCGCCAGAGCGTGGCGGCAGACCGGAGCCTTTTCTCCCTGTCCGTGGGGCAGATGAAGCTGCCCTGCCCCTGCAAGGAGTCGGAGCTGCTGGTGGACTACACCGGCACGGGCTACCAGTTCACCGTTCCCTGCGCCGCCTGCGGCGGGGAGCACCAGGTGACCATCACCGGGGAACAGATGATGGGCAACCGGATGCTGGGGTTTGCCTGCCCGGAGACGGGCATCGATTGCTGCTATGTCGGGGAGGAGGGCGCCGTGTTCGCCGCCCTTCCCCGGCTGGAACAGGCCATGGACAAGCAGCAGCTTCGGGATAAGGAGTCAGACTCGGCTTTTCTGGATGAGACGGTCATGGAGGAGATGCTGGGTGAGCTGAAGGACATCGCCTCGGCGGGCCGTATCTCCTGCACCTGCGGCTCGAAGCGGTGGTCGGTGGCCCTCCACTACTCCTCCATTGAGCTGCGCTGCGGCGACTGCGGCGGCGTGCTCCGCATCCCCGCCGCCACGGAGGACGATCTGACCGACCTGTGCGCCAAGGGCCGACTGACCATCCGGGGCAGAAATAAAGCGTAAAGAGCAGGAAGCAAATCACCGTTGCCACAGAGGACGGAAAGGAGTTGGAATTAATGGTCAACATGGACGCATCCACCAAATTCCTGAAAGAGGGGCTCACCTTTGACGACGTGCTGCTGGTTCCCGCAGAGAGCAGCATCCTCCCGGCGGACATCGACCTGCGGACGAACCTGACCAGGCAGATCAGGCTGAATATCCCCATCATGTCCGCCGCCATGGACACGGTTACCGAGTGCCGCATGGCCATCGCCCTGGCCCGGGAGGGCGGCATCGGCATCATTCACAAGAATATGTCCATCGGCGCCCAGGCGGAGCAGGTGGACACGGTGAAGCGGTCGGAAAACGGCGTCATCACCAACCCCTTCTGGCTGGCTCCTGGCCATACCCTGGCCGAGGCGGACGCCCTCATGTCCAAGTACCGCATCTCCGGCGTCCCTATCTGTGAGCGGTCCACCGGCAAGCTGGTGGGCATCATCACCAACCGGGACATGAAGTTTGAGACGGACATGGACAAGCTCATCGACGAGGTGATGACCCGGGACAACCTGATCACCGCCAGGGAGGGCATCAGTCTCCAGGAGGCCAAGGAGATCCTCCGGAAGCACAAGGTGGAGAAGCTGCCCATCGTGGACGACCAGTTCCGGCTCAAGGGCCTGATCACCATCAAGGACATCGAAAAGGCTGTGGCCTATCCCAACGCTGCCCGTGACTCCAAGGGCCGCCTGCTGGTGGGCGCTGCCATCGGCGCCACCGCCGACGTGCTGGACCGGGTGGCCGCCCTGGTGGAGGCCGGGGTGGACGTGCTGTGCCTGGACTCCGCCCACGGCCACAGCCGGAACATCCTCCGGGCGGTGGAGCGCATCAAGGCGGTCTATCCTGACGTCCAGCTGATCGCAGGCAACGTGGCCACCGCCGCAGGCACCGAGGCCCTCATCAAGGCGGGGGCGGACTGCGTCAAGGTGGGCATCGGCCCCGGCTCCATCTGCACCACCCGTGTGGTGGCGGGCATCGGCGTGCCCCAGATCACCGCCGTCTATGACGCCGCCTGTGTCGCCGCCAAATACGACATCCCCATCATCGCCGACGGCGGCATCCAGTATTCCGGCGACATCGCCAAGGCCATCGCCGCCGGCGGCAACGTGGTCATGCTGGGCTCCATCCTGGCCGGCTGTGAGGAGTCTCCCGGCGCCACCGAGATTTACCAGGGCCGTCAGTTCAAGGTCTACCGGGGCATGGGCTCCCTGGCCGCCATGGCCCAGGGCTCCAAGGACCGGTATTTCCAGGAGAACAATAAAAAACTGGTCCCCGAGGGCGTGGAGGGCCGGGTTCCCTATAAGGGGAGCCTGTCCGACACCATGTACCAGCTCATGGGCGGCCTCCGCTCTGGCATGGGCTACTGCGGCTGCCCCACCATCCCCGACCTCCAGGAGAAGGGCCAGTTCGTCCGCATCACCTCCGCCGGTCTTCGGGAGAGCCATCCCCACGACATCTATATCACCAAGGAAGCCCCCAACTACACCGTCAACACCGCCAACAAGTGAGGCAAAGGCAGAATACCGCCCGACGGGAACGCTGTGTTCCCGCCGGGCGGCGGTGTTTCCGGGTGCTTGCGTCTGCCGGGAAAACGCTGTATAATGATTTTATCACACCTCCCGGGGTGTACCCGGAGAAAGGGAATGGCCAATGGGCAAAATATTCAAATTCCACACCGATGTGGACACAGACCAGATCATCGCCTCCCAGTACCTGCTCTACCCCACGGTGGAGGAGATGAAATCCCACGCCTTCGAGTCCCTGGACGACACCTTTGCCAGCCGGGTCAGGCCGGGGGACTATGTGGTGGCGGCGGAAAACTTCGGCTGCGGCTCCTCCCGGGAGCAGGCCCCGGCGGTGCTCAAGGCGCTGGGGGTGCGGGCGGTCATTGCCAAGAGCTTTGCCCGCATTTTCTTCCGCAACGCCATCAATATCGGCCTGCCGGTGATCGTGTGCAAGGAGCTGTACGACCACGTGCAGGACGGGGAGGAGATGGAGCTGGACCTGACCGAAGGGGTCGCCACCGTCCATAGAACGCAGTTCACCTGTACCCGGCTCAACCCCTATATGCAGCAGATTTTGAACCAGGGGGGCCTGCTGGCCTCGCTGAATGAGGAGGTGTGAGCGATGGGCATGACACTGGCGGAAAAGATCATCGCCTCGGCGGCAGGGGTGGACGTCGTCCGCCCCGGGGACATCCATACGGTGGAGCTGGACCTGCTCATGAGCAACGACGGCACCACCCACCTCACCATCGATATGTACAACCGGCTGGCCCATCCCCACATCGCCGACACGGACAAGCTGGTCTGGGTCGTCGACCACAACTGCCCCTCGGACAGTCCCAAGACGGCGGCCAGCCAGAAGAAGATGCGGGACTTCGCCAAGACCCACGGCATCACCTTCTACGAGGGCAAGGGAGTCTGCCATCAGCTGATGATGGAGAACCACGTCCGGCCGGGACAGCTCATCTTCGGGGCGGACAGCCACACCTGCGCCTACGGGGCCCTGGGGGCCTTCGGCACCGGCGTGGGTTGCACCGACTACTTATACGCCATGGTCACCGGTCACAGCTGGGTGCTGGTGCCGGAGAGCCTGAAATTCAACCTCTACGGCCATCTGAACCCCGGCGTCACTGCCCGGGACCTGATCCTCACCATCATCGGCCGGATCGGGGCCAACGGGGCCAACTACAAGGCCATGGAGTTCGGCGGAGAGGGCCTGGCCACTCTGTCCATGTCAGACCGCATCGCCGTCTGCAACCTCTGCGTGGAGGCGGGGGCCAAGACTGCCGTCATGGAGGCCGACCGGGTGGCGCTGGACTATCTGGCCGCCCGGGGCCGGACGCCCAAGGCGGTGTTCTACAGCGACCCGGACGCCGTCTATGCCCAGACCTATGACATCGATCTGGGCAGCATCGTCCCGGTGGTGGCAAAGCCCCACTTTGTAGACCAGGTGGTCCCCGCCGCAGAGTGCCGGGGCATCCCCATCGACGAGGCGTTTCTCGGCTCCTGCAACAACGGGCGGATCGAGGACCTCCGGGCAGGGGCCGCTCTCCTCCGGGGCAGGAGGGTGGCGGACGCCGTCCGCTTACTGGTGGTGCCCGCCAGTGGGGAGATCTACCGCCAGGCCCTGGCGGAAGGCATTCTGAAGGCCTTCATGGAGGCCGGGGCCATCGTCATGAACCCCAACTGCTCCGTCTGCTGGGGCAGCTGCCAGGGGGTCATCGGCGAGGGAGAGACGCTCATCAGCACCGGCACCCGCAATTTCAAGGGGCGGGCAGGCCATCCCGGCTCCTTCGTATACCTGGCCTCTGCGGAGACGGTGACCGCCTCCGCCATTCTGGGGGAGATCGCCACGGCGGACCAGCTCCCCCCTGTGGAGGGCTGAGCCATGGCAGAGACATTTACCGCCCGCATCTGGGTGCTGGGGGACGACATCGACACGGACATCGTCATTCCCACAGAATACCTGGCCCTGAAAACCGTGAACGATATGCGGCCCTATGCCTTCTCCCCCCTGCGCCCGGAGCTGGCGGCCCAGATCCGGCCGGGAGATGTGATCGTGGCCGGGAGCAACTTCGGCTGCGGCTCCTCCCGGGAGCAGGCCCCTGAGGTCATCAAGGCGCTGGGCGTCCGCTGCGTCATCGCCGGGAGCTTTGCCCGTATCTTTTTCCGCAACGCCATCAACAACGGCCTGCTGCTCATCGAGTGCCCTGCCCTCCGGCCCGACGTGGCCGACGGCGATGAGGTGACAGTGACGGTGGGCAGGGAAATCGTCTGCAAGGGCAAGCGCTACCCCATCGCCTCCCTCTCGGACAATCTGCTGGAGATCGTCAACGCCGGGGGCCTGGTGAAGGCCATGCGCCGCCGGAACGGTCTGGACTGAGGAGGGGAGAGACATGGGAGCGACCTTCATTGAAAAGCTCATCCGCCGGAACACCGGTCTACCGGAGGCAAAGGCGGGGGACATCGTCACCGTGAACGTGGATCGGGTGATGATCCACGACATCTTCATCCCCTTTGTGAAAGACAAATTCGAGGAGATGGGCTTCACCCGGCTGTGGGATGCGGACAAGGTGGTGCTCATCTATGACCACCTGGTGCCCGCCAGTCAGCTGGACGACCCGCGGCACCATCGGATCGGCAACGCCTTTGCCGCCCAATACGGCCTGACCCATGTTCACCGCTCCGACGGCATCTGCCACCAGCTCATGACCGAGGCAGGGTACGTGAAGCCGGGAGACGTGGTCTTTGGCACCGACAGCCACACCACCACCTACGGCTGTGTGGGCGCCTTCTCCTCCGGCATCGGCTACACCGAGATGGCAGCCATTCTGGGCACCGGGACGCTGTGGGTGAAGATCCCCGAGACCATCCGCATCGTCATCGACGGCGTCCTGCCGGACAATGTGGTCTCCAAGGACGTGATCCTCCGCATTATCGGCGATCTGACCGCCGCCGGGGCCTCCTACTGCGCCCTGGAATTCTCCGGCTCCTGTGTGGAGGCCATGTCTGTCTCCAGCCGGATGACCATGTCCAACATGGCGGTGGAGGCGGGGGCCAAGTGTGCCCTGTTCACTCCGGACGAAAAGACGGCAGCGTACTGCGAAATTCCCCTGACGGAGGAGCTGCGCGCCCTCCACGGGGACGACGACGCCCACTATATCCGCACCCTCCACTATCAGGCGGAGGAGCTGGTCCCCGTGCTGGCCTGCCCCTCCCAGGTGGACAAGATCCGCCCGGTGCGCGCGCTGGCGGGGCTGGAGATCGACCAGGTGTTTCTGGGCTCCTGCACCAACGGCCGGCTGGAGGATCTGATGGCGGCGGCGGCCATTTTAAAGGGGAATCAGGTGGCCCCCTTTGTCAAGCTCATCGTCACCCCGGCCAGCCGGAAGGTCTACCTCCAGGCGCTGGAGAACGGCACGCTGGACATCCTGGCGGCGGCGGGGGCAATCATTACGCACCCGGGCTGCGGCCTGTGCTGCGGCCGGACGGGGGGCATTCTCACCGACGGGGAGCGGGTGGTGGCCACCAACAACCGGAACTTCCTGGGCCGGATGGGGACCTCCAAGGTGGAAATTTTCCTGGCCTCCCCTGCCACCGCCGCCGCTTCCGCCATCGCCGGGCGCATCGCCGTACCGGAATGAGTGCCCAAAACGACAGAAGAGACAGAGGAGGACACTCCATGAGCATCCATGAGGAATGTGGCGTCTTTGGCTGCTGGGACCCCAAAGGGGACTGTGCCAAGACCACCTATTACGGGTTGTATGCCCTCCAGCACCGGGGCCAGGAGGCCTGCGGCATCGCCACCACCAACGACCGGGAGCTGTCCTACTACAAGGACGTGGGCCTGGTGGGGGACGTGTTCGACGAAAAAAAGCTCCGGGAACTGGGAGGGACCATGGCGGTGGGCCATGTCCGCTACGCCACCACCGGAGCGGGCAAGCGGGAGAACGCTCAGCCCCTGACGCTGAAATATGTCAAGGGCACCCTGGCGGTGGTACACAACGGCAACCTGGTGAATACCGAGGCCCTGCGCCGGGAGTACGAGTACAACGGGGCCATTTTCCAGACCACCTCGGACACCGAGATCATCGCCTACGCCATCGCCCGGGAGCGGCTGTCCTGCCCCAGCGTGGAGGAGGCGGTGAGTAGGGCGGTACGTCACCTGAAGGGGGCCTTCTCTCTCATCGTCATGAGTCCCCGAAAGCTTATCGCCGCCCGGGACCCCTGGGGCTTCCGTCCCCTGTGTATGGGAAAAAAGGGAGACGCTGTCTTTTTCGCCAGCGAGTCCTGCGCCCTGGACGGCGTGGAGGCGGAGTATGTCCGGGAGGTGGAGCCGGGCGAGATCGTGGTGGTGGAGCCGCCCGACGAGAAGAACGGCCAGACCGCCTGCACCGTCCGCTCCATCCGCACCAACTGCCGGGGCATGAGCCACCTGTGCATCTTTGAGTATATCTATTTCGCCCGACCGGACAGCGTCATCTGCGGCCAGTCCGTCCACGAGGCCCGGCGGAATGCGGGGCGCTTCCTGGCCCGCGAGTCCCCGGTGGAGGCGGACGTGGTCATCGGCGTGCCCGACTCCGGCCTGGACGCCGCCATGGGTTACGCCGCCCAGTCCGGCATCCCCTACGGGGAGGGCTTTGTGAAAAACCGGTACATCGGCAGGACCTTCATCACCCCTAACCAGCAGAGCCGGGAGCAGGCGGTGCGCATCAAGCTGGGCGCCCTTCGCAGCCAGGTGGCGGGAAAACGGGTGGTCATGATCGACGACTCCATCGTCCGGGGCACCACCTGCAAGGCGATCATCAGCCTGCTCCGCCAGGCGGGGGCGACGGAGGTGCATATGCGCGTCTCCTCCCCGGAGTTCATCGCCCCCTGCTACTTCGGCACGGACATTCCGGACAAGGAGAAGCTCATCGCCTGCCACTACTCTCTGGAGGAGATCCGGGAGATGACCGGGGCGGACTCTCTGGCCTTTTTGAGCCTGGAGGGGCTGCACCAGATCGCGCCGGACGCCCGGTGCGGCTTCTGCGACGGCTGCTTTACCGAGCGGTATCCCATCCCCGCCGAGGAGATCGGCTGCGCTGCGCCGGGGTGCAGATGAGATGAAGGAGCAAACGTCGGCGGAGGAATTTCCCGTCAGAATCATCGCCCGCATCCACACGGACTTCTCCACCAAGTTCGGCGTCCCCCGGCAGAGCGGACTGGTGGAATCGCTGCGGGGGGAGATCGTCTTCGAACCGGCCTATCGCAGCCCGGACGCCCTCCGGGGCATCGAGGGGTTCTCCCACCTGTGGCTCATCTGGCAGTTCAGCGGGGCCGTCCGAAGCCGCTGGAGTCCTACCGTCCGCCCGCCCCGTCTGGGGGGCAACGAGAGTGTGGGGGTCTTCGCCACCCGCTCCCCCTACCGTCCCAACCCCATCGGGCTGTCGGCGGTGAAGCTGGAGGCGGTGGAAAAGCGGCCGGGGACAGGCCCGGTGCTCATCGTCTCCGGGGCCGACCTGATGGACGGGACACCCATTCTGGATATCAAGCCCTATCTCCCCTATGCCGACTGCCATCCGGAGGCCACAGGAGGCTTCACCGACCAGGTGGCCCGGCGGACGCTGGAGGTGTCGTTCCCGGAGGCGCTGCTGGCGCGTATCCCCCCGGAGAAGCGGGAGGCGCTGCTGGGCGTGCTGGCCCAGGATCCGCGCCCCGCATACCAGAGCGACCCCGGTCGCCGCTACGGGCTGACCTTCGCAGGCTGGGACGTGCGCTTCACCGTGGAGGGGGATACCCTGACGGTGGCGGACGTGGTTCCGGTGGCAGGGAAATAAAGCAACGTGGGTCGGGCCTCTCGTCCGACCCACGTTTTAGTTGGCAGCGCAGAGATAAAGGGCTGTCCCCGGGGCGACAGAGAGGCCGCTTTCAGAAACGGGCCCCTCTCCGCTTTTATCCCGATGGGACGCCGACAGAATGTCACAGCACAACAGACGAGACAGATGGCAGGAGGCGCAGGACAGATGAACGTTTTGGTCACAGGCTTTGAACCGTTCGGCGGGGAGACGGTCAACCCCTCCTGGGAGGCGGTGCGCCGTCTTCCGGAGCGGATCGGTGGGGCGGAGCTCACGGTGATACAGCTCCCCACCGCCTTTCAGCGGGGAGAACAAACGCTGCTCCGGGCGCTGAAGACCTGCCGTCCGGAGCTGGCCCTCTGCGTGGGACTGGCCGGAGGGCGGCGGGGACTTACCCTGGAGCGGGTGGCGATCAACCTTCGGGACGCCCGCATCCCGGATAACGACGGTCTGCAGCCGGAGGATCAGCCGGTGCGCCCGGACGGCCCTGCCGCCCGGTTCGCCACTCTGCCGGTGAAAGCGGTGGTGCAGGGCCTGACCCAGGCGGGCATCCCGGCATCGGTTTCCTACACAGCGGGGACCTATGTGTGCAATGACATTCTCTACACCCTCCTGGACTGGCAGGCCCGGGAGACGCCGGATGCCCGGGGCGGCTTTCTCCATCTGCCCTACACACGGGAGCAGGCGGCGGAAAAGGGGGAGAACGTGCCGGGGATGCCTCTGGAGGAGATGGTGCGGGGGCTGGCGCTGGCCATCCGGCTCGCCGCCGGGGATTGACGGCCAAATCTCTTTGAATGGTTTTGCAACTTTTTTGGCTTAAAACTGCCTACCTTAAAATTTTTTAGGGTTAAATTTATAATTTTGCGTCATTTCGTTCATATTGTGTACACAACCGTTTCGTATCCTTTGAATCAGAAAACAGGCGGGCCGAAGCGACTTCGGCATCCGCAAAAGGAGCGTCAATACAATGGGCTACAATATGTATGATAAGAACTATGGAAGCGGCTTTACCCCGGAGAACGATAACCGTCCTCCCGAGGAACGCCCGGGCTATCAGCCTCCGGAGCAGACGGAGCAGGCACAGGCCGCCCCCGCTGCCCAGCCTGCGGAACCGGTCCAGCAGGCCGAAGCCGCCCAGACCGCGCAGAGCGGCCAGACCACCCAGGGCGATCAGGCGGCGCAGCCCGTCCAGACCGCCGCTCAGCAGCCGGTGGTGAACGGCGAGTATCACTACAGCTACGGCTTCCAGCCGGCGGACAGCACGGACGCCGGGACGGGCAGCGCACAATCTGCGCCGAATAACGCCTACGGCGGCAGCTATCAGGGCTACAGCTCCGGCGGCGGCTATCAGGCCGACAGCGCCTCCGGCAACAGCTACCAGACCGGCAGCGGCTACCAGGCCGGCAATATCTACGGCGGCACCTATGGGGCCTCCGCCAACGCCGATTACGGCAATGGCACCACCCCTCCCAACAACACCTATTACGGCGGCGGCAGCGCAACGCCTCCTCCCAAGCCGCCCAGAAAACCGAAAAGATCCGGCGGCTCCGGCATCGGAAGGATCATCGCTATCGTGCTGGTCTGCGTGCTACTGGGCGGGGCCGCGGGAGTGGGCGGAGCCTACCTGATGTTCAACTCTCTGAGCAGCTCCGCCACTGAGAGCGACAACGGCGATACCTCCGCTGAGGGCATCTCGGACAGTACTGAGAGCGCGGACAGCGCGGACTCCTCTGTGGATATCCAGGTCAGCGACCGGGACACCTCCACCAGCAGCTCCGCCGCCACCTCCGAGGACGGCACCATGTCCCCCAGCCAGATCTATGAGGCCTATTCCAACTCGGTGGTCAGCATCGAGGTCCAGACCTCTGACGGAGTGGGCGCGGGCACCGGCTTCGTCATCTCCGAGGACGGGTACATCCTCACCTGCTATCATGTGGTGGACGGCTATCAGGCCATCTCCTGCACCTTCATCGACTCCACCAGCTATGAGGCCACGTATGTGGGCGGCGACGAGGACGCTGACCTGGCGGTGCTGAAGATCGAGGCCACCGGCCTCACCGCTGTGGTGCTGGGCGACTCCGACGATCTGGTGGTGGGCACCACCGTCACCGCCATCGGCAACGCCCTGGGCACCTTCGCCAACACCCTGACCACCGGCACCGTCTCCGGTCTGGACCGGGCGCTGACCATGGAGGACGGCACGGTGATGAATCTTCTCCAGACCGACTGCACCGTGAACTCCGGCAACTCCGGCGGCCCCCTGTTCAACGAGTATGGCGAGGTCATCGGCATTGTCAACGCCAAGTATTCCAGCTCCGGCTCATCCACCACCGCCAGCATCGAGGGTATCGGCTTCGCCATCCCCATCAATGATGCCCTGGACGTGCTGGACGACCTGATCAACTACGGTTATATCACCGGCAAGCCCTATCTGGGCATCTCCGTGTCCACCGTCAGCAGCATCACCGCACAGCAGTACTCCAACATGGTGGTGGGCGCCTACGTCATGTCGGTAGAGTCCGGCTCCTGCTCCGAGACTGCCGGCCTCCAGGTGGGTGACATCATCACCCAGGTGGACGGGGTGGACATCACCACCTATGAGGAGCTGGTAGACGCCAAAAACAACCACAAGGCCGGTGAGGAGATGACCCTGACCGTCTATCGGGACGGCACCTATTACACCATCGTCGTCACGCTGGACGAGGAGGTTCCGGACAGTGCAGCGGACGACTCCACCACCGAGGACTCCACCACCGACGATTACAGTGACGGCTACAGCTATGGCTACGGCTATGGCTACTCCAGCCCCTTCGGCGGCAACGGCGGCTGGTAATGAGACAGCGATAACCCCATCCACCGGACAGAAGGACCGCCCGACAGCGCATCACCTTGCGCTCGTCGGGCGGTCTTGTTTTGCTCTGGCCGGCATCCATGCGGACGCAGTTCACGGCGCTTCAAAGAGCGCCGGATTTTGCCCCAGCCGCACGTCCTCCCTGCGCACCCTGTCCCAGTCGAACAGATCCACCAGCTCCCTGGCGGAGACAGACTCCGGGCGGTCGATCAGGCCAGCCCAGAACGCCAGCCTGCCCACCACCGCCTCCGGCGTCTGGCCTGCGGCACGGACAGAGCCCAGATCCAGATCCCTGTCCCGCTTGGAGAGCCGCCGCCCGTCGGCGGAGAGGAGCAGGGGGACGTGGGCGTATGTCGGATGGGAGAAGCCCAAAACCTCCTGGAGCCAGAGCTGCCGGGGAGTAGAGGAGAGCAGATCCCGGCCCCGCACCACCTGAGTGACTCCCATGAGTCCGTCGTCCACCACCACCGCCAGCTGATAGGCGTGGACCCCGTCCGAGCGGCAGAGGATAAAATCCCCACAGTCCCGGGCCAGGTTCTCCCTGCAGGGCCCCTGAAGCCTGTCGGTGAAGGAGATCTCCCGGTCGGGGACGCAGACGCGCAGGGCGGGGCGGCGGAGCGCCGCCCGTCGGGCCCGCTCCGCCGGGGAGAGGTTCCGGCAGGTGCCGGGGTAGAGAGGCGTCCCGTCTGAAGCGTGGGGGGCGGAGGCGGCGTGCAGCTCTCCCCTGGTGCAGAAGCAGGGGTAGAGCAGCCCCCGGTCTGCCAGAATATCCAGATAGCGGGCGTAGATCGCCCGACGGCGGCTCTGGCAGCAGACGGTACTGCCGTCAACCCCGCCCTCGTCCCAGTCCAGCCCCAGCCAGCGGAGGTCGTCCTCCACCTGTCGGGCGTAGTCGGGACGGCACCGCTCCGGGTCCAGATCCTCTATCCGCAGGAGCATCCGTCCGCCCACAGACCGAACGGACAGCCAGGCCAGCAGACAGGAAAAGGCGTTGCCCAGGTGCATCCGCCCGCTGGGACTGGGGGCAAAGCGGCCGATAGCAGTTGACATAAAGACACCTCCCGGGCAAATCAGCGCAGAGCTTTTCGTATGGCTCATTGTACCATACCCGCCCCACGGAGACAAGGGCGGCGTATCCGCAGCAGACAAAGCCGGCCCCCGTCAGAGACGGGAGCCGGTCGATTTTATAATGAATGTGACAACAGGGGAAACGCTCAGAACTTCTTGCAGACGGGAGCGTTGATGGCGGCGGACTCGGAGTCGAACCACACCAGGTTGTTGCCGGTCTGCTTGTCGAACAGCTGGAGCAGGTCGGCGGGGAAGGTGAAGTGGACCGTCTTGGTGGTGCCGTCCACCAGGCCCTGGTCGAGGCCCACGGTGGAGACGACCAGAACCACCTCGTCGCCGTTGCAGTCGGTGTGCAGATGCAGGGAGGAACCCATCATCTCGCAGACCTCCACATTGGCGCTCAGGCCGCCTTCGCCCAGGGTGACATGCTCCGGACGGATACCGGCGACGATGTCACAGGGCTGCTGGTTGTTGGCGCGGAGCGCCTTCTGATGCAGCTCGGACAGCTCGAAGTCGGTGCCCTTGATCTGGGCATAGTACTTGCCCTGCTTGACGATCAGCTTGGCGTCGTTGAAGAAGTTCATCTGGGGGGTGCCGATGAAGCCTGCCACGAACAGGTTCACGGGGCAGTTGAACAGCTCCTGGGGGGTGCCGATCTGGTTGACGAAGCCGTCCTTCATAATGACGATACGATCGCCCAGGGTCATGGCCTCGGTCTGGTCATGGGTGACGTACATGAAGGTGGTGTCGATCCGCTTGCGCAGCTTGATGATCTCAGCACGCATCTGGTTCCGCAGCTTGGCGTCCAGGTTGGACAGAGGCTCGTCCATCAGGAACACCTTGGGCTCACGGACGATGGCGCGGCCGATGGCCACACGCTGACGCTGGCCGCCGGAGAGCGCTTTGGGCTTCCGGTCCAGATACTGGGTGATGCCCAGGATCTCAGCGGCCTCTTCCACCTTCTTGTCGATCTCGGCCTTGGGGACCTTCTTCAGCTTCAGCGCGAAGGCCATGTTGTCCCGCACGGTCATGTGGGGATACAGAGCGTAGTTCTGGAAGACCATTGCGATGTCACGATCCTTGGGGGCCACATCGTTGACCAGGCGGTCGCCGATGTACAGCTCGCCCTCGGTGATCTCCTCCAGACCGGCGACCATACGAAGGGTGGTGGACTTACCGCAGCCAGAGGGGCCGACCAGGACGATAAACTCCTTATCGGCGATCTCCAGGTTGACGTCATGGACGGCGGTAACCTTGTTGTCATAGACTTTCTTCAGGTTTTTCAGTGTAACAGTTGCCATTGCTTTCGACTCTGACAGAAGAGCATCCGCAGCTTCTGCCTCAGCGCTGTGTGCTTTATCACAGTGCCATTACGACAGGTCTCCACACTGCCGCACCGCGAGCCTTGCGGGGATGATTGACCTCCTCTTTGAATGTACGCCGACCATATCGTGGAGTGGCCGACGCCATGGGGATGATATATATTCCGGGGCAGCGCCCCAAAATACCGACAGAAAGGGGATTGGAAAAAGACCTTCCCACTCCACGACCCTATCATACCGAAATTTTTGGAGAAAGTCAATCAAATCTTGTGGGAATTTTGTTTAAAAATCCTGCCGCCCGGCGCGGGGCCGGACGGCAGGAAAATGCAATAATAATACGGTTTATCCCAGCTTCTGCTCCAGCCGCTCCCGGATGGCGCGGAGGAATTCCAGAGAGCTGACCTTCCGGGCAGGGACCTCTCCCTCCCACATGGCGCAGAGGTCGCCGGTCATGACGCCGGACTCGATGGTCTCGATGGTGGCGGCCTCCAGGGCGTCGGCATAGGTTCCCAGGGCGTCCAGACCGTCCAGCTCCCCCCGTTTCCGGAGGGCTCCGGACCAGGCAAAGAGGGTGGCTACCGGGTTGGTGGAGGTCTCCTCCCCTTTCAGGTACTTGTAGTAGTGGCGGGTGACGGTGCCGTGGGCGGCCTCATACTCGTAGTTTCCCTCGGGGGAGACGAGGACGGAGGTCATCATGGCCAGAGAGCCGAAGGCGGTGGAGACCATGTCGCTCATCACGTCGCCGTCGTAGTTCTTGCAGGCCCAGATGAAGCCACCCCTGGAGCGGATGACCCGGGCCACAGCGTCGTCGATCAGGGTATAGAAATAGGTGATGCCCGCCGCTTCAAACCGGGCCCGATACTCCGCCTCGTAGATCTCCTGGAAGATATCCTTAAAGGTGTGGTCGTACTGCTTGGAGATGGTGTCCTTGGTGGAGAACCACAGATCCTGCCGGGTGTCCAGGGCGTACTGGAAGCAGGAGCGGGCAAAGGAGCGGATGGAGCTGTCCTTGTTGAACTGCCCCTGGAGAACGCCGGGACACTCAAAATCGTAGACCGTCTCCCGGAAGGTGGTGCCGTCCTCTCCGGTGTAGACCAGCTCCGCCTTGCCGGGGCCGGGGACACGGTACTCCGTGGCCCTGTACACGTCGCCAAAAGCGTGACGGGCGATGGTGATGGGGGCCTTCCAGGTCTTGACCACCGGGGAGATCCCTTTTACCATAATGGGGGCGCGGAACACGGTGCCGTCCAGAATGGCCCGGATGGTGCCGTTGGGGCTCTTCCACATCTGGGAGAGGTTGTATTCCTTCACCCGCTGGGCGTTGGGGGTGATGGTGGCGCATTTCACCGCCACACCGTACTTTTTGTTGGCGTTGGCGGCGTCGATGGTCACCTGATCCTTCGTCTCCTCCCGGTGAACCAGGCCCAGGTCGTAATACTCCGTTTTCAGCTCCACAAAGGGGAGGATCAGCTCGTCCTTGATCTGCTTCCACAGGATACGGGTCATCTCGTCCCCATCCATCTCCACCAGGGGAGTTGTCATTTTGATCTTTTCCATGTGATTCCCTCGCTTTCGGCGGGCGGGACGGCCAGATGCGTCCCAAGGCGCTTTTCTTTATCAGTATAGCGTAAAAAAGTGTCCGCTGCAATGGTCAGCTGTGACAAAATCCGGCCCTTTCCGGCCTGTTCCGTGAACGATCGGGTCAGTAATTCGCCTCCAGGCCCCGGATGAGCCGGTAGAGCATGGTGTTGACCGGGGTGGGGACGCCGTGCGCCCGGCCCAGCTCCAGAATGACCCCGGTGAGGGTGGCGATCTCGGTGGGGCGCTTCGCCTGAATATCCTGGAGGGTGGAGGCGTGGTGATGATAGGTGTCCGGCAGCAGCTTGCCGTAGAACTCCTTCCGGTAGCTCCGGCTGTCCGGCCAGAAGGTGGTGTAGCCTGCGGCGTCCATGACGGCAAAAATCTCGTCCATCACGTCGTCCATAATGGCTCTCGTCTCCGGGCAATCTCCCAGCGCGCCGTAGTGGACGCCCAACACCGCCCCCAGGGGATTCAGGGCGCAGTTGTAGAGCATCTTGGCCCAGAGGGCCTTGTCCACCTCATTGCTGGCCTGGGCGGGGAGGCCGCTGTCCCGGATGGCGGCGGCCAGCGGCTCCATAGGGGCGCAGTCCAGCCCGCAGAGACTCCCCAGCAGCACCGGCGCAGTGTGGACGGTGATATTGCTCACGTTGGGGGCGGTGCGCTCAAAGCCGGTGATCACCCGGGCGTTCCACACCTGCGACGGGGAGAAGAAGCGGCGATAGGGCCGGTCGTTCCCCCATCCGTTCTGGAGGATGACCAGTCTGCCCTGAGGGGCCAAAATATCCCGATGGGCGTCCAGACTGCGGCTGACATCATCGTTTGCCAGGGTCTTGGCGCAGATAAGGATGTAGTCGAAGTGCCCCGGCTCAAAGGCCGCATAGTCTGACTCCGCCCGGACCTGCTCCGGCGGGATATCCACCTTTCCAAACAGCCCGGTGCGGTGGACGCCGCCGGAGCGGATGGCCTCCAGGGTGGCTCCCCGGGCAAAAAAAGAGATTTGCTGCCCGGCGCCTGCCAGTCCGGCCCCCAGAGCGACGCCGATGGCCCCGGCCCCGACGATGAGAATTTCCATGGTGTGTTCCCTCGTTTCCTGTAAACTCCCACCATTATATTGCATTTTCTGTCTCTCTGCAAGACCTGTCCTCCGCAACGCACAGCACCTCTCCCACCGGCAGCCGCCCTGCGTCCAGCAGCGCCGCCAGCGTCGGGAGGGGCGGGCACCCGTCGGGCAGGGACAGGCCGGGCAGCTCCAGCCGCCAGCCGCCCATCGTTGGGTCGTCGTCCCCCACGGGAAAGAAGCCGGGCCGCCACCGGCCGGGGAGAAAGGAGAGGGTCGCCGCCTCCCCGCCCTCCACCAGAGGGACGCCCAGCTCCTGCTGCAAATTCCAGCAGAAGGTCTCCTGTCGGAGGAGGGAGAGGGAAAGCGCCTTCACCTCCCGGGCCAGGGCCTGGCAGGTGCGGAGATAGCACCGGGTCATCCGCTCGCCCCGAACGGCCACCACCGACCGGCATGGCTCCAGCCCCCGCTGCCGGAGGTCGGCCAGAACCAGGGGAGCCGCCACCGCCTGCCACAGGCTCCGGGTGTGTACCGTGGGATAATAGGGAACGAGCGGGCAGGGAGCCAGCAAACGGCGACAGCCCGCCTCCTCCAGCCGATCCAGTCCCCTGGCCATCCGTCGCCGGGCCAGCAGGCTCTCCGGCGAGCCGGGGAGCCGGGCCTCGCAGACGGCCAGTCCCAGGACGCTGTGCTCCACCACCTGTACCCGGCGGCCCCTTCCCACAAAGTGCAAGTATCCAACCAATGCAGCTCACCTCAGAAAAAGGGTATGCGCCAGGGTGCGGAATTAGAACCGAAAATCGGGGAGGTCCGTTCCCCTTCATTGTGCTTCCCGGCAGAATATGCTATACTATCAGTCAAAATCAAGTCGGCGGCCTCAGCGCCGCCCTGAGATATGGTGGTGTGTTCATATGCTCCAAGTCAGCAATCTCCGTCTCCCCCTGGACGCAGACCGGGAGGCGCTGGAACGCCGGACCGCCATGGCTCTGCACATCGGCCGGGGGGATATTCAGGAGCTCCAGCTGGTAAAGCAGTCCATCGACGCCCGGCGCAAAAGCGATCTGCACATGGTCTATACCGTCAACGTCCGGGTGGCAGACCAGGAAGGGGTGCTGCGCAGGGCCGGGCCCGGCGTGCGCAGGCTGGAGCGCACGCCCTACCGGTTCCCGGAGACCGGCTCCTATACCGGTCCCCGGCCTGTGGTGGTGGGCATGGGACCTGCCGGATTGTTTGCCGCTCTGTTCCTCGCCCGGGCGGGCATCCCTCCCGTGGTGGTAGAACGGGGCCGCCCGGTGGAGCGCCGTCAGGCGGACGTGGAGCGGTTCTGGGCCACCGGAGCGCTTGATCCGCACTCTAACGTCCAGTTCGGCGAGGGGGGCGCGGGGACCTTCTCTGACGGCAAGCTGACCACCGGTACCCATGACCCCCGCATCTCCGCCGTACTGGACACCTTTGTGGAGATGGGCGCTCCCGCGGACGTGGCCTGGTCGTTCCGGCCCCATGTGGGGACAGACGTGCTCCGCCGGGTGGTGCGCCGTCTCCGGGAGGAGCTGCTCCGGCTGGGCTGCGACATCCGGTTTGAGACTACCCTGGTGGGCCTGGAGCACGAGGGCGGAACGCTGACCGCCGCGGTTTTGGAGACAGAGCGGGGCCGGGAGCTGCTTCCCGCCTCCCGGCTGGTCCTGGCCCCGGGACACTCCGCCCGGGACACCTTCACCATGCTGGCGGAGCTGGGCCTCGCCATGGAGCAGAAGCCCTTCGCCATCGGTGTGCGCATCGAGCACAGTCAGCAGGCGATCAGCCGAGCCCAATACGGCCCCGCCTGGGAGCGCCTGCCTCCCAGCGACTATCATCTCTCCTGCCACCTCCCCAGTGGGCGGAGCGCCTTCTCCTTCTGCGTCTGTCCCGGCGGGACGGTGGTGGCCTCCGCCTCGGAGCCGGGGCGGCTGGTGACCAACGGCATGAGCTGTCGGGCCAGAGACGGGGAGAACATCAACGGCGGCTTTCTGGTGGGGGTCGGCCCCGGGGACTATCCCGGCGCGGATCCCCTGGCGGGCGTCCGGTTTCAGGAGCAGTGGGAGGAGGCGGCCTTTCGCCTGGGCGGGGGCGGTTTCCGCGCCCCGGCTCAGCTGACAGGGGATTTTTTGCAGCGGCGTCCGTCTGTGGGCGGCGGGGCCGTCCGGCCCACCTACCGGCCGGGGGTGACCTGGACGGACGTGGGGCTGTGTCTGCCGGATTATGTGACGGAGACCCTTCGGGACGCCCTGCCTCTGCTGGATCGAAAGCTCCACGGCTTTGCCGCCCCGGAGGCGGTGCTCACCGGCATCGAGAGCCGGTCGTCCTCTCCCCTGCGGGTGCTCCGGGATGCAGATTTTCAGTCCAGTCTCCGGGGCGTCTATCCCTGCGGAGAGGGCTGCGGCTATGCCGGTGGCATCGTCAGTGCCGCCGTGGACGGCATCCGTGTCGCCGAGGCAGTGGCACGTCAGGGGCTCTGAATATTTCGCGGTATGAAGCGACGGTTTTTCCCCATCGTTTGCGGCACGCCGCTGTTTCCGCTACGGTCCCCTTGTATCCTCAGCCAACAGGGATGCTCTCACCCCTATTGGATGACCCAGAGCCAGGGAATTTCACCCTTCTGGACACCCTGCTATTTTTGACTGCAACAATCCCAACTCCAAAGATTTGTTGGCCTCATGTTGTCAAAAACAAAAATCCGAAAATCATCCACACGGCAGGTATGGATAATTTTCGGATTTTTATATATGAAAATTGCTGTGGATGTGCAATCGACATTCTCACACAAAAATGACTAAAAATTCAGAGAAAAAGCACCGGATGCAACGCGGCTATATTCTATCACCTTGATGAAAGCAAATGCTTACTTTATTTGAAGATCGAATAATGTAAGAATTGTGTTGAGCAAAGAGTCACCTCTTTCTTCTTAGAGAGGAGCAAAATCGGATTTGTCGTACTCTATAGATGCAACAGGTGTTTCTACAAGCTCACATCCACGACTCTCAGAGTCAAAGTAATTAAATGCTCCTTACAGGATATTCAAATGCCTTGGTACAGAAGCAGAGTTTGCTTCCACATTTTTTACATGTATACTCGCCAGTGAAATCAGATTCGATTTCGTCGCCCATATTTCTTTCATAAGCGAAGGATTCTTCCTCTAAAGAATCTACGGCAATCTCATGTTGCGCACCACAATCATCACAGCGAAAAATCATTTTCTTAGTTTTTCTCCGGTTTGTGCAATAATGATGTATTTACATGTTTTTTGAAATTCTCACCAAGCTGTAACTGACGACATTGTCACCGTAATCTTTGTCGACAGGTTCATATCCGGAGCAGACCTTAATTATTCCGATGTGTCGCGCAATTGCTTTCCAATTTCATCAACGATGGTAATGTCAGCAGGCAGCCATCGAACACTGTGCAGCATGTCTTTTGTCAGCCAACGAGCAGCTTGGGCCTCCTTTAGCACGAGGCTGCCGCTAATGACCTTACACCAAAAACAATCCATCGATAGGTGGAATGTTGGATAGTCATACTCGATGGTCCCAATAAGACTACCTATTTCGATATCTGTATCTAATTCTTCTTTGATCTCACGAATAAGCGCCTGCTGTGGCGTTTCGTCGGATTCAATTTTTCCACCTGGAAACTCCCACTGACCTTTATAGTCACCATAACCACGCGCAGTGGCAAATATCTTGTCTCCGTTGCGGATGACCGCAGCGACAACTTTAACGACCTTCATATCGCTTCCTGGCTTAAACAAACTCAATCAGCTTGTTTTTTATGCAAACTTCATAACCAAGCTTCTTTTCGCCTACGGAGTTGAAAGAGACAACGATGATGGTATCAGTAACTTCGGTAATTGTTCCTTCGCCATAAGCCTTATGTTTCACTTGTTTACCAACAATCTCAGGTGGAACAACGACAGCAGACCTCGGAGGCACAGGAGGGGCGACAGAAATCGGCAGTGCCGGCTTTTCAGCCACTTTTTTGCCGGATTTTTTCTGTTCTGCAATCATCCTCATATACTCTTCGTCGACATTTTTTCCACGTGTCTTGAAGTCATCCATGTCTTTAAACACAAACATGGTCGGCTTCTCAACATCATTATCAGGCACAGGGCGAATAGGGAACATCCAAACCTTTCGGTCAATTCCGTCCTCACCAGGTTGAATATCAGTATAGGGCTTGTCCACAAGTTCAATCCTGCCACAGTATATGTATTCTCCGGCATTCATCACCTCAAACAGATGAATGTCAACGCCATTTCTGCCACATGCTGCCAACGTCGCGTTCTGAGCCCAGTTAATATCCTGATCACCTGTTTTTCCCATACCGGTAAAATGGAGCACACCACCAATCCATTTATCATGGTAAATCCCCTTCGTATAGTCGGAAACAATTACCAGGGTGTTTGTCGTTTTGGACCGACGCATACCACCCATATTTCCGCATTTAAAGATTTCTACTACATTGCTATTTTTTATGATTTGACCAATTTCCAAACCAGGATCAAACATATATCACCACTTAAACCTTTCTATTTCTTATATGAGCCGCATACTTTCTTCCGGTTAAATCATCCCAAAATACCGCAGCGCTTCCGTAATCGCCACCTCTTTCTCCGGCGGACACTGCGGCTGCCTTGCATTTTCAGATTTCGGCTTATTATAATTTCCCCGTTCAATAATCCCATACTTCTGCTTAATCTGCGCAATGTACAGAGGGGACACCGACAATCCTGTATGCTCTTTCACATAATCCTTGATCTGGCCGTAGGTGGCGCCTTTCTGAAATTCGGACATATCCATGTCCTCCAGGGAGAACTCCACTCGCACTTTCCTGGAGTTGATTTCTCCCTTGGAAAGCTGAACAACCGTCCCAATATGCTCATCACAGTCCAAACTCAAATTCATATCATCTTCAATGATTGGCAGCTTGAATTTAATAGATTTCAGCCATTGTCCATTGGGCTGGCGTTCTTCGTATATCTGCACTTCTTCAATCAGCGCCTCCACAAGCTGCCGTTTTTCCGTCTCGTTCATGACGGCATACAGCTTGTCAAAATAGATCAGCACCTTGTAAATGTTATCGCCGGTGAGCTTGTCCGCTTCGATGACCTGCTTCTTTGCCCTCGCCTCGATCAGCTTAGATTCCAGTTCCTCAATCTTGTCATACATCCGGTAGAGCCGGTCATCCAGATCGGCCTTACGCCTGATATAGTGCCGGTCGTCCGGGTCCAGGGAGTCAATCTCCTCCATCAGCTTCGCCTTTGTGGAGTAGCTCTGGCGAAGCTGCTTTTCAAAGCCGGCAATCTCCTGGTCGATGGCGGAGGTATCCACCTGCATATGGATCTTCTGCTGTATCATGGCGGCGAATTTAGGATTGCTGACCAGCTTTGCGATGACCTCCGCCACAGCATCGTCCAGCAGCTCCTCGTGCACCTGTTTTTTGTAGTCACACTTGTGACCATCGATCATCTTGCGGTGCTTACAGCCGTAGTAATAGAAGTCTTTGTATTTCGTCCCGTCCTTCTTGTGCTTGATGCTCTTGTTGCCGTACATACCGGCTCCGCAGACGGGGCATTTCACAATGCCGGACAGAAGGTGGATGCGCTCGTTCTTCGGCTTGTTGACGTGTTCGTACTTCCTGGCCTGAGCGATCAGCTTCACCTGGGCTTCCTGCCAGACCTCCTCTGACACGATAGGCTCGTGCAGCCCGTCCACCAGCAGATAATCGTCCTGTTCCACCAAGTGATAGTCGTTTCGGGTGCCGTGTACCTTCTCCGTCTTTCTGCGTCCATAGGCGATCTTTCCGCAGTAGACCGGGTTTTTCAGGATCATCCGAACCAGATGGGAGTCAAAGAGAGGATTCTTCCCATTTTGGCGGGGGATCTTGCGGATCCCGTGGTCTGCCAGATATTTGGAGACGCCGTTTGCACCCAGGTCTGTATGGGCGTACTGGTCGTAAATGACCCGAATGGCAGGGGCTTCTTCTTCATTGATCTCCAGCTTGCCGTCTACCAGACGATAGCCGTAGGGCGCAAAGCCCCCATTCCACCGTCCCTCTCTGGCTTTCTGGATGCGGCCCTCCATCGTCTGAACACGGATATTTTCCCGCTCGATCTCTGCGACAGCCGACAGGACAGAGATCATCAGCTTCCCAGCCTCCTTGGAGGAATCGATACCGTCCTCCACGCAGACCAGGTTGACCCCAAAATCCTGCATGATCTGCAGGGAGGAGAGAACATCCGCCGCATTCCGCCCAAAGCGGGACAGCTTAAACACCAGGACGAAGGAGACGCCGTCTTTCCCAGACTGGATGTCCTCCATCATCTGGTTAAACTGGACACGCCCTTCGATGGACTTGCCTGATTTACCTGCATCCTCATATTCGTGGGCGATCTCGTAGTCGTTGAACTCTGCATAGGCTTTCATCCGGGCTTTTTGGGCGTCCAGAGAGTAGCCGTCGGTCTGCATGGCGGTGGACACTCTGGTATAGGTATATACTTTGATTCGCTCTTTCCTCATGCTCTGCCCCTCCCTTTAGGCTGCGCTGCCTATTTTTGATCTGTCCGCTGTTCCAACAGCTTGATGGAGTCCAGATAATCCTGTTCCACCTCGCTGAGCGTCCTGGCCCTGTACTTTTTGTATTCGCTGGTCGCCTTGTCCACGGCCTGCCGGTGGGTGACGCTGCCGTTGCCGATCAGGAGCTGCTCGCCGCTCATGGTGAGGATGCGGTCCAGATGCTCCGCCCAATCCTTCATGGTCATGACCTGCTCCCGTTCTGCCTGACGCTCCGCAAAGTCCAGGTATCCGGAGACGAGCTGCCCCATCGCCCGCAGTTCCTTCTCGTCCAGATAATTCTTGGCGACAGTCGCCTCCCGCAGCGTGGGCTGCTTTCCTGCAAAGGTGGTCAGTCCCATAAATTCCTTCTCGGCGTCCGCTCTGGTGTAGATGACCTCCGCCGCTGTCTGGCCGTGAACGGCATAATGGATCTTGTTCTGTACCTTTTGGAAAAACTGAACAGAGATCTCCGCTTTCGGGTCGTAGTCAATGCTCGTGGCGTAGATCTCCAGCACCTGGCGGTAAAACACCTTTTCAGAGGCACGGATGTCCCTGATCCGCTCCAGCAGCTCCTTGAAATAGCCGCCGCCTCCCAGGTTTTTCAGCCGGTCGTCGTCCAGTGCGAAGCCTTTACGCATATATTCTTTGATTAGGCCCGTTGCCCAAATGCGGAACTGCGTCCCTCGCTGTGACTTTACACGATAGCCCACCGAGATGATCACGTCGAGGTTATAGTAATCGACCTGATAGGTTTTCCCGTCGGCGGCAGTGTAGGCAAATTTTGCCCAAACTGACTCCTTGACCAGTTCTCCTTCTTTGAAAATATTTCTGACATGTTTACCAATGACACTTTTATCCCGCTGAAATAGCTCCGCCATCTGGTCTATGGACAGCCAAACGGTATCCCCGTCAAAGGTCGTCTCGATCTTGGTCACGCCGTCTTCCGTCTTGTATATGATGATCTCCGATGGATTGTCCCTGTTTTCCTGGGGATTCATATGCTCACCTCATTACTTTCGGGAGTCTCAGAAGAGAAATGCGAAGAAAGCATTTCTCTTCTGAGTTTGGACACTCTTTTCACGAATTATTATATCATGCTACTAGCTCGTTTTCAACCTCCAATGCATCGGAATTTGCAGAAAGATCCACAATATTTTCCTTTGCGTGTGGGCTGCCCGTCATATCCGGGTCAGGCAGGGAATCAATGTCGATCTCCGCTGCGTATTTTGCAATCAAATCTGCCAACAGGTCGGCAAAACTGCTCCACTCATCTCTCATTTGTTTTCTCCCTCCTTCCGGCAGGCATCCGAGCATAGGCATTCACGATCTCCGGAGGGATACGATCCAGCAGAGTGACTGCCGCCTCATAATCCCGCCGAAGCTTGGCATCTTCCAGCTTCTTGAGGGAGCTCTGCTTGGTGGCATCCGTCAGGGACTGATTCAACTGCGCATTGCTCTTTTTCAGCTTTTTGTTTTCCCGAACAGTATCCGTAAAGGTGACATTATATTTCTTAAGCTGGGTATCCATCGCCGCTACGCTGGGGATATAGGTGTCCAACAATTTGCAGATCTCTCCCGCTCTGGATTTAGCATTAAAAGGATTGATGCCGGTGAGCAGCGTCTCCAGATTCTCCCGCTGTTTGGTCAGCTGGGTCATCTCTTTGAACACTCTCGGCGGGATGTGGTCACGTCCTGTCTGGCTTGCGCTCTCGCCCCGCTCCAGCTCCGGGTACTTCCTGACCATGTGCTTCCAGAACTCATCCTGCCACCAGGTCAGCTTTTTCTTGTTGCCCACAATGTCCTTGGCAGACAATCTGCCATCCGGCGTCAGCGGGACAAAAGAAAGGTGCATATGGGGCGTTTTCTCGTCCATATGCACCACGGCGGATATGATCGTTTTCGGGTCTTGATGCTGCTGAATAAACTCCAGCGCATATTGAAAATAGGCTTTGACCTCTGACTTCTTTTTCCCTTTGAAGAATTCCGGACTGGCCGTGACCAGCGCCTCCACCACACGAACGCTGTCCTTTCTGGTGCGGCAACCGGCTTCGGCGATCTGGCGTTCTGCCTCGGCT
>JAJPXB010000012.1 GCA_021205695.1 Clostridiales bacterium
GAAATGTACAAAAGAATTGCAAATGGCTATTGAAATTATCCGGCTCAGACGGTATAATAGAATCTGGAGCGCAGGCTGCAGACGGCCTGTGCCTGTGGACTTGTTGCAAAAAAAGAGAAAATGGCCCGTTTTGCTGTATTCGGCCATTGTGACAAAAGCCGGCCCCGGAGGCGGGGCCAGAGCGTCGGCTCAGCTGCCGGAATCACCAGAAAGGAGAGGGAGAGATGTCGAACCGGATTTTCCAGAGCGTCGTTCTTCAGATGAAGGAGAGCACCGACCGAACCATCGGCGTTGTCGATGAGGACGGTGTTGTTATCGCGTGCAACGACCTGCCAACCATCGGCGAAACCTGGCCGGCAGTGGTAGAGCCGGTCAACAACACCCGGGACGACACCGTCGTGGTGGAGGGGCGTACCTTTAAGGCCCTCACCGGCTGGAGCGCGCAGTTCGACTACGCCGTCTTTGTCAAGGGGGAGGATGAGCAGGCCAGGCTGATCTGCTCCATGGCTGCCGTGGCCCTCAACGGGGCCAAGTCCTATTATGAGGAGAAGCACGACAAGGCCACCTTCGTGAAAAGTATCATCTCCGACAATATCATGCTGGGGGATATCTATATCCGGGCCAAAGAGCTCCATTTTGCCACCGACACGCCCCGGGCGGTGTTCCTGGTGCGCCAGATGGGGGCCACCGATCTGGCGGTCATCGACACCATTCAGTCCATCTTCCCCGACCGGCAGAACGACTTCGTCGTCTCCATGAACGAAACGGACGTGGCGCTCATCAAGCAGGTGCAAGAGGGCACCACCGGCAAGGATCTGCTCCGTCTGGCGCAGCAGATCTCCGAGACGATGGAGAACGACCTGAAGGTGAAGGCGGTCATCGGCATCGGCACCATCTCCTATCACATCCGGGATCTGGCCCGGGCGTACAAGGAGGCCCAGATGGCTATCGACGTGGGCAAGGTGTTCGACACGGAGCGCTCCATCGTGAACTACGACAACCTGGGCATCGGACGGCTGATCTACCAGCTGCCCACTACCCTGTGCGAAATGTTCCTCCAGGAGGTCTTTAAGAAGAACCCCATCGACGCCCTGGATCAGGAGACGCTGTTCACCATCAACAAGTTCTTCGAGAACAACCTGAACGTCTCCGAGACGGCCCGGAAACTGTTTGTCCACCGGAACACCCTGGTCTACCGTCTGGAGAAGATCAAAAAGCTCACCGGTCTGGATCTGCGGGAGTTCGACGACGCCATCACCTTTAAGGTGGCCCTCATGGTCAAGCAGTACCTCCGCTCCCGCGGCATCAAGTCGTAAGCGGCTGCCCGAACACAAAATTGTAACGATTTGTCATCGATATAATCGAGAAAAGTCCCTGTTTTTCCCAGAAAACGGGGACTTTTCTTATTTGTTCTGAACATTTTGTGAACAGCGGTTGACAGAAGTTACAAATAACGCTATAATGATGCTGTTGAATAAGCGGCGATACGGTTTGTCTGTGCGACATGACGGCGCAATGTCGGGAAAACGCGCAGACGAATGCCGGCCCCAAAAGGGACGGACGCCGACCTGACAGGACGGCTGGAGCGTATTATGATTCAGTTTACAAATGTAAAAAAGATATATGAGAGCAACCTGACCGAAGCCCTCTATGACATCTCCTTTGTCATCGAGGACGGAGAGTTTGTCTTTCTGGTGGGCCCCTCCGGCTCCGGCAAGTCTACCATCCTGAAGCTGCTGACCGCAGAGGAGCGGATCACCTCCGGCGGCATCCTGGTGGGGGATTTCGATCTGGCCCGGCTGAGCCAGCGGAAGGTGCCCTATCTCCGCCGTACCCTGGGCGTCGTGTTCCAGGACTACCGGCTCATCGAGAACCGGACGGTGAAGGGCAACCTGGAGTTTGCCATGCGAGTGGTGGGCACAAGGAAGTCGGTCATCCGGGAGCGCATCCCCTATGTGCTGGAGCTGGTGGGCCTCTCGGAAAAGGGAGACTGCTACCCCTCGGAGCTCTCCGGCGGCGAGCAGCAGCGGGTGGCCATCGCCCGGGCGCTGGTGAACAACCCCAAGACCATCATCGCGGACGAACCCACCGGCAACCTGGACCCGGAGCGCTCCTACGAGCTGATGTGTCTGCTGGAGAAAATCAATCAGCTGGGAACCACTATGCTGGTCGTCACCCATGAGCGGGATCTGGTGAACTGCTTCAACAAGCGCGTCATCAGCATCGACAGCGGACGGGTCATCAGCGATATGGAGAATGGTTTGTACGACTATGATACGATTTAATTTAGGCTATTACATCAAGGAAGGCTTCCGCTCCTTCGCCGCCCACGGCTTTATGACCTTCGCATCCATCGCCATTATGGCCTCCTGCCTCATCATCATGGGCAGCTTTACCCTGGTGGCGATCAATCTGGAGTACAATCTGGACGCCCTCATGGAGGACAACGAATTCCTGGCCTATGTGGACGAGGACTACACCGAGGAGGAGGGCGCCGCCCTCCAGAGCCAGATCGAGGCCATCGACAACGTGGCGGAGTGCCAGTACATCACCCGCGAGGAGGCCCTGGAGAACTATGTGAGCGGCCTGGAGGACTCCTCTCTGTATGAGAATGTCCCCGCCTCCGCCCTCCGGAGCCGGTTCAGCGTCCGTGTCACCGACATCGAGCAGCTGGAGACCACCATTGAAGAGGTACGGGAAGTGGAGGGGATCGTCAAGATCTCCGCCTCCGTGGACGTGGCCAACGGCCTGGTCACCGTGCGCAACGTGACCGTGATCATCGCCCTGGCCCTGGTGATCATTCTGGTGGTCGTCTCCTTCTTTATCATATCCAACTCCATCAAGCTGGCCACCTCTGCCCGTGAGGAGGAGATCGCCATAATGAAGATGGTGGGCGCCACCAATGCTTTCGTCTGCTGGCCCTTCGTGGTGGAGGGCATCCTGCTGGGCGGCATCAGCGCAGTGGTGGCGGCTCTGGCGGAGTGGGGCTTTTACCGGCTTGTCCGCAGTGCCATCAACGTCTATACCCATGTGCAGCTGGTCAGCATCATCCCCTTCCGCACCTTGGCCTTCCCCATGTGCGCAGCATTCCTGGGCATCGGGCTGCTTGTGGGCGTGGTGGGCAGCCTGATCACCATCCGGAAGTACCTGAAGGTTTGACAACATACAAGACCGACCACAGGAGGCACGTCATGACAGAAAGACGCAAGGAAAAGAAAAACGCCGTCGATTTGAAGCGAATTGCCGTAGCTGCTGTCGCTCTGCTGATGGCACTGATGATGATTGTCCCACTGGTGGCGGATGTGTTCCTCTACGGCTTCGCCTATGACTTCACCATCTCCCAGGAGGATATTGACGCCCTGGTGGAGCAGAAGGAGGCGCTGGCGGAGCAGCAGGCGGAGGCGCAGGCCACCCTGGAGTCCCTCCAGGATCAGGAAAACTCCGCCGTGGATCGCCTGAATGCCATCGAGGATCAGCTGGATCTTCTGGCGGAGCAGATCAACGCCACCCAGGAGATTATCGACCAGTACGACGAGATGATTACCGCCACCCAGGAGTCTCTGGCAGAGGCCCAGGCCCAGGAGGAGGTCTATTACAACCTGTTCCTGGAGCGTGTCCGCTCCATGGAGGAGGAGGGCACGATCTCTTATTGGGAGATCCTGTTCAACGCCGCCAGCTTCTCTGACCTGCTGGACCGGTGGAGCTTTGTCAACGACGTCATGCAGTATGACAACGACATTATGGACGCTCTGGAGGCCGCCCAGGAGGCGGTCGCCGGCTATGAATCGCAGCTGGAGGAGGAGCAGGCCGCCCAGGAGGAGACCAAGGCCCAGCTCCTGGAGGAGCAGGCCGAGCAGGAGGACGCCGCTGTGGAGCAGCAGGCGGTGGTAGCGGAGATCCTGGAAAACCAGGAGACCTACGCCGCCCAGATCACCGCCCTCTCCAACCAGCAGAGCGAGCTGGTGGGTGAGATTTCCGAAGCGGAGGAGCAGCTGGCCGCCGAGGAGGCCGCCGCCGCCCTGGAGGAGCAGCTCCGCCTGGAAGAGGAGGAGCGCCAGCGCCAGGAGGAAGAGGCCGCTGCGGCAGCGGCTGCAGAGGCCGAGGCGGAAGCGGAACGCCAGCGCCAGGCGGAGGAGGCCGCCGCAGCTGCGAAGGCAGAAGAGGAGGAGAAGGCCAATACCTCCACAGATACCGATACCTCCGCAGATACGGAAACAGATACATCGACGGATACCTCCACGGAAACGGATACATCGACAGACACCTCCACGGAAACGGATACATCGACGGATACCTCCACAGGAACAGACACCTCGACGGATACCTCTGCGGACACGGGCACCTCGACGGATGAGAGCAGCTCGTCTTCCGGCTCCAGCTCCGGCTCCAGCTCCGGTTCCAGCTCCAGCTCCAGCGTCACCGGCTCGGCCATTATCGCTTACGCCTCTCAGTTTGTGGGCAACTCCTATGTCTGGGGCGGCAACAGCCTGACTGATGGCATCGACTGCTCCGGCTTTGTCCACCAGGTCCTGGCCCATTTCGGCATCAGCTCTCCCCGTTATTCCGGCTCCTTTGCCAGCTGGGGCAAGGCGGTGAGCGTGTCCGATATGCAGGTGGGCGACGTTGTCGTCTACTCCGGGCATGTGGGCTTCTATGCAGGCAACGGGCTGCTGCTCAGCGCGCTGGGCTCGGATTATGGCATCACCTATTGCTCGGTCTACTACAAGACGATCGTGGCGGTGCGCCGGGCCTGGTGACGGGACAGCTCTACATCGATTATAACGAATTTCCCCGGTGCGGCCTGACGGCCGTATCGGGGATTTCTAATGCAGTCGGCTGGCATCGCACGGGAGAAGCGCGGCGCAGAGCGGGCCCCCGCCCTGTACCGGACGCTCCGCGCCGGGGCAAAGCCGACTTCAGAGCCGCTTTTTCATCGCCCGCTATGGCTGCAAAAGCCGAAATCAGCGAAAAAATTCGAGCTGCCCCTTGCGAACGGGGAAAAAAGTGCGTACTATATAGGAGAAACAGAGAGAGGAGAACGTCGCTATGCAGAAGACCCCTTTCGTCTCCCTGGAGCAGCTCCGGGAGATCATACAGAAATATCCCACCCCGTTCCACATCTATGACGAGGCGGGGATCCGCCGCACCGCCCGGGCGGTCAACGCCGCCTTCGCATGGAATCCCGGCTTCCGGGAGTACTTTGCCGTGAAGGCCACCCCCACCCCCCGCATTTTGAAGATTCTCCACGAGGAGGGGTGCGGGACGGACTGCTCCAGTCTGACGGAGCTGATGATGAGCGACCGCTGCGGCATTGCCGGGGAGGAAATCATGTTCTCCTCCAACGACACCCCGGCGGAGGAATTTGTCCTGGCCCAGGAGCTGGGGGCCACCATCAACCTGGACGACCTCACCCATGTGGATTTTCTGGAGAAGGCCCTGGGCTTCATCCCCCGGCGCATCTCCTGCCGGTACAATCCCGGCGGGGTGTTCCAGCTGGGGGAGAGCAAGGAGGGCTTCCAGGTGATGGATAATCCGGGGGACGCCAAATACGGTATGACCCGGGAGCAGCTCTTTGAGGCGTACCGCAGGTTAAAGGCCCTGGGAGCGGAGGAGTTCGGCCTCCACGCCTTCCTGGCCTCCAACACCCTGTCCAACGATTACTATCCCGCCCTGGCCGCCCAGCTCTTTCAGCTGGCGGTGGAGCTGCAGCGGGAGACCGGCTGTCACATCACCTTCATCAACCTCTCCGGCGGGGTGGGGGTGGACTACCGTCCGGAGCAGCCCGCCAACGACATTGCTGCCATCGGCGAGGGCGTCCGCCGGGCCTACGAGTCCATCCTGACCCCCAACGGCATGGGGGACGTGGCCATCTACACCGAGATGGGCCGGTATATGCTGGCCGCCAACGGCCATCTGGTCACCACCGTCCTCCACGAGAAGCACACCTACAAGGAGTATATCGGGGTGGACGCCTGCGCCGCCAACCTGATGCGCCCGGCCATGTACGGGGCCTACCATCACATCACCGCCATGGGGAAGGAGAGCCTCCCCTGCAACCGCAAATATGACGTGGTGGGCTCTCTGTGCGAGAACAACGACAAGTTTGCCATCGACCGGATGCTGCCGGAGCTGGAGATTGGAGATATCCTGGTCATCCATGACACCGGGGCCCATGGCTTCTCCATGGGCTACAACTACAACGGCCGTCTCCGTTCCGCCGAGCTGCTGCTCCGGGAGGACGGGAGCGTGGAGCTGATGCGCCGTGCAGAGACTCCGGAGGACTATTTTGCAACGCTGGTATGGTGACGCCTGCGGAAAAGGAGCGGTCATGATAAGGTTGGTTCGGAACATTGCCCTGCTGCTATGCCTGTGCCTGATAGTTTGCCTTGCAGGCTGTGGCGAGACTGTCGCAGAGACGGACAATACGCAGACCGAGGCCGCAGACAGCGTCTCCGTCTCAGACGAGACGGAGACGGACGCACAGGCCGCTGCCGATGCTGCCGCCGCCGCGGCTGCCGACCAGGAGGCGTCGGAGGATGCCGGGGCGGAGGAGCCGGAGAGCACCGCCGGAGAGGATACCGCCGCTGTGCCCACGGTGAGCATCTCCGTCTCCAGCGGCTCCTTCTCCCATGAGAACGGCACGGAGCTGCTGACGATGACGACGGTGAGCATCTCCGTCTCCGTGGAGGGCAAGCCGGAGGTGGAGGAGAGCATCAATGCCGACCTCCAGGCCCTGCTGAATGAGACCGGCACCGCCAACTCCGAGCTGAGGGCCCAGGTGGAGGCGGATTATGAGGCGTTTCTGGAGGAGGACGGCGGGGACTGGTATGCCTATGAATCCCAGCTGACGGCGGAGGTCGTCCGCTGTGACAGCCAGGTGCTGAGCATCCGGTTCAACGGCTACAGCTACTCCGGCGGCGCCCATGGCTACAGCTTTTCCTATGGCCGGAGCTATGATGTCCAGAGCGGCTCCCGCCTGTCCCTGACCTTCCTCTCCGCCAGTGGGGCGGACTTCCCCACCTACGCGCTGGAGCGGGTCGCCGAGCTGTGCGGGACGGCGGCATACAGCGGGCTGCTGTTTGACACGGATGTGGTTCAGGAGAGCCTCTCCGACGTGGTCAGCGACGAGCAGTTTATCATGACGGAAGAAGGCGTGACCTTTCTCGCCGACCCCTATGTGATCGGCCCCTACGCCTCCGGGATCATTGAGTTCACCCTGCCCTACGATGAGCTGGAGGGTGTGGTCAAGGCGGACTATCTCCCGGCGTGACGAGAAAGCTTTCTCGGCCCGGAGCTGCCGCAGGGCGGTTCCGGGCTGTTCTGTGTGAGCGTATAAGAGGTGAAGGACGACATGGATTATCGTGCGGGCAGCTATGACGTGGGGGTGATCGGCGCCGGCCACGCCGGGATCGAGGCGGCCCTGGCCGCCGCCCGGATGGGGCTGCGGACGGTGTGTTTCACCGTCAACCTGGACGCCGTGGGCAATATGCCCTGCAACCCCGCCATCGGCGGCACCGGAAAGGGCCACCTGGTACGGGAGCTGGACGCCCTGGGGGGCGAGATGGCCCGGGCCGCGGACAGGGCCTGTATCCAGTACCGGCTGCTCAACCGGGGCAAGGGCCCTTCTGTCTGGTCCCTCCGCGCCCAGGCGGACCGCCGACGGTATCAGGAGGTCATGAAGCAGACGCTGGAGCGGCAGGAGAACCTGACGCTGAAGCAGGCGGAGGTGACGGACGTTCTGACCCGGGAGGGCCATGTCACCGGCGTCCGCACCCGAAACGGGGCGGTCTACGACCTCCGGGCGGTGGTGGTGGCCACCGGCACCTATCTGGGAGGCCGCACCATCGTGGGCGAGGTCAGCCAGACCAGCGGCCCGGACGGGCTCCAGGCGGCGCTGGCTCTGACGGAGAGCCTGCAAAAGCTGGGCTTCTCCCTCCGGCGGTTCAAGACGGGGACGCCTCCCAGGGTGAACCGGCGGACGGTGGACTTCTCCAAAATGGAGCGCCAGGAGGGCGACCCTGACCCGGCTCCCTTCTCCTTTCAGACGACGTCCGTACCGGAGAACCGGGCGGTGTGCTACCTCACCTACACCAATCAGCGCACCCACGACATCATCCGGGCCAATCTCCACCGCTCCCCCCTGTTCTCCGGGGTCATCCAGGGGGTCGGGCCCCGGTACTGCCCCTCCATCGAGGACAAGGTGGTGCGGTTCGCGGACAAGGAGCGGCACCAGCTCTTTATCGAGCCCATGGGCCTGAACACGGAGGAGCTGTATGTCCAGGGCCTCTCCTCCTCTCTCCCGGAGGACGTGCAGGTGGAGATGCTCCACACCATCCCCGGCCTGGAGCGGGCGGAGATGACCCGGACGGCCTACGCCATCGAGTACGACTGCGTGGACCCCACCGAGCTGCTGCCCACCCTGGAGTGCAAGCGGGTTTCCGACCTCTACGGGGCGGGGCAGTTCAACGGCTCCTCCGGCTATGAGGAGGCCGCCGCCCAGGGGTTTGTGGCGGGGGTCAACGCCGCCCTCCGGCTGCTGGATCGGGAGCCGCTGATCCTGCGCCGGGATCAGGGCTATATCGGTGTGCTCATCGACGACCTGGTGACCAAGGGCACCAACGAGCCGTACCGGATGATGACCTCCCGGACGGAGTACCGGCTGGTGCAGCGGCAGGACAACGCCGACCAGCGCCTGACTCCGGTGGGCTACCGTCTGGGCCTGGTGAGCCGGGAGCGGTATGAGGCGGTGATGGAGAAGTACTGCCAGGTGGATCGGGAGCTGGAGCGGCTGGAGCACACGGGAGCGGCCACCACCCCGGCGCTGACCGCCTTCCTGGAGGAGCGGGGAGAGAGCGTCCCCGCCTCCGGGGCGAAGCTCTCCGCCCTGTTGCGCCGTCCCAAAATCAGCTATGACGACCTGGCTCCCTTCGACCCGGAGCGGCCTGAGCTGCCCCGGCTGGTGACGGAGCAGGTGGAGATACAGCTGAAATACGACGGCTATATCCAGCGGCAGAACCGGCAGATCGCCCAGTTCCAGCGGATGGAGGAGCGGGCCCTGCCCCCGGACACGGATTACAGCGAGATACAGAGTCTGCGCATAGAGGCCCGGCAGAAGCTGAATCAGATACGCCCTCTGAATCTGGGCCAGGCCTCCCGCATCTCCGGGGTCAGCCCGGCGGACGTGGCGGCGCTGATCTTCTGGCTGGAGCGGCAGGAGGAGCGATGAAGAGCAGAAAAGAGGACGGCCGGATATCCTGACCGCCCTCTTTCTTAAATTTTTCTGAAAACAGGCTGTCGGGATTTGCCATATCCGGTCGACTGCGCTATACTTTTTCCCAGAATACACAGAGAGGGCGGTCTTATGCGGACAAATCAGCAGACATCCCGACATGGCGGCAGACAGCATGGGTCCCATCCGGTGCTGGTCCTGGCACTGCTTCTGGCGCTGGCCCTGGCGGCGGGGTGGCTGTATACGGCGGCGGCGGAGGGCGAAATTGCGCTGCCGTCCCTCTTTTCCCGGCACAGAGAGCCGCCGGAGATGCCGGACTGGGTGACGGTGGACCTGCTCACGGTGAACGAGTACTCCCGCCCCGGCATCGGGCTGGAGACGGTCAACGGCATCGTCATCCACTATGTAGGCAACCCCGGCACCACCGCCCAGGCCAATCGGAACTACTTCGAGAGCCTGGCCGAGTCAGGGGAGACACACGCCAGCAGCCACTTCGTGATCGGTCTGGAGGGAGAGATCATCCAGTGCGTCCCCCTGGACGAGATCGCCTACTGCTCCAACGACCGCAATTCGGATACCATATCCATCGAGTGCTGTCATCCGGGGGAGGACGGGGCCTTCACGCAGGAGACCTATGCGTCTCTGGTGAAGCTGGTGGCCTTCCTGGCGGACTACTACGACCTTGGACGGGATCAGGTCATCCGCCACTATGACGTGACCGGAAAGCTCTGCCCCCTGTACTATGTGAAGCATGAGGATGCGTGGGAGCAGTTTAAGGACGATGTATTTGGAACGTAATAATAGCAAAACTTTTGTAAATCATATTGCAATCTGACACGAAAAAGGGTACAATACTGGTATCACATCTGGGAATGTACCGGGAGGAGGCAATACGGATGAAAAACTACAACCCCATTTTGGCGGACAGCGACACCAACCAGCGCTTTATCACCTTCGGAGAGGTCATGCTCCGGCTGACCCCGCCCAATTACGCAAAGATACGGGTGACCTCCAGCTTTGAGGCCAGCTACGGCGGCAGCGAGGCCAACATCGCCATGGCCCTGGCCAACCTGGGGGTGGACAGCACCTTTTTCAGCGTGGTACCCAACAACAGCCTGGGGAAGAGCGCCGTCCGGTGGCTCCGCTCCAACGACGTCCACTGCACCCCCATGATCCTCTCCACCCACGAGGAGACGCCCACGCACCGTCTGGGCACCTATTACCTGGAGACGGGCTTCGGCATCCGGGCCAGCAAGGTCACCTACGACCGGAAGCACAGCGCCATCACCGAGTACGACTTTGATAAAGTGGACCTGGACGAGCTGCTGGAGGGCTACACCTGGCTCCATCTCTCCGGCATCACCCCGGCCCTGGCGCCCAGCTGCGCCGACTTCACCCTGAAATGCATCCAAAAGGCCAAGGAAAAGGGACTGACCGTCAGCTTTGACGGCAACTTCCGCAGCCGCCTGTGGACGTGGGAGGAGGCCCGGGACTTCTGCACCAAATGCCTGCCCTATGTGGACGTCCTCTTTGGCATCGAGCCGTACCACCTCTGGAGGGACGAGGCGGATCACAGCAAGGGAGACTGGAAGGACGGCGTCCCCCTCCAGCCCAGCTATGAGCAGCAGGACGAGGTGTTCCAGGCGTTTGTGGAGCGTTATCCCAATCTGAAATGCATCGGCCGCCACGTCCGCTATGCCCACAGCGGCAGCGAGAACAGCCTGAAGGCCTATATGTGGTACCAGGACCACACCTTCGAGAGCAAGCTGTTCACCTTCAACATCCTGGACCGGGTGGGCGGCGGCGACGCCTTCGCCAGCGGCCTGATCTACGCCATGATGCACAACTACAAGCCCATGGATCTGGTGAACTTCGCCGTGGCCAGCAGCGCCATCAAGCACACCATCCACGGAGATGTGAACATCACTGACGACGTGCAGTCCATCCGCAACCTGATGAACATGAATTACGACATCAAACGGTAATGGAAACGTTTCTTTTGTTTCCATCCGAAATTTGACCACCGCCCCCCCGACCCCCGGGGGGCGGTTTTTTTGCACTGTGCCGAAAAGTGTGAACGGGCCGTTAAAATCAAACGTAAACGATTGACAGCACACGTTTGATTTGCTATACTCTCTGCCAGACAACAGGAAAGGAGGCTGTGCCCTATGGAACTGGGGCAGAAAAAAACAGACGAGTGCTGCTTTGGACCAAAGGGCCGGATCGACGTGGGTGGGCTGATCAAGCGCATCAACGACACCATGGAAAAGCGGGCCAACAGTGAGCTGCAAAGCCATGACATCACCTTTTTTCAGTTCAAAATGCTGTTGACCCTGCATTGTTTGAAGGATGGCACGGCGACGCTGAAGGAACTGGAGCGCTATTTCGGCGTGGCCCAGTCCACGGCGGCAGGGGTAGCCGTCCGCCTGGAGCGGAAGCAGCTTATCGAGAGCTTCCACGCCCCCGGCGACCGGCGGGTGAAATGCGTCCGCCTCACCGAAGCGGGCCGCACCCTCTGCGAGAGCCATCGGGCGCCCGTAGAGCAGGGGGAGGCGGATATGCTCCGCTCTCTCAGCCCGGAGGAGCAGGAACAGCTGAAGGAGCTGCTGCTGCGGGTCTATCGATCCCTCTGTGATTCTCCTGCTGCAAACCATGAAATTCCTTTGAAAGGATGAAGAAAGTATGCTGAAAACACTTATGGGACAGGTGAAGCAGTACAAGCGCGACTCCATCCTCTGCCCCATCTTTACGGCGCTGGAGGTGCTGCTGGAGATCCTGATCCCCTTCGTCACCGCCGCGATTATCGATCAGGGCATCGAGGCCGGGAATATGCAGAACGTCATTCTCTATGGCGCTCTGATGCTGGTCATGGCGTTCCTGAGCCTGTTCTGCGGAGTACAGGCGGGCAAGTATGCCGCCGCGGCCTCCTCCGGCTTTGCCTGCAACCTGCGGGACGCGATGTTTGAGCGGGTGCAGGGCTTTTCCTTTACCAACATCGACAAATACTCCACCGCCGGACTGGTGACCCGGATGACCACCGACGTGACCAACGTACAGAACGCCTACCAGATGATCATCCGCATCGCCATCCGCTCCCCGCTGACGCTGATCTGCAGCATGTTCATGTGCTTCTATATCAACCCCAGACTGAGCGCCGTGTTCCTGGTGGCGCTGATCTTTCTGGGATGCGTCCTGGCATTCATCACCGCCAAGTCCATGCCCGCCTTCCAGCGGGTGTTCGCCAAGTACGACGACCTGAACGCCAGCGTCCAGGAGAACGTCTCCGGCATCCGGGTGGTCAAGGCGTTCGTCCGGGAGGACTATGAGGACGACAAGTTCACCAAAGCGGCGGAGAATCTCTACCATATGTTCGTCAAGGCCGAGTCCATCCTGGCCTTCAACAACCCAGTCATGATGCTGACCATCTACGGCTGCATCATCGCCCTGTCCTGGCTCGGCGCACAGTTCATCGTGGCCGGCACCATGACCACCGGCGAGCTGACCTCCCTGTTCAGCTATGTCATGAGCATGATGATGAGCCTGATGATGCTCACCATGATCTTTGTCATGATCTCCATGTCGATGGCCAGCGGCAAGCGTATCGCCGAGGTGCTCAATGAGCAGCCGGACATGACCAACCCCCAGGAGCCTGCGACAGAGGTATCGGACGGCAGCATCGACTTCGACCATGTGAGCTTTGCCTACCAGGCCAGCGGCACCGGCGAGGACGTGCTCCACGACATCGACCTGCACATCAGGGCCGGTGAGACTGTTGGCGTGATCGGCGGCACCGGCTGCGGCAAGTCCAGCCTGGTGAGCCTGATCTCCCGGCTGTACGACGTCACCGAAGGCTCTGTGAAGGTGGGCGGCCGGGACGTGCGGGAGTACGACATGGAGACGCTCCGCAACCAGGTGGCTGTGGTGCTGCAAAACAACGTGCTGTTCTCCGGCACCATCCTGGATAACCTCCGCTGGGGCAAGGAGGACGCCACCGAGGAGGAGTGCCGGGAGGTCTGCGAGCAGGCCTGCGCCGACGAGTTCATCCAGCGGCTCCCCGACGGCTACAACACCTGGATCGAGCAGGGGGGCACCAACGTCTCCGGCGGCCAGAAGCAGCGGCTGTGTATCGCCCGGGCCATGCTGAAAAAGCCCCGGGTACTCATCCTGGATGATTCCACCTCCGCCGTGGACACCGCCACCGACGCCAAAATCCGCCAGGCCTTTGCCCGGCATATCCCCGGCACCACCAAGCTCATCATCTCCCAGCGGATCTCCAGCGTTCAGGACGCGGACCGTATCCTGGTGCTGGAGGAGGGCCGGGTGGACGGGTTTGACACCCATGAAAACCTGTTGAAGACCAACGCCATCTATCGGGAGATCTACGAGGCCCAGATGGAGGGCGGCGGCGACTTCGATCAGCCCGCCTGATTCGGGAAAGGAGTGTGATTCTCTATGGCAAATACTGCAAGCAACAGCCGGCCCGCCGGCCCCGGAGGACGGGGCGGACGCCCTGCCTCCATGAAAATAGACCGGAATCAAATCAGATCTCTGGGCAGGGTGATGAGCTATACGCTGAAAAATTATAAATGGTCCTGCCTGATTGTGGTGATCTGCATCCTGGCAACCGCCCTGACCACCCTGGCAGCCACCCTGTTTATGCAGACGCTGATCGACGACTATATCACCCCGATGACGCAGGCGGCCAACCCGGACTTTGGACCGCTGGCCCAGACACTGGTGGGACTGTCGGCAATACTGGCGGTGGGCGTGCTCTGCTCCTATGCCCGCAGCAGGATCATGGTCAACGTCAGCCAGGGCACGCTGAAGCGGCTTCGGGAAGACCTGTTCGTCAATATGGAGTCCCTGCCCATCAAATACTTTGACACCCACGCCCACGGCGACATCATGTCGGTCTACACCAACGATGTGGACACTCTGCGGCAGGTCATCAGCCAGAGCATGCCCCAGCTCATCAACTCGGCCATCACTTTGATCTCCACCTTCGTCAGCATGGTCGTGCTCAGCATCCCCCTGACGCTGGTGTCGGTGGCGATGGTGGTGGTCATGCTCCTGGTCAGCACCCGGCTCAGCGGGCAGTCCGGCAGATACTTTGCAAAACAGCAGAAGGATCTGGGCGCGGTCAACGGCTATATCGAGGAGATGACCCAGGGCCAGAAGGTGGTCAAGGTCTTCTGCCACGAGGAAAAAAGCCTGGAGCAGTTCCGGGAGCTGAACGATCAGCTGCGGGACAGCGCCTACAACGCCAACAGGATCGCCAACATCATGATGCCCATCAACTCCAATCTGGGGAACATCAGCTATGTCCTCTGCGCTGTGGTGGGGGCGGTGCTGGCCCTGAGCGGGAACTTCAGCCTGACCATCGGCACCCTGGTCTCCTTCCTGAGCCTGAACAAGAGCTTCTCTCAGCCCATCACCCAGATCGCCCAGCAGCTGGGCAGCATCGTCATGGCTGCCGCCGGCGCAGACCGGGCCTTCTCCCTGCTGGACGCCCAGCCGGAGGCGGACAACGGCTATGTGGAGCTGGTCAATGCCAAAGAGAACCCGGACGGCACCCTCACCGAGACCCCGGAAAAGACGGGCGTCTGGGCCTGGAAGCACTTCCACAAGGCGGACGGAACCACCACCTATGTGCGTCTGGAGGGCGACGTGACCTTCGACGGGGTGGACTTCGGCTACGACGACGACAAGATGGTGCTCCACGACATCCGGATGTACGCCACCCCGGGCCAGAAGATCGCCTTCGTCGGCTCCACCGGCGCGGGCAAGACCACCATCACCAACCTGATCAACCGTTTCTACGACATTCAGGACGGCAAAATCCGGTATGACGGCATCAATATCAACAAGATCAAAAAGCCCGACCTTCGCCGCTCTCTGGGCATTGTCCTCCAGGACACCCACCTGTTCACCGGCACCGTCATGGACAACATTCGCTACGGGCGGCTGGACGCCACCGATGAGGAGTGCATCCAGGCGGCCAGGCTGGCCAACGCCGACGGTTTTATCCGCCGCCTCCCCAACGGCTACCAGACCATGCTAACCGGAGACGGGGGCAACCTGTCCCAGGGGCAGCGGCAGCTGCTGGCCATCGCCCGGGCGGCCGTGGCCGATCCCCCGGTGCTGATCCTGGACGAGGCCACCTCCTCCATCGACACCCGGACGGAGCGGCTGGTGCAGGAGGGCATGGACGCCCTGATGAAGGGGCGCACCTCCTTCGTCATCGCCCACCGGCTGTCCACCGTCCGCAACGCCGACTGCATCATGGTGCTGGAGCAGGGCCGCATCATCGAGCGGGGCACCCACGACCAGCTCATCGAGCAGAAGGGCAAATATTACCAGCTCTATACCGGCAACGCCATCACGGCGTAAGTCCGGAAAACAGAAACAGACCCGGCGGGGAGGCTTCTCCCTGCCGGGTCTGTTTGCGTCCTATTTTTCATGCACCTGCTTGCCGGTGAGGTGCTCGATGGTCAGGGCGATGAGCTGCGCCCGGTCGCCGTGCTTTTCCAGCGTCCGCTCCCACTCCTCCGGCGAGGGGTAGTATTTCATCCCCAGCCTGATGAGCTGCCGCCGCTTCCGGTCCGGGTCGTCCACCAGCTCCGCCCGGCCAAAGGCGATCACGGAGACCAGCGTCCAGGCCCAGTCCCCCTCCTTCTGCTCGCCTGTGTTCCAGGTGGTGAAGCACACCTTGTCACAGGCCCGGAGGGAATCGAACCGGTGCCCCGCCTTGGCCCCGTGGAGGTAGAGCTTCCCGTCCTCCGGGTCGTAGTAGAAATTCATGGGGATGCCGTAGGGATAGCCGTCGTCGCCGTTGACCGACAGGACGCCCCGGCGCTCCGTCTCCAGCAGACGGATGCACTCCTCCCGGCTGACCGCCTGCCTGGACCGCCTCATCTCACGAAACATGGGTCAGCCCTCCTCATTCCCAGCTCTTCCACACGTCCGGGCAGTAGCCCACGGTGGCCTGTTTGCCGTTGCGGACGATGGGGGTCCGGAGCAGACTGGGGTCCTCCAGCAGATGCTCCAGCTTCTGGCTGTCCAGGGCCAGATAGGAGAGCATGGCGGCGTCCGGGTGCTTTTCGTCGATGAGGTTTTCCAGCCCCACCGCCCGCACCACGGCGGTCAGCTCTCCCCGGCTCATGCCGTAGCGGAGCAGGTCGATATTCTGAAACTTCACCCGGCGTTCCTTGAAGTAGCGCTGGGCCTTTTTCGTGTCAAAGCACTTGGACTTGCCGAAGATCTGAATGTTCATCCCTGTTCCTCCTCCGGGACCAGCTCCCGCCGGAGGGCCTGGTATTTCGCCCGCATCTCCGATGCCTTGCCGCAGGACATTTTGCCCTCGGTGCAGCCGCCGCAGACGCAGCCCGGGCCCATATTCTCAAAGAGGGCCGGGGCCACGGGATAGACCAGCCTGTACATCTCCTCCGCCAGAGCCCGGATCTCCCACTGTGCCCGGTTACAGCACCGCACCCGGAAGAAGTTCTGGAGGCTCCTGGCGTTCATGGTGACCACCATCTTCGTCTCGCAGGCGTTGGGGAGGACGAACCGGGCGTCCTCGTTGGCCAGCTTCTCCGCCTTTTTGTCCGCCTCCTGCTCGGAGAGACCCTGAGCCATCAGCTCCTTCCGGTGCTTCTCCTGGAGGGCAGCGGCGATGTTCAGATAGTGCTGCCCCTCCTCCTCCATGGCTTGGAGAAAGGCGGCCTTGGCGGCGGGGTCTGCCTCCACCTCCGGGGGGATGACAAAGTGAAAGTCGTCCAGCCGGACGTACCGCTGGCTCTGAACGGAATAGGAGGCGATGCGGTGCCGGGTGATCTGGGCCAGCAGGGAACGGGACACCCCCTCGATGGCGAAGGTGAAGGAGGCGTGCTCGATGGGGCTGGCGTGGCCCAGTCCCGCCAGCATGCGGACAAATTTGGCGTCCTTCTCCGGGGTGGATTTCTCCAGCAGGGCGTCCACCCCTGCGGCGGAGTAGCACAGCCGGGCGGCGGCGGCCACCACCCGCTCCGGCTCAGGGGTGTGTGCCAGCAGCTTGACGTTGAGCATATACAAGACCTCCTCTGTGGTTACGGCTTCGGCAGGTTCCAGCGGTAATAGGTGGCCAGCACCCGCAGGAGAAAGGTGACGCAGACTCCGGCGGCGATGGTCACCGGACGGCTGGCTCCCGCCAGCTCCAGCAGATAAAAGGAGGCGGAGCCTGCCAGGGCGGCCAGCGCGTAGATGTGCTTGGTCAGGATAAAGGGGATGTCCCCCAGAATGATGTCCCGGAGCAGTCCGCCGCCCACAGCGGTGATCAGTCCCATGGACAGCACCAGAAACCACCGGCTCTCGTAGCCCGCCTCCATGGTTACCAGGGAGCCGGCCACGGCGAACAGCCCCAGTCCCAGGGCGTCCACCAGATTGTTCACCCGCTCCACCAGGGCCTCCTCCCGTTGCCACACGTCCCTGTGGTAGCGGGCCAGGAAAAAGACGAGCAGGGCCATCAGCAGGGCGATGATTACCCCTGCCCGGTTAGAGAACAGGGCGGGCGGCGTCTCCCCCAGCAGCACGTCCCGGAGCATCCCCCCGCCCATGGCAGTGACCACCGCCAGAAAGAGGATGCCGAACAGATCGGCCCCCTTCCGGCAGGCCACCATGGCGCCGGAGATGGCGAACGCCGCCGTCCCCAGCAGGTCGCAGAGCCGATAGGCGATATCGGTCAGCAGCATGGCGGCACCTCACAGATAGACGGGCCAGCTCATCAGCCAGTAGCCGATGATACCGGACAGCACGCCCAGCAGAGCCCCTGCGATCACGTCTCTGGGAAAGTGGACGCCGCCCACCACCCGGCAGACGGACAGCACCACCCCGGCCAGGAGAAAGCAGATCCCCACCGGGGGCAGCAGCCAGAGCAGGGTCATGGCGATGACAAAGACGGAGAACACATGGCGGCTGGGAAAGCTCCTGCCATGGGTATTCTTGTGAATGAGGGGCTGTATCTCCAGCACCTCATAGGGCCGGGGCCGGTTCCACAGCCGCCGGAACAGGGAGACGACGACAAAGCTGATCCCCGGCACTAGCAAGACGGGCGCCCACCGCAGGTCGCCCCGGAGAAGGAGCAGCAGCAGGCACAGGGGATAGGCCACATAGCACACTAGGGGGATGGCGGTGTTCACCGCCAGCAGCGCCCTCGTCCGCCCCGGCGCGCGAAAGGGGGCGGAGAGGCGTTCATACTGTTCCTTCGTCATGGGACATCCCTTCCGGAAACGGATTCAGGCAGCACCGGCAGGCCGGTGAGCCGACGGCGCACCATGTCAAAGGCGGCGAGAACGGCGCTGCTGCGCACCCGGTCCCGGGCGTTGCCCAGGCGGGCCTCCTTCACCCAGACTGCATCGCCGTGGGCCAGACCGATATAGACCAGCCCCACGGGGTTGCCCCGGTCGTCAGGGTCGGGCCCAGCCACCCCGGTGACGGAGACGGCCAGATCGCTGCCCAGTACCCGGCAGGCCCCCAGGGCCAGCGCCCGGGCGGTCTGGGGGGAGACGGCGCCAAATTCGTCCAGCGTCTCCTGAGGGACCCCCAAAACGTTGTGCTTGACCTCGTTGGTATAGCAGACCACGCCGCCCCGGAACACCTGAGAGGCTCCGGCCAGGTCGGTCATCCGCTTGGCGGCCAGACCGCCGGTGCAGCTCTCTGCGGTGGCGAGGGTCAGCCCCTGGGCCCGGAGGAGCCGGGAGACCTGCTCCTCCAGACTGGCCACGTCCGCGCCATAGACCAGATCGCCAAACCGGGTCCGGAGCCGCTGCTCCACCGGCTCCAGCATGGCCTGGGCCTCCGCCTCGGTGGGGGCCTTGGCGGTGATGCGCAGCTCGCACTCCCCCTCCTTGGCGTAGGGGGCCAGGGTGGGATTGTGCATGGAGAGCATTTCCTCCCGGAGCTGGGCCTCCATGGCCGCCTCCCCGATGCCGTAGAGCTTCAGGGTGCGGGACTCGATGACCCCGTCGGAGAGATTTTTCAGATAGGGGACGACCCGATGCTCCAGCATGGCCCGGCACTCCCGGGGCGGGCCGGGGAGCATAATGACACGGACGCCGTCCGCCTCAAAGGTGCAGCCCGGGGCGGTGCCCCAGTCGTTGTCCAGCACGGTGCAGCCCTCGGGGAGCATGGCCTGCTGGAGGTTGTTGTCCGTCATGACCCGGTGGGGCAGCTTGAGCCGGAAGTACTCCCGGATGCGCCCGGCGCTCCGCTCATCGAACACCAGGGGCTTGCCAAAGGCGTCCGCCAGGGCCTGCTTGGTCAGATCGTCGCAGGTGGGGCCAAGGCCGCCGGTGGTGATGAGGATGTCCGCCCGACGCCGGGCGACCTCTACGGCGGCGCGTACCCGCTCCGGGTTGTCGCCCACCACGGTATGATAGTAGACGTTGATGCCCAGGGCGGAGAGGGCCTGGGAGATCATCTGGGCGTCTGTGTTGCAGATATTGCCCAGGAGCAGCTCGGTGCCTACGGCGATCAGCTCTGCGGTATGGGGCATGGTCGTTTGCCTTCTTTCTGAAAATGGGGGAAATTATCCCAGCTGCTCCGGCCGCACCTGGATGCGCTCGATGCCCTCGAACGCCTCCCGGCACAGGGCCTCGTAGTCGTAATTCTGCTCGATCTCCACCAGCTCGGCCACGGAGGGATGGGTCTTGGGGTGACGGGGGGTAAAGACGGTGCAGCAGTCCTCGTAGGGGAGGATGGAGGTCTCAAAGGTGCCAATCTGCCGGGCGATGCGGATGATCTCCTCCTTGTCCATGCCGATGACCGGACGGAACACCGGACGGGTGCAGGCATCCTCCGTGACCGCCAGGGCGTCCATGGTCTGGCTGGCCACCTGGCCCAGGCTCTCGCCGGTGACGATGGCGTTGGCCCCCACCCGCTGGGCCACCATGTCGGCAATGCGCATCATGTACCGGCGCATGGCGAGGGTGAAATACGGCTCCGGACAGTTCCGCCGGAGGTCCTCCTGGATTCGGGTGAAGGGCACGATGTTGACGACCATCCGGCCGCAGTAGGGGCTGATGAGCCGGGCCAGCTCCAGCACCTTCTCCTTGGCCTCCTCCGAGGTGTAGGGGTAGGAGTAGAAGTGTACCAGCTCCAGGGCCAGGCCCCGTTTCGCCATCATATAGCAGGCCACCGGAGAGTCCAGCCCCCCGGAGAGCAGGGCCACCGCCCGGCCTCCGGTGCCCACCGGCAGTCCCCCCGCCCCCGGCTCCGGGTCGGCGTGGACATATCCGGCGAAGTCCCGCACCTCCAGATAGACGGTCAGCTCCGGGTGGTGGACGTCCACCGCCAGATGGGGGTAGGCCTCCGCCAGCAGACCGCCCACATACTGGCTGAGCTGGATGGAGGTCATGGGGAAGGACTTGTCCGCCCGCTTGGTCTCCACCTTAAAGGACCTGGCGGCCCGAAGCCGGTCGTCCAGGTAGGTGGCGGCGGCCCGGAAGAAGGCGTCCTTATCCTTTTCGCAGGCTCTGGAACGGGACAGGCCGGAGATGCCAAAGACCTTTTTCAGCCCCTCCCAGGCCCCGTCCAGGTCGCAGTCGGCCTCCATGGGCTCCACATAGATGGTGGACTGCCGGGAGTAGGCCCGAAACTTCCCGTAGGGATTCAGCCGCCGCTGGAGATTCCCCATCAGCCGCTGCTCAAACCGCTTCCGGTTCAGGCCCTTGAGTACGATCTCTCCCATTTTCAGCAGGAACATCTCCTGCACAGGGACGGCGTCGGTGTGGGTGGACTGGTTCATCGCTCTGTTCTCCTTCTTCCTGTATGGTAAATGACAAAATTATTGCTGTCCCCGCTCCGCCTGCCGCCGGGCGCGCTGGGCCGCCAGCCGTTCCAGCGTTTCCGGGGGAAACGGGGGCGTGGTGGAGGCGTGGGCCTCCGCCTGGTAGGCCTCGAACAGCCGCTGGGCGAAGCCCTCCCGCCGACGGCTGCTCTCCCGGCGGAGATGCCGCACGTCCAGATCCCAGATGCGCACCCGATCCAGGCCGTCGGCGTCCTTGAGCAGTTGGGTCAGGGTGAGACAGCGGGCAAAGTCGGACGGCTGATACCGCTCCAGAGTGGGGACAAGATCCCGCTCCGGTCGGGCATGGGCGTCCACGGCGGCCTGCATCATCTTCAGCGCCTCCCCGCTGCGGCCGGTGAGGGCGGCGAGCCGTTGAGCGGAGCGCCAGCCGTGGCGGGTGTCATAGCTGTCGTCTGTCCGGCCCACGTCGTGGTAGGCGCAGCACTCCAGCAGCAGGGCGGTATCCTCCATCCCCAGCGGCTCCTCCATGGCGCAGAAGGCCCCGTGGAGCAGCACCCGCTCGATGTGCCCCGGCCCGTGGATGGGGCTCTCGTACAGGGCAGAGCGATCCATGTCGGTGAGGGTGTCCAGAAACAGGGGCCAGCCCTCCCAGCGGGAGAGGGCGTCCATCCGGGGCTGGTCCTGGCCCCAGTCGTTGCGGCGGATGAGGTTGAGCAGCGGGGAATCCATGGGCGGAGCAGCCTCCCTTTTCATAGCGTGAGGTCATTATACCACAGGAAAAGCCGTTGGCAAAGGGGGTTGAGCAGGAAAAAACCTCCCCCTTTGAGACAGGGCGCTGCAAAGGGGGAGAGAGTCAATTTTTGAGACGGGCAGACCATATCACCTCTGATCTGCCAGCACCAGCGTCCCCACCGGAGTCTCCTGCACCCGTCCCATGAACTGGGCGCAGTCGACGCCCCGGCGGCCACAGTCCAGCGCAGCCTCGTCCTCCGGGTCATAGCCCAGCAGGCGGGCGGTTTTGGCGGCCAGCTCCCCGGGCATGAGAATGATCTGCTCCCGGAGCAGGTAGCAGGCGGCGTTGGCGCTCTCCTGGCAGGATACGTCTCCCGGCTCCCGCCAGTGCTCCCCGGGCTGTGCCCGGCGGAAGCCGCGATAGTGATCCGGGTCCTGATCCAGCCGCCAGACATAGCGCTCCTCTGCCTCCCGGGTGACGCGCAGCCCCAGCCTGCGCCAGAGAGCGGCGCAGCTGTTTTGAAGCGCCTCATCCTCCGCATTCAGGCCGAAGGCGGTGAGCACACGGCAGGTGAGCTGGGAGAAGGAGATGGGAGCCTCCTGCTCCAGCACCTCCTCCACCGCACGGTAGATGCGGTCCCGGAAATCGGGGTCGGATACCTCGCTCTCCCGGATGCCCATGACAGTGAGCCTGGCAGGGGCGTACAGGGGAGGCGCAGACCGCCGGGACCCCGTCTCCTCCGACTGAGAGCCGGGCTGAGACGCGCCCTCCCGCCGGAGCAGCAGCCCGAGCAGCCGGACCAGCTGCTCCAGCACCCGCTCCCGATCCTGCCACCAGTCCATCGTCCACACCCGGCACAGGTTCCAGCCCATGTCGCTGAGCAGCTCGGTGCGCCCCAGCTCCCGCTCCCGGGTGCGGGGAATGGCCCCATAGTCCGGCCCGTCCAGCAGGATAGCCAGCAGCCAGGTCCCGGGCCGATCCGGATGGGAGATGCGGATGGCGTCGGAGATGGGGCCGGGCTGGGCGAGCCAGCCCCGCTCCGTCAGAGCGACGCACAGCTCCTCCTGGATGCGGTCCCGACAGGGGAGGGGGTGTACCTCCGGCAGCAGGGTCTGCCCGGTGGCGTAGTCCAGCAGCTCGGTCAGGCTGTCGTCCTCCAGACGGGGCCAGTCTGCGCGATCGAGAGAGGAGAAGATCCAGACCTCCTCCCGACCGGCGGCGAAGGCGTCGGAGAAGTGCCTTGCGGCAGACCGTTCGCACAGAACGGCCCGGGCGGGGGAGAGACTGCCGGAGCTGTCCCCGGCCAGGGTCAGGGAGAACAGGACGATCTCCCGTCCCTGGCTGCTGCACTCGTCCGTAGGGGCCACGGGGAGAGCGGTCAGCGCTTCGGCGATATCCGGCCCCTCGGCGGCGGCCTGCGCCAGCAGGCGGCGGATGTCCCGGGCCTGCTCCGCCGTCAGAGTGACGATGGCGATGTCCGTCCGGCCCTCCCGGATGAGCCGCACCGCCTGATCCGTCACGGCGGCGGCCTCGGCGGGGTTGGCGTTGCCCTCCATCCGGCCCACCACCGTTTTGTAGCGGACCCGAAAGTCCAGGGGATGGGGGGAGTCCAGCCCCCGCCAGCCGAAGAAGCGGCGATCCGGCCACTGCAGGCTCTCCTGCCGGAGAAGATAGCACCGCTCCAGCCGAAGCTCCGGCACACCTGCGGCCTGGCAGTTGGCCCAGAGGGTGTCCTCCGAGGGAGCGTCGTCTCCCAGAAGCAGGGCGGTCCGGCCCAGACCGACCACCCGGGCCCCCAGGTCGGGGGCGAGGCGGTCTGCGCCGTCTATCGTCACATAGTCGAACACGGGAGCGCCGTCGGCGGCGGAGGAGAAGCAGCGCAGAGCGTCAGCGGGGCTTGCCAGTATACAGGGGAACAGCCGACGGGTCAGCCGGGGCAGTCCCCGGAGCAGCCCGTCCAGAGAGATGTCCCTGGCCCCGCTGCGGTTGGCCCAGCGGAGCAGACCCAGCTCCTCCTGCAGCTCCTGCTCCCGAAAAAGATCGGGGGTGCGGGCGGCGGCCAGGTCGAACAGAGCCTCCCGGGATTGGCGGGTCAGCTCCCCGTCCAGCTGGGCATAATTCCGCAGCAGCTCCCGGAACTGGTGGGCGGAGAACCGTTTCAGCTCCGGCCCCCAGTCCAGCTCCTGCTGGAGCAGCGCCCAGTACAGGCTTTTGCGAAACAGGGCGGCGACGTCCTCCTCCGGGGGGATGGGATGGTCAAAATAGTTGACGAAGGATTGCAGCCCCAGGCTCTCCCCCCGACGGCACTGGAACCGCCAGTTCATCCAGTCCTCCAGCTCATCCAGGTGGGCCAGCAGGGTCTGACACCCGGCCCGGAGCTGCGCCACCCAATCCGGCCCGTCGCCGGTGAGGTGGGCGGTGGCCAGCGCCTCCAGCCGGCCTGCCTGGTCGGAGGCGTCACGGAAGGCGTCTGTCAGGACCCGGGCGCAGTCCAGGGCGGCGGGGTCCCTGGCCAGAGATGCCCGAAGGGTCAGGTCGCCGGTCATCTCCCCCAGCAGCTCGTCCGACCGCACGGCCCGGACGCTTGCGGCGTAGAGGCTGTCCCAGTCGGTGTCCGGCCCGTCGTACAGATCGCCCAGCTCGGCGGCCCAGCGCTCCATCAGGGCGTCGATGGCCTCGGTTTCCCGCTGGCAGGAGGCCATCAGCCGCAGGGCCTGGGCGAGATCCCCCAGGGCTACCGGCTCTTTGGCCTGCGTCTCCAGCTGCTTGCGGATGGTGAGCAGATTGCGGAGGCGGCGGCAGTCGTTCCGCCGCTCCACCAGCCAGTCCCGGCTGTCCGGCTGTCCGGTGCGGCCGATCATCACGTCCAGGCGGCCCAGCACCTCCCGGGCCTGTTCCCACTGGGTCTGAAGAGCCTCGGCGGCGGCCACGGCCTCGTCAGAGCTGCCGTACTTCCGGAGGAAATCCTCGCTGCCGGTGAGCTCGGTGAGCCAGCCATGGCTCTCCTCCGCCACCCGACGGGCAGTCTCCAGCCAGACCCAGACGGTCTCCTCCCCCTTATAGACGTTTTTCAGCTCGCGCTCCCAGCGATGGTAGATGGTGTCGCACTGGGCCAGCTCATCCTGAAAATCGATAAGCCAGCGGATGCCGCTCTCAATGCTGTCGGAGGTGAGCTTGCCCTTGTAGCAGCTCTCCAGCTGAGAGCGGAGGTCGGAGCGGCTGCGGAGCAGGCCGACGCCCCAGGCGCCCACCTCCTTGTCCCAACGGGCCAGCAGGGAGCGGCCGTCCAGAGCCAGAAAATCCTCGTTCCAGTCCCGGAGGATGACCTCCTTGCTCTCCTTGGCCTGTTTTCCGTGGCGGATCAGCTCCCCCACGTCCCAGAGCAGCCCCTGGAGGTTGGAACAGGCGCCCCACTCTCCGGGGATATCCTTCCAGCGGGCCAGCTCGGCGGCGATCTCGTTGTATCGCTCCCAGCTGTCCCGGGTGGTGGGGGCGGGTACCTGGAGCACCTTCGACCACTGGCGGCCCACCTGTTCCAGACCGTTGAGCAGCCCCTCCGCCTGGGTGAGCAGACGGCGGAGAGCGCTCTCCCGGTCAGGCTCCTTAGGCAGCGTCCACTCCGCCTGGAGAAAGCTCCACTGTTGCTCCAGACTGACGGCGTCCATGTCGAATACGCTCTCGTCCCAGTCCGCCAGCACCTGCTCCTGGAGGGAGCGGAGGCGCTCCGTGCGCTCCCGAAGCTCCTGGACGGTGTCGGACAGCATGGGGATCTTGGAGGAGCTGCACCATCCGGCGGGATAGTCCTGCCACTCCAGAAGGAGCCCGGCGGTGTCCGACAGATGGCTCCAGTCCTCCCGGGAGGAGGGGGCGGTCATTCCTGTGCGCGCGCACCAGTCCGCTCCGGCGTCCTCCAGGGTGTCCAGAGCGGCAAACAGCTCCTCTGCCCGGGCAGGGATCTCCTCCTCCAGCTCCGGGCGGTATTCGCAGCCCCAGACCAGGTCGAGGGGGTGCGACCGGGGAGGCTGAGCCAAAGCGCGTGCGGCCTGGGCCAGATCGCCGGAGCAGTCCAGCCGGGTCCGGAGGCCGTCGGCGTCCAGATGGCTGAGCATGGGGGAGGACAGGGTGAGCAGGCCCTCGGTGGCCCGCTCCTCCAGACAGTGACAGATGAGCTGATAGGGGCTGAGCCCACAGCGGCTGGGGGTGTGAAGGGCGGCCACATATCGGTCCAGGCGGTGACTCACCTGGAGAGACTGCTGGGACAGGGAGAAAAAGTCCTCTCCCTCCATCCGGGGCCTGCGCTGGAGGGCCAGATTGAACTGCCGCAGCACCGCTTTTTTCCGGTCGCCGGACTGGGGGATGTGGAGGCAGAGCTGCCCCAGGCCAAGACCCTCCATCCGGTGAAGCAGGTCGGCGCGATCCCGGTCTGTCCGGGCCACCGCCAGAATGTGCTGACGCCCTCCGATGGCGTTGGCCAGCAGACCCGCCAGCAGCTGCGTCCGCCCGGAGCCCCGTCCGCCGGAGACCAGAAGGTGCCCGTCCCGGCCCAGCCGGGCCAGAGCAGTCATCTGTACTCCGTCCAGGGGGAGCGGGGTGAGGATACCCTCCTCTTCCGGACCGGACCGGTTCGGGTCGGGGGCGGATTCCGGGGAAAGGGCGCCGCCTGCACACAGGGCGGCGGCGAGAGAGCCCTCCGGCCACGTCTGGGGCCCGGCGGCATACTGCTCCAGGGCCTCCACCGGGAAGCAGCCCAGCCAGAGCCCCTCCTCCTGCCGCCAGTCCTCCCGGTCTGCCAGCAGTACCTCCAGCTGCTCCCGGAGAAAGACCCGGCTGAGCCGCCAGCTTCCCTCCGGGGCGGTGCAATCCTGGGCCAGCCGGTCCAGCAGGGGGCGGTTGAGGATGGGATTCTCGCTGCCCCGGCGAAGCTTCCATGCGCCGGGGACGCCCTCCAGCACCACCGGGCAGACCAGCATCGGGCCGGCATATTCCTCTCCCAGCACCAGCCGATCCTCCGCCAGACAGAGGACGGGGCTGCCCTGGAGTCTGGCCGCCCGCTCCGCCGTCAGGGACAGCCGCTCCAGCGCCCGGGCCAGCGCCTCCGGCTCCAGACCGGTGACGGCGGCAGTCTCCGCCCCCTCGGCGGAGTCGTCGGGACAGCACAGAGGGACTGCCCGGCCGGAGGCCAGGGCGTTCAGCAGCGTCTCCGCATCCGGACAGAGAATGGGGACCAGGGGGTCGCATCGATCCATCCGGCCCAGAGGCCCCGTCAGCAGGGGGACGGCATTCCGTTTTTCTTCTTCCATAGGGAGCACTCCTGACATCAGGCCCTCCGCCTTGGGACGGAGGGGAGGATATTCTTAGTGACAGTATAGCAGAATATCGGAGTGGGGGAAAGAGATTTCTCGTGCGGAAAGCGCGAAAAACCGCCCACCCCGGGGGGCGGACGGCAAAGCGCTGTTCTGACAGTTCGGGAGAGATGCGGCTCACTCCATCTCCGCCCTGGCCTGCTCCAGTTCCTGGCCCATGACGGCCATAACATAGGTCTTGATAATGGAGGCGGCCGCGTCGAAGGGCAGGTCGTCGGTGTCGATGACCAGATGATAGTTCTCCCGACGGCCCCAGGTGCGGTCGGAGTAGAAATTGTGGTAGGCGGCCCGGCTCTTGTCGATCTGCTTGACGTAGGCCCTGGCCCGGCTCTCGTTGAGGGTCAGCCGCTCCATGGTGCGGGCGATGCGGGCCTCCAGTCCGGCCTGGACAAAGATGTTCACCGTCTTTGTGTAGCCGGAGAGCACGTCGTCTGCGCATCTGCCCACAATGACGGCGGGGGTCTGATCCGCCACGGTGCGGATGATGGAGGACTGGACAGAGTAGAGCTGATCGCTGATGGGCATGGAATAGGCGCTGCCCGCACCCAGCCGGTTGATGGCGTACAGGAAGCTGTTGGTGGCGGTGGTCTCCTCTACCCGGCGGAAGAGCTTGGGATCGAAGTGGCTCTCCTGAGAGGCCAACTCGATGATCTCGTTGTCATAGAAGGGGATCTCCAGCAGGGCGGCCAGCTGCCGCCCGATCTCTGCGCCGCCGGAGGCAAACTGACGGCTGATGGTGATTACGGGGTATGTCTTCATCTGATTCACGACCTTTCAGTGCGGGCAGACGGCCCGTGACTTTTGATAAATACATTATAGCAAGTGTGCGGAGAAAATGCAACCCGTATTTTGCAGGAATGGGAAAAGTTGGAAGAAGCTTCCGGAGCCCCGCACAGAGAAGGGGGCGCGAGCCAGAACCGGCGGAGTTCCTTCCAAGGCGTGCTCAATGATTTGCCATTTTCCCCATCTCCTGCTATACTAAGACAGAGACTGACGCTTGGGAGGCCGCGGTATGGAACTGCTGATTATCGAGGACGAACGGCTCATCGCCCAGACCATCGCCGACCTGCTGGAGACGCAGGGAGATCGGGGCACCATCGCGCTGGACGGCCCCACCGGACTTCGGGCGGGGCTGGAGCAGCGCTGGGACGCCATTATCCTGGACGTGATGCTGCCGGGGATGGACGGCTTTCAGGTGCTGCGGGAGCTGCGGGGGCGGGGCGTCCGCACTCCGGTGCTGATGCTCACTGCCCGGATCCAGCTGGACGACCGGGTGACCGGCCTGGACAGCGGGGCGGACTACTATCTCACCAAGCCCTTTGAGGCGAAGGAGCTGCTGGCCTGTGTGCGGATGCTCACCCGCCGCCGGGAGGAGAGCGCCCCTGCCGTGCTTTCCTTCGGCGACCTGCGGCTGGAGCTGTCCTCCTGCCTGCTCTGCTGCGGGGAGCGGTCCGTCCGGCTCAGCCGGAAGGAGTTTGAGATCATGGGCCTGCTGCTGGAGCGGCAGGGACAGAACGTCTCCAAGGACGCCATCCTGCAAAAGGTCTGGGGCACCGGAGAGAGCGCCGACGGGGGCAGCGTGGAGGTCTATATCTCCTTCCTGCGGAAGAAGCTGCAGCACCTCGGGAGCCGCTGCGCCATCCGCACCCAGCGCACCCTGGGCTACCGACTGGAGGCAGAGAAATGATAAAACGGCTTCGGCGCAAATTTATCCTCATTATCATGCTGCTGGTGGGGGCTATGCTGGCCGCCGCGTGCCTGGGCTTTCTGGCCACTATGAAGAGCAGTCTGGAGGAGGCCAGCGACTCCGTCCTGGAGCGGGTCATCTGGGAGGACGAGACGCCCGCCTGGTCGGTGGGGGAAAGCGAGGTCACTGTCTCCCTGCCCTATTTCACCGTGACCGTTATCCCCAACGGCAGCGCAGCCATCATCACATCCAGCCAGTTCTACGACCTGGACGACTCCGAGAGCCTGTTGGGGGCGATCAACGCCGCGCTGGAGCAGGAGGACAGCATGGGCCTGCTGGAGGACTACGGCCTGCGGTATCTGCGGGAGGCCACCCAGTACGGCTGGAGGCTGGCCTTTGTGGATATCTCCTATGAGCAGAACATGCTGAGCCAGGCGGCGGTGAACGTGCTGCTGGTGGGCCTGGCGGCGCTGGGCGTGCTGTTTGTCATCAGCGTCTTTCTGGCCCGATGGGCCGTCCGGCCGGTGGAGCGCTCCTGGGCGCAGCAGCGGCAGTTCGTGGCCGACGCCTCCCACGAGCTGAAGACCCCCCTGACGGTGATCCTCTCCAACGCCGACCTGCTGGAAGAGGAGGAGGGACTGTCCGACCAGGCCCGGCACTGGACGGAGAACATCCACACCGGCGGGGAGCAGATGCGGGAGCTGGTGGAGCAGCTGCTCCTCCTGGCCCGGAGCGACAGCGGCCAGGGACAGTCGGCGCGCTTCCAGCCGACAGACCTGTCCGACCTGGCGGAGACGGCGTCCCTCATGTTCGAGCCGGTGGCCTTCGAGGCGGGAAAGCTGCTGGTGCAGGAGATCCAGAAGGGGATCGTCGTGGAGGGGGACTCTGCCCGGCTGAAACGGCTGCTGGACATTCTGCTGGACAACGCCGTAAAGTACGCCGACCCCGGAGGGCAGATCCGCATCTCCCTGCGGCTGGAGGGCAGACGGGCGCTCCTGGCCGTCTCCGACCAGGGGACGCCCATGGCGAAGGAGGAGCTGGAGCGCATCTTCCAGCGGTTCTACCGGGCGGACGAGGCCCGGAGCACCCAGGGCTTTGGCCTGGGCCTGGCGATCGCCCAGAGCATCGCCCAGGAGCACCACGGCAGGCTGTGGGCGGAGTCCGACCCGGCGGGGTGGAACAGCTTTTACTGCTCACTGCCGTTGGGGTGAGACCGACCTTGCAGATTGTCCTTTCCCCAAAAGCGTGATATAATTGACCTGTACCCGAAAGAGATCCGATCATTTTGCATTTCACATAAGGAGGAACCCATTATGGCAACCGTCACTTTGCTTCAGCAGCGTACCCGGGAGATGCATCTCCGCAACGACATCAAAAAGCAGGGGCAGCTCCAGCTCAAGAGCAACTTCAACTTTAACGTCAAGTACGCCGCCAACAACCAGAACTGCGTGGCCACCCTTTACCAGAGCTTTGAGGACAAGAGCGGGGCAGAGGAATTCTCCGCCTCCGTCACCCTGGAGGGGGTGTTCTCGTGTCAGGGAGTGGCCGACGACGAGGATAAAAAGGCCGTCCACCTCCAGGCCTACGAGGCCCTGTTCCCCTATCTCCAGTCGGTGGTGGGACAGCTTTTCAGCTCCACCGGCTTCCCCGGCTTTATGGTGAAGAAGATCCCTCTGGACGAGGGAAGGGTGGTCGTCTCTCAGAAAAAGCGGGAGAACGATCCGCCTACCCTGCCCATTGTGTGATCTGCCATGATCTATCTGGTGGAGGACGACGGCAACATCCGGGAGCTGGTGGTCTACACCCTGAATCAGACGGGTCTGGAGGCGAAGGGCTTCGGCCTGCCCTCCCAGTTCTGGGCAGCGGTGGAGGAACAGACCCCGGAGCTGGTGTTGCTGGACATTATGCTCCCGGAGGAGAGCGGACTGGATATTTTGGCCCGCCTGCGCAGAACGCCGGGGACTGCCCAGACTCCGGTGATGATGCTCACTGCCAAGGACAGCGAATATGACAAGGTGGTGGGCCTGGACCGGGGGGCGGACGATTATCTGGCCAAGCCCTTCGGCATGATGGAGCTGACCGCCCGGGTGCGGGCGCTGCTCCGCCGGACGGCCCGGGAGAACCAGGAGACGGTGTATCAGCTGGACGGCCTGACCGTTTGGCCGGAGAAGCGCCGGGTTCAGGCGGCGGGAACGGAGGTCGTCCTGACCCGAAAGGAGTTCGATCTGTTGTGCCTGCTGCTGAAAAATGAGGACCGGGTTGTCTCCCGGGAGCAGCTCATCCGGGAGGTCTGGGGCTATACCTACCAGGGGGAGAGCCGGACGGTGGATGTCCATGTGCGTACCCTGCGGCAGAAGCTGGGCCGGGCCGGGGACCTGATTGAGACGGTTCGGGGCGTCGGCTATCGGATCAGGAGGACGAGGGATGAAGCGTAAGCTGTTCTGGAATAGCTTCATTTGCGCCATGGTGGTGCTGGCCGCCTGCCTGGCGGTGACGGTGCTGGCCGTGTTCGACTATTTCTCCCAGTACAACGAGCAGCGTCTGGAGGAGGAGGCCGCCTATCTGGGGGCCGCTGTGGAGGCTGAGGGGGGAGACTTCCTGGATACGGTAGACCGGGAGGCCACCCAGCAGCGCATCACCTGGATCGACACCGACGGCACGGTGCTCTATGACAGCGAGGCGGACGCAGCCTCCATGGAGAACCACAGCCAGCGGGAGGAGGTGGCGGAGGCCTGGGAGAGCGGCAGCGGCTGGAGCGTCCGCTATTCCGACACCCTGGCCACCAAGACCACCTATTACGCCCTGCTCCTGTCGGACGGCACCGTGCTTCGGGTGTCCGGGACGGAGTGGACGGTGCTGAGTATGCTGCTGGGTATGTGGCCCGCCCTGCTGCTGGTGGTGGCCCTGGCGGTGCTGCTCTCCGCCCTGTTGGCCTGGCGCATCGCGGAGACCATCGCCCGACCGGTGAACGAGATCGACCTGGAGCACCCGGACGAGAACGGGGTCTACCCCGAGCTGCGTCCCCTGGCCCGGCGGATCAACGCCCAGAGCCGCCAGATCAAACGGCAGATGGAGCTGCTGGACCAGGAGCACCAGCGGCAGGACCGGATGCGCCGGGAGTTTACCGCCAACGTCTCCCACGAGCTGAAAACCCCGCTGACCTCCATCTCCGGCTATGCGGAGATCATCCATGAGGGCATCGCCCGGCCGGAGAACGTGAAGGAGTTTTCCGGCAAGATCTACGACGAGGCCCAGCGGCTCCAGACCCTGGTGGGGGACATCATCGAGCTCTCCCGGGTGGAGGATCTGGGGGTCGGAATGGAGAAAGCCCCGGTGGACCTGTACCCCCTGTGCGAAGAGACGCTCCGGCGCTTCCGGCCCCAGGCGGAGCGGCGGGAGATCACTCTGGAACTGCGGGGGAGCCACGGCGTCGTCCAGGGCTCGAAGGAGCTGCTGGGCGAGGTGGTGAGCAATCTCTGCGACAACGCCGTCAAATACAACCGGGACGGGGGCAGCGTAGTGGTCACGGTGAACCGCCTGGGAGATCGGGTGCTGCTCTCGGTGGCGGACACGGGCATCGGCATCCCGGAGGCGGATCAGGCCCGGGTATTCGAGCGGTTTTACCGGGTGGACAAGAGCCGCTCCAAGGCGGTGGGAGGAACCGGACTGGGCCTCTCCATCGTCAAGCACGCCGCTGCCGCCCACAACGCCCAGCTCCAGTTGGAGAGCCAGCCGGGGCAGGGGACGGAGATCCGTCTGCTTTTCCCGGCCGGGGAGACGGAGAGCGAGGACTGACAGGGCAAAAAAATACAAAACGCCTGAGCCGTGCACTCAGACGCCTTGTAAAGCAGCAAACCCTCTCACACATCCTGGCTCCACTCCTGCGGAGCCCGTGCAAGAAACTCTTGCTGTTTTGTAGTTTAAGCCATTTTTCAGGTTTTTTCAAGGGAAAAGCGCGAAAAAAACCTGAGCGGCCTGACAAAATCTTCACAGAACGTTTACAACCGGTTTGACAACTTACACAAAAATTTCCGGAAAGGATGCATTACACGGAAAAACGTTCGCCCACGGCGGACAGACTGAAATAACGTTTCCGGAAACGGTGACAGGATACCCGGCTGATATGCCCTGAGAGGGGAGAAAGAGAGCTGAAAAATTCCCAAAAAAGCTCTTTACACCGCCCTCAAAATATGATACAGTTACTAAGCGTGTAACGCAGACCCGTGGGCCTGGTCTCAGGAGACAGGGGAGATATGCCCCCAGTTCACCGGCCTGACACTCAGCTCAGCGGGAATACAAGGAAAAGGTGGAACCCATTATGATCCGCAAAGAGGAAAAAACTGCCGTTATTGAGGCAAACCGCACCCACGAGAACGACACCGGCTCTCCCGAGGTCCAGATCGCCATTCTCACCACCCGTATTCAGCAGCTCACCGAGCATCTGAAGGTGCATCCCCACGACAATCACTCCCGCCGTGGCCTGTTGAAAATGGTTGGTAAGCGCCGCCGCCTGCTGGATTATCTGGCCAAGAAGGACATCGAGCGCTATCGTGCGATCATCGCCAAGCTGGGCATTCGTAAGTAATACACTCCAGGGGTGGCGTCACAGGGCGTCACCCCTGCTGTGCGTTTCCCAGTCCGTCCCGGAACAGAGGGGACGCCTCTTTTAGCAGTTGAATCTGTCCTTCGGCTCCTGCGGAAGGGCGGATTCAAGTGCTAAAAAGAGCCCTCTGTTCCTCCCAATGAAAATCATTCCAAGGAGGAAAAATCAACCATGTCGATCATTATCAAACATCGCGAATTCCCCAATTACAAGTGCTACGAGATGGACCTCTGCGGCCATCCCCTCAAGCTGGAGGTGGGCAAGGTGGCCGAGCTGGCCAACGCCGCCGTGGTCGTCACCTATGGCGAGACCACCGTTCTCGTCACTGCTACCGCCGCCTCCCGGCCCCGGGACGGCGTGGACTTCTTCCCCCTGTCCGTGGACTTCGAGGAGAAGCTGTACGCTGTGGGCCGCATCCCCGGCTCCTTCATGCGCCGGGAGGGCCGTCCCAGTCTGCCCGCCGTTCTGGCCAGCCGCTGCATCGACCGGCCCATCCGTCCCCTGTTCCCCCACGACTTCCGCAACGACGTGGCCATCGTCTGCACCGTCCTGTCTGTCGACCGGGACTGCTCCCCTGAGGTAGCCGCCACCATCGGCACCTCCGCCGCCCTGGCTATCTCCGATATCCCCTGGAACGGCCCTGTGGGCTGCCTGAGCGTGGGCTATGTGGACGGACAGATCGTATTCAACCCCACCCAGGAGCAGAGCCATAAGAGCCAGATGTCCACCACTGTGGTCGCCACCGGCAAGAAGATCGTCATGATCGAGGCCGGGGCCGACCAGATCCCCGATGAGATCATGTTCGAGGGCATCTGCAAGGCCTTTGACGAGATCCAGAAGCAGATTAAGCTCATCAATCAGATGGTGGAGGAGATCGGCAAGCCCAAGTTCGACTATCCCCACGCCGACTTTGACCAGGAGCTGTTCGACAAGATCGTGGACGCCACCATGGACGAGGCCAAGGCCGCCATGGATACCGACGACAAGAACGTCCGGGAGGCCCGGTGGGACAAGCTGGTGGATCACTGGCATGAGCTGTTCCTGGAGGACTATCCGGAGATGGACAAGTACCTGGAGGAGATCACCTACAAGTTCCAGAAGAAGATCGTCAAGGCCTGGCTGCTGGAGGGCCACCGGGTAGACGGCCGCGCCCGGAACGAGATCCGGCCCCTGGCCGCCGAGGTGGGCGTGCTGCCCCGCGTCCATGGCTCCGGCCTGTTCACCCGGGGCCAGACCCAGGTGCTCTCCGTCTGCACCCTGAACACCCTCTCCGCCTGCCAGAAGCTGGACACCATCTGGGAGGAGGAGTCCAAGCGGTATATGCACCACTATAACTTCCCCGGCTACTCCGTGGGCGAGGCCAAGGGCAGCAAGAGCACCAACCGCCGGGAGTACGGCCACGGCGCTCTGGCCGAGCGGGCGCTGCTGCCTGTCATCCCCTCTGAGGAGGAGTTCCCCTACGCCATCCGTGTGGTCTCCGAGGTGCTCAGCTCCAACGGCTCCACCTCTCAGGGCTCCATCTGCGGCTCCACTCTGGCGCTGATGGACGCCGGCGTGCCCATCAAGGCTCCCGTGGCCGGCATCTCCTGCGGCCTGATTCAGGACGACGACGGCGGCTTCAACACCTTCATCGACATCCAGGGCGTGGAGGACTTCCACGGCGAGATGGACTTCAAGGTGGCCGGAACCAAGACCGGCATCACCGCTATCCAGATGGACCTGAAGAACGACGGCCTGACTCTGGAGATCGTGAAGAACGCTCTGGAGCTGACCCGTGAGGCCCGTATCCAGATCCTGGACGAGATCATGCTCCCCTGCATCTCCGAGCCCCGTCCGGAGCTGTCCCCCAACGCCCCCAAGCTCATCAAGATGAAGATCGCCGTGGAGAACATCCGCGACGTCATCGGCTCCGGCGGCAAGGTCATCCAGAAGATCCAGGCCGACTCCGGCGCCAAGGTGGACGTGGAGGAAGACGGCACCATCTATATCTCCGGCAACAACTCCGCCAGCGTGGACGCCGCCAAGAAGGCCATCGACGCCATCGTCTTTGTCCCCGAGGTGGGCAGCCTGTACTTTGGCAAGGTCGTCCGCATCATGAAGTTCGGCGCCTTTGTGGAGCTGGCCCCCGGCAAGGACGGACTGGTGCACATCTCCAAGCTGGCCAACCACCGCATTGCCACGGTGGAGGATGCGGTGAACATCGGCGACATGATCTGGGTCAAGGTCACCGACATCGACGAGAAGGGCCGTATCAACCTGAGCCACATCGACGCTCTCCGGGAGATCAAGGCCCGGAAGGAGAACCGGTAACAGAGAAAATCAGACCGATCGCAGGTATCCTGCGGCCCACGGCATTCAAAGCAAGTGAAGAGGAGCCGGACAGGGAGACTCTCCCCTCCGGCTCTTTTTCAGGCCACGGGCATTTTGAAAAGAGAAGTTATCCAAACAAACCTGGGAGAGAGACAGAGAGGGAGAATGGATTATGGGGAAAAGAAACGGAAAAATCGAGCTGATGCGCTTTGTCTTTGCCGTCGGCGTTGTGCTGTTCCATCTGAATTACACCTATTGGGGGCTGAATCAGGAGTTTTCCAATGGGCTGAACCTGTTCCGCCACGGCAATCTGGGGGTAGAATTTTTCTTCATCGTCTCCGGCTTCCTGATGGCCCGCACACTGAGCCGGCAGCGGGAGCAGGAGGCCCTGGCGATTGCAGCGGCAGAGAGCAGCGGGAAGCGGGAAGCGGGAAGCGGGAAGCGGGAAGCGGGAAGCGGGAAGGTGTACATTCCTTCGCCGCTGGGGGACGAGACCCTTCGATTCCTGTGGCGCAAGGTGAAAAGCTTTTTGCCCTACCACATCCTCTTTCAGCTGCTGATGCTGACGGCGCGTGTCGCGCATCAGAGCATCACCTTTTCTGAACTGCTGAATCAGGTGAGCGGCTTTTTCCTGCTCCAGCGGACGGGACTGTTTGGCAGCAGTCTGCTGACGGTGGAATGGTATCTCTCCTCCATGCTGCTGGCCATGGCGATCCTGTACCCCATTGCCCGGCGCTGGTACAGCAGCTATACCCACCTGTTTGGGCCGCTGTGCGCCCTGCTGCTTTTGGGCTGGCTGTATCAGGAGACGGGGAAACTGGCAGACTATAACGACTGGTCCGGCCTGACCTACTATTGCAATCTGCGGGCGCTGGCGGAGCTGTCACTGGGCATGACCTGCTATGAGGTTTGCCAACAGCTGGCAAAGCGCACCCTGACTTTCTGGCAGCGGCTGCTGGTCACGCTGGTGGAAGGAGGCTGTTATCTGGGAACGCTCCTGTATTTCTGCAGCGGCTGGCGCTCCAAGCTGGGGTTCCTCACCGTGTTCGCTCTGTGCGTGGCGATCACCCTGTCCTTCAGCCAAAAGGGACTGCTGGGGGAGAGCCGACTGTTCCAGAACCGGGTGTGCGATTTTCTGGGGCGGCTCAGTATGCCTATTTTCCTGGGACAGAATGTGGCGAGAAGCGTGGTGCCCGGGCTGCTCGATCTTGAGGAGACCACCGATTACGCACTCCCCACCTTTATCGGCGTGCTGCTGGTGGGGGTGGCGAGCTATCTCCTGGTGTCCACAGTGCAGAAGCGCATGGCCGCCCGAAGGGTAGCCTTTGCCGGAGAAGGTAAAGGCTAATCAGAACCACTTTACCGGTGAAAAGGGGAATTTTATGTATCAGCTGGAGACGCTCCCCAACGGCGTTACCGTTCTCACGGAGCCGCTGACCTCCGTCCGCTCCGCCGCCCTGGGCATCTGGGTGGCCACCGGCTCCCGGGACGAGCAGGCGAGCCAATCCGGGGCCGCCCACTTTATCGAGCACATGCTGTTCAAGGGGACGAACACCCACACCGCCGCCCAGATGGCCGCCCGGATGGACGCCATCGGCGGACAAATCAACGCCTTCACCACCAAGGAGTGCACCTGCTTCTACGTCCACGCCCTGGACAGCCACCTGATGGAGGGGCTGGACATCCTGACCTCCATGTTCTTCGACGCCAAATTCGCCCAGGAGGACGTGGAGACGGAGCGGGGGGTGGTGCTGGAGGAGATCGGCATGTACCGGGACGACCCCGGGGACGTGTGCAGCGAGCGGCTCAACGCCGCCATCTTCCGGGGCACCCCACTGGCACGGCCCATCCTGGGCCGGAAGGCCACCCTGGACAGGATGACCGGGGACTGGCTGCGGGACTACAAGGAGAGCCACTATCTGCCCGACCGGGTAACTGTGGCCCTGTCCGGCTCCTACAGCGACGAGGTGGTGGAGGAGATCCGCCGCCGGTTCTCCCAGATGGCCCCCGGCACATCTCCCCGCCGGAGGCCGGGCCGCTACCGCCAGGCCATCACCCTCAAGCGCAAGGCTACCGAGCAGAACCAGCTCATCCTGGCCTTCCCCTCCATCGAGAACGCCGACCAGAAGCGGTATGGGCTGCAGCTGCTCAGCTCCATCCTCGGCGGCGGGATGTCCTCCCGGCTGTTCCAGACCGTCCGGGAGGAGCAGGGGCTGTGCTACAACATCTACACCTACGGCTCCAGCTACGAGGACACGGGCATCTTCTGCATCGGCACCGCCCAGAGCCGGGACACGGAGGAGCAGGCCATCGTCAGCATCCGCAACGTGGTGGACGACTTTCTCCAACACGGCGTCTCTCAGGAGGAGCTGGACCGGGCCCGGGAGCTGGCCAAGGCCAACGTGCTCATGGCACTGGAGTCCACCACCGCCCACATGAACCATCTGGCCCGCTCCTTCCTCCAGGACGGCCGGGTGATGAGCCCGGAGGAGATCATCGACGCCTACGACGCCGTGACCCGGGAGGAGGTCCACGACCTGGCGGCTCAGACCTTCCGCTGGGAGGAGGCCTCCCTGTCCGTGGTGGGCCGGACGGCAGAGGAGGAGCAGTACCGGCGGCTGCTGGGACAATAAAGACAAGATAAAGGCAAAAAAGAGCCAGGTGTCTGTTGAACTCGGACACCTGGCTTTGTGGTCGTGTGTGGGACGGAGCGCTTATTTTCCCCGCAGCTCGATGATCTGGTCCCGCAGGGCGGCGGCCAGCTCGAACTCCAGCCGGGAGGCGGCCTCCTTCATCTGGACCTCCAGCTTTTGGGCCTCCTCCTCCCGCTCCTCCGGGGAGAGCTTTCGTTTCCGGCGCTCCTGTTTGGCGGCTTCGTCCACCGCCTTGGATAGCTCCAGCATCTCCCGGACGGACTTGACCACCGTTTTGGGGACGATGCCGTGTTCCTTGTTGAACCGATCCTGGATCTCCCGGCGGCGGGCGGTCTCGTACATGGCCCGGTCCATGGAGGGGGTGATCTCGTCGGCGTAGAGGATGACCTTGCCCCCGGCGTTCCGGGCGGCCCGGCCGATGGTCTGCACCAGGGCGGTCTCGCTGCGGAGAAAGCCCTCCTTGTCCGCGTCCAGAATGGCCACCAGGGAGACCTCCGGCATGTCCAGCCCCTCCCGGAGCAGATTGATGCCCACCAGCACGTCCGTCTTGCCCAGACGCAGGTCCCGGATGATCTCGGTACGCTCGATGGTCTTGACGTTGTGGTGCATATACTGCACCTTGATGCCGGACTTTTTCAGGTAGGCAGTCAGGTCCTCCGCCATCTTGATGGTGAGCGTTGTGACCAGCACCCGCTCATTGCGCTGGGTGCGGAGGTTGATCTCTCCTACCAGGTCGTCGATCTGTCCCTGGATGGGCCGCACTTCCACCTCCGGGTCCAGCAGGCCGGTGGGCCGGATGACCTGCTCCACGATCTGGCCGGAGCGGCTGCGCTCATACTCTCCGGGGGTGGCGGAGACGTAGATGACCTGGTTGAGTCGCTGCTCGAACTCCTCGAATTTCAGGGGCCGGTTGTCAAAGGCGCAGGGCAGGCGGAAGCCGTAGTCCACCAGACTGGTCTTTCTCGCCCGGTCGCCGTTGTACATGGCCCGGACCTGGGGGAGGGTGACGTGGCTCTCGTCCACAAAGAGGAGAAAGTCCTTGGGGAAATAGTCCAGCAGGGTCATGGGGGGAGAGCCCGCCGGGCGGCCGGAGATGACCCGGGAGTAGTTCTCGATACCGTTGCAGTAGCCCAGCTCCCGCATCATCTCGATGTCGTACTCCGTCCGTTGCTGGATGCGCTGGGCCTCCACCGCCTTGTCCTGGCTTTTGAAATAGTCCACCCGCTCCTCCAGCTCCGCCTGGATCTCTCCGATGGCCCGCTCCATCTTCTCTTTCGTGGTGACATAGTGGCTTGCGGGGTAGATGGCCACATGGTTCAGGATACGGGTGGGGGTACCGGTGACCGCCTGGATCTCGGAGATACGGTCCACCTCGTCCCCCCAGAACTCGATCCGGATGGCCTTATCCTTGGAATAGACAGGGAAAATGTCCACCGTGTCTCCCCGGACGCGGAAGGTGTTGCGCTCAAAGGCGATATCGTTGCGCTCATAGCGGATCTCCACCAGCTTGCGGATCAGATCCTCCCGGCGCTTCTCCATTCCGGTGCGGAGAGAGATGACCATGTTCTTGTAGTCGATGGGATCGCCCAGACCGTAGATACAGGAGACGGAGGCCACTACGATTACATCCCGCCGCTCAAACAGGGCGGCTGTGGCGCTGTGGCGCAGGCGCTCGATCTCCTCGTTGATGGAGGCGTCCTTTTCAATGAAGGTGTCCGTGTGGGGGATATAGGCCTCCGGCTGGTAATAGTCGTAGTAGGAGACGAAATACTCCACGGCGTTGTGGGGGAAGTACTCTCTGAACTCGCTGTGCAGCTGGGCCGCCAGGGTCTTGTTGTGGGCCAGGACCAGGGTGGGCCGCTGGACGGCCTCGATGACCTTTGCCATGGTGTAGGTCTTGCCGGAGCCGGTGACTCCCATCAGGGTCTGCTCATTCAGCCCCAGCTCCACCCCCTGGGACAGGGATTGGATGGCCTGGGGCTGGTCGCCGCTGGGAGTATATTCACTTACGACCTGAAAATTGGGCATGAGAGCACCTCCCGGAAGGGCGGCAGTGAAGCTGCGTGTCAGCTCCAGCCGTCCATCAGCCCGGACTGAAGCATGGAGACGTAGTCCCCGTCGGCAAAAATCAGATGATCGGAGAGCCGGATCCCCAGCAGGGCAAGGGCCTGCTGGAGACGGGCGGTGGCCTGCTTATCCGCCATGGAGGGGGCGGCCACGCCGCTGATGTGACAGTGGGCGAGGAAGACCTGCCAGGCGTTGCGGCTGAGGGCGGTGCGCACCACCCTTCGGCTGTCCATCAGGACGGCGTCTGCCGCCCCCTGGGCAATCAGGTCACAGCTGAGCATCTTTGACTTGGCGTCGGTGGAGATCATATACACCTTTTCCACCCGGGCGCCCACGAAGCAGCTGCGAAAGACCTCTGCGGCGTCGGCGGCATTGCGTATGACGGTGGCGGAGGATAGGGCCTCTGCCTGCTGATACCGGGCGACCACCTCGGGGAACAGCCGGAGCAGGGCGGCGGTGTGGCTGCTGATACCGGCGACCTCCTTCAGCTCCTCCGGGTCGGCGTCCAGCACCTCCCGGAGACTGCCAAAGCGGTTGATGAGCCGGTGGGCCAGGGGATTCACATCCCCCTGGGGGAGCGCATAGAACAGGATCAGCTCCAGCAGCTGATGATCCTCCAGCTGCTCTCCGCCGTATTTGAGAAAGCGCTCCTTCGTCCGCTGCCGGTGCCCTGCGTGGATGCTCGCCGGGCGGACGGGCTTTTCTCTTGCGTTATCCTGCGCCATATTCTGCCAGATAGGCCTCCATCCGGGCGCGCCTGTCGTCGTCGATACAGACGACGCCGTCCACCGGTGTCTGATAGAGGAAGTCGATGATCTCCCGGACGGTGACGATGGGATAGACCTGAATGCCGTAGTCCTGCCGCAGCTCGTCCAGAGTAGAGCAGTCCCGGGTGCCCCGCTCCATCCGATCCACCGAGACGAACAGGGCCCGGATGTCCACTTTGGCCACATGCTCAAACAGGGCGATGGACTCCCGGACGGCGGTGCCTGCGGTGACCACGTCCTCGACGATGGCGATGCGGTCCCCGTCCTGGGGCCTGTAGCCCACCATGGAGCCGCCCTCCCCGTGATCCTTGGCCTCCTTCCGGTTGAAGCAGTAGGGCAGGTCACGGCCATAATTCCGATAGAGGGAGGAGGCCGCCGCCACTGCCAGGGGGATACCCTTGTAGGCGGGGCCGAACAGGGCGTCGATGCCGTCTGGCATATGCTCCTGGATGCAGGCGGCATAGTAATCACCCAGCTGGGCGGCCTGGGCGCCGGTGCGGTAGTTGCCGGTATTGACGAAATAGGGGGTCTTTCGACCGCTCTTGGTGGTAAAGTCCCCGAAGGTCAGCACACCGGAACGCACCATAAAGGTGATGAACGCTTCCTTATAGGTCATGGTGTCCCTCCAAACCCTGCGGCGGAGCCGCAGCTTTTTTCAGGGGAATTATACCATCTGGAGGGAGGAAAGACAAGGCGGGTGCGGGAAATTCACGCATTCTTCACTTGCCATCTCAGAAAACCTGTCATATAATGGGGCAAATGACGCCCAGGTACGATCAGGAGGCGATTTTATGGCAAAAACGCGGCAGAGTACCTTTTCCAGGGTGCTGCTCATCCTGTTTCGGGTGGTGTTCACCTTTCTCGCCGTCTATACCACCTGGTTCATCTTCAGCAACTCCCTGGAGATCGGTTCCGTGTCCTCCGCCCGGAGCAGCGATGTGACGGCGATCGTCAACCAGTTTCTCTCCGGCATCGGCCTGCCCACCCTGACCGAGACGGCGGTGCGCAAGTGGGCGCATTTTGGGGAGTTCATGCTGCTGGGCTTCTGGTTCATGCTCTGCCTGCGGGTGTATACCCGCCACTATATCCGGCACATCAGCTGGCCTCTGCTCCTGGGGCTGCTCATCGCCAACACGGATGAGTTTATCCAGCTCTATGTCTCCGGCCGTTCCTCCAGCGTCACCGATGTGTGGATCGACTTCGGCGGCGTATGCGCCGGAGTGGGAGCGGCGCTGGTCATCCTGGTGCTCTGCGGCGGCTTCTGGTATCTCCTGGGGTTCGGGGGGCACCGGCAGATGGAATAGAGAACACGGCCCTGTCTCGCCTGCTGCAGGAACGAGACGGGGCCGTTTTGCGGCGCAAAACAGGCACCGGCTTTGAAGCGCGCTGCCTCAGAGCCGGTGCCTGGTGATGGAGCAGGTGAAGGGAATCGAACCCTCGTAGCCAGCTTGGGAAGCTGGAGCTCTGCCATTGAGCTACACCTGCATCTCCGGGTGAACGAGGGTATTATACCACCCACGGAGGCGAGTTGCAAGCGGAAATTACGGGACGGGTCATTTTTTTCGCCGGGGCAGATTCTTCTGATAGAGGAGGTACAGCCCGTCAAGGAGCAGATCCGGCTCGATGTGGAGCGTCCGCTTGCAGCAGGGGCCCACCAGACTGCTCAGGCCGCCGGTGAGCACCACGGAAACCGGCTCGCCCAGCTCCTCTGTCACCCGATCGATGAGCCCGTCCATCATGGCGGCGCAGCCGTAGATGGCGCCGGACTGCATACAGTCCACCGTATTGGTGCCGATGAGGGACTTGGGCGGGGCGAAGTTGATATAGGGCAGCTGGGCGGCCCGGGCGGACAGAGAATCCACCGACACCCGGAGTCCGGGGATGATCATGCCTCCGATATAGTCTCCGTTTTTGGCGATGACGGAGAGGGTGGTGGCGGTACCCATGTCGAAGACGGCGATGGGGGTGGGGTATTTCGCCAGGGCGGCCACCGCGTCTACCACCAGGTCGCTGCCCAGGAGGGCGGGGTTGTCCATCCGGATATTCAACCCGGTCTTCAGCCCGTTGCCCACCACCATGATCTGCTTCCCGGTGAGCAGATAGATGGCCCGGGGGACGACGGTGCGGAGAACGGGCACCACCGAGGAGAGAATGCCTCCCTCGATGCATGCAGGGGAGATGTTGTGCATGGAGAGGATGCCCTGAAAAATCAGGGCATATTCGTCCTCCGTCTTGTTCCGGTCGCTGGCGCACCGGGCGGAGAACACCCGCCGGCCCTGCTCCAGACCGCCGAGGACAATATTGGTGTTGCCGATATCAATAGCTAAAATCACAGCAGACGCCGCCGTTCCTGTCAGATTGAGGGGACAGATTGCCCCGCAGCTCTATTTTACACTTGGAGGCGGGGTTGTCAACCGTTTTTGAACCGACCGGGCGGAAAATGGCCCTCCTTTTCAGTCTGATTTAAGGATGATGGATTACAATAAAGCAAACACTCCACGGGAGGCAAAACGAAAAATGAAGATTTTGGTCATCGAGGACGAGCGGCTGCTGGCCGATTCCATTAAAACATTGCTGGAGGCCCAGGGCTTTCAGGCAGAGGTCGCCTATGACGGGGAGACGGGGGCGGAGTACGCCGAGCTGGGAGTGTACGATTTGCTGATTCTGGACGTGATGATGCCCCGGATGGACGGATTCCAGCTGGCCCGGCAGGTGCGGCGGCAGCACAACAGCGTCCCTATCCTCATGCTCACCGCCAAGTCCGACGTCACCGACCGGGTAGAGGGCCTGAACGCCGGGGCGGACTACTATCTGACCAAGCCCTTTGACACCCGGGAGCTGTTGGCCTGCGTCAATGCCCTCCTCCGCCGCCAGGGGGAGCAGGTAGACGTGCTCACCTTCGGCGACACCAGCCTTGATTTGGCCAGCGGCTCTCTCTTCTGCGGGGAGAACCGGATCCGGCTCTCCGCCAAGGAGTTCGAAGTGATGCGGCTGCTGATGCAGCGGGGGGACAGGAACCTGCCCAAGGAGCAGATTCTGGCCAAGGTCTGGGGCTTTGATTCCAACGCCGTGGAGAACCATGTGGAGGTCTATGTGGGCTTCCTGCGGAAAAAGCTGCGGAGCATCGGCTCCGGCATCCGTATCGAGGCGGTGCGGCGGATGGGCTATCATCTGGAGGTCGGCGAGGCATGATACGCCGTCTGCGGATCAAATTTATCTGCGCCAACATGGCCATCGTCACCGCCATGTTGGTGGTGATCTTCGGGGCGATGTATCAGGTCAACCGGACGACCCTGGAGCAGGAGATCGTGGACCAGATGCGGATGATGGTGGCGGCGGACACGGTGATGAGCCAGGGCGAGCGACAGGTCGCGCCTCCCTCCTGGGTGTGGGACAACAGCTTTATCCTGCAGCTGAACCAAAACGGCTCGGTGATCGGCGTGACCCAGCAGGGCACGGATGCGCCCCCGAACTGGTCGGTGCTGGAAGACCTGGCGGAGATCGCCCTCTCCGACGACCGGGAAAGCGCCATCCTGGAGGGATACAGCCTCCGCTATTGCCGGGTCAGCGCCCCCACAGGGGACTACCTGGTCTTTGTGGATTCCAGCTATGAGCAGAGCCGCCTCCAGGACTCCCTGAGAGACTGCCTGCTTATGGGAGCGGCCAGCTTCGCCGCTTTTTTGGTCATCAGCATCCTGCTGGCCCGATGGGCGGTCAAGCCGGTGGAACAGGCCTGGAAGGAGCAGCGGCAGTTCGTGGCCGACGCCTCCCACGAGCTGAAGACCCCGCTGACGGTCATCCTGACCAACGCCGAGCTGCTCCAGGACCCGGGATATGACCCGGCGGCGAAGCAGACCTTTTCCGAACACATCCTGATTATGTCCCGGCAGATGCGGGAGCTGATCGAGCAGCTGCTAGAGCTGGCCCGGGTGGATAACGGCCTGCCCAACGCCGCCCGGCAGCGGGTGGACTGGAGCAAGGCGGTGGCGGATGCGGTGATGATCTTTGAGCCGGTGTACTTTGAGCGGGGGCACAGCGCTTCCACCTGGATAGAGCCGGGGCTGGAGGTGCAGGGAGACCCCGTCCGGCTCCAGCAGGTGGCGGAGATCCTGCTGGACAATGCGGGCAAGTACGCCAAAGAACACTCCGTGATAGAGGTGGATCTGCGCCGCAGCTCTCCCAAGCAGTGTCTCCTCTCGGTCAGCAATCCGGGAGAGCCCATCTCCCGGGCGGATCTGCGCAATATTTTCAAACGGTTCTACCGCACCGACCCTGCCCGGGAGCGCAACGGGAGCTACGGCCTGGGCCTGGCCATCGCCGAGGGCATCGTCACCGGCTGCCGGGGCAGGATATGGGCGGAGAGCGAGAACGGGATCAACACCTTCTATGTGCGGCTCCCTCTGCTCCGGCAGAGGCGGGAGGAAAAGGAACTCCCGGAGGGATGGCAATAGAAGAAGCGGGGCCGGACGGGGAAAGCGCGTCCGGCCCTCTTTTTCGCGTGAATTCTCCGGGACGGGGAGGGACTGCTGCGGGACAGCTCTTTATTTTCCATGAAATCTGAGAAAAGCCCCTTTTCAAGCGACCGGTTTTCGTTGTATACTAATAAGGATGAATTTGCGCAGAGCAGTTCGGCGCAGGCGGCGGGGCCTGCTCCGGATGGGAGGATGTTATGAGCAACAGAAACAGCGGCCTGGACGATCTGATCCAGAAGCTTCCCAATATCCCCTGGTGGGTCATCATTGTCTGCTTCTGCCTGGGCGCCACCGCTCCGGCGGCGGTGGTCCTGCTGATTATGAAGCTGGTGAAGGATTCCCATACGGGCAGCGACGGCCGGAAGCAGACGGGCAGCGCCAGCCGGAGGCCGACGGCCAGCTCCTCCTATCAGGAGAACCGGCCCGCCGGAGGCTATCAGCCGGAGCGGCCCTTCCCCTATGTCAGGCTGAAGGATGGCAAAAACTGGACGGTCGCCGGCGCAGTGATGGTGGCTCTGTTTGGGCTGGCGTTTTTCTCCGTTGTGGCGGACTGGGGGCTGACCTATCCCCAGTATATCCTGGAGGACGGCTGGTTCTCGCTGCTGCTGACGGGCGTGGGCGCCTGGATGTTGACCAGGGGCAGCCGCCAGAACCGGCAGCAGCGGAAGTACAAGCGCTACCTGGCCCGGATGGGCAACGACCCGCTCATCCCCCTTCGCCCTCTGGCGGAGTCTCTCCAGACGGATATGGACGAGGTATGCGAGACTCTCCAGGAGATGATCGACCTGGGCGCCTTTGGAGATCGGGCCTACCTGGACTTCTCTGCAGAGATGCTGGTGGTGGACAACACCTACGCCCGGCCTGATCCCAAGCCCAAACAGGAAAAAACCGCAGAGCCTTCGGCAGACCACCTGGATTTCTCCGCCGAGGACAAGATACTGAAGCAGATCCGGGACGCAAACGACCGCATACCGGACGTGGAGATCAGCCGGAAAATCGAGCGCATCGAGGAGATCACCCGACACATCCTCTACTATCTGAAAAAGCATCCGGAGCGGGCCGGCGAGCTGCACACCTTCCTGGACTACTATCTGCCCACCACCCTGAAAATGCTCAACAAGTACGCCGAGCTGGACGCACAGTCGGTGGGAGGCGACAACATCGACGGCACCAAGCAGCGCATTGCGGGCATCCTGGACAAGGTTGTGGAGGGCTTCGAGATACAGCTGGACAAGCTCTTTGAGGGCGATATGCTGGACATCGCCTCGGACATCGAGGTGATGGAGCGGATGCTTCAGCGGGACGGGCTCTCCGGAGAGATGAAGATCCCGAAGGCCCCCAAAACGCCGAAGGACGGGGCGGATACGCCCCGGCTGACGCTTGACCCGGAGCAGACTGCCTCCGGCGGCGCGGCGGCCCAGACCCAGTCCCGGACGAAAAAACGGTACGACGATCTGGGGACGTGGTGACCTGCTCTGTCGAGTGTCATCGAATTTGCTCTCCTTCTGCCTGTCTGCTAAAACGGGATTGCCCCGAAGAACCAGCGCTGTGCAGCCGGAGCGGAAGGTGGGAGACGAACGCGCCTGGAGAGGAATGCAGGGCGACTTGGCTGAAAAAAGGAAACATAGGGCCGTTTTTTCCCGGGAGATAGGGGAAAACGGGCGGAAAATCGATACCTGACGCAAAAAAACGGTGACAGAACAGACCAGCGGGGAGGGAGCGGTACGCTCCCTCCCCGCCGGCCGGCGGACGGGCTATTTTTGAATGATTTGTGAATTTAATCGGAAATACCCCTCAAAGGGCTTGCATTTTTGCGGCACTTGGGGTATGATAACAATGTTCTTAGCACTCAGGACTTTAGAGTGCCAGAACAAGGCACCGTCTCACTTCGTTAATTCTTATTTTTTATAGGAGGCATTCACTATGAAACTCAAGCCTTTAGCTGACCGGGTCATCCTGCGGATGATCGAGGCCGAGGAGACCACCAAGGGCGGCATCATCCTCACCAGCGCAGCCAAGGAGAAGCCGGAGATCGCCGAGGTCCTGGCTGTCGGCCCCGGCGGCACGGTGGACGGCAAGGAGGTCGTCATGACCGTCAAGGTGGGCGACAGGGTCGTCACCAGCAAGTATTCCGGCACCCAGGTCAAGGTGGACGGCGAGGAGATGACCATCGTCCGTCAGGGCGATATCCTGGCCATCGTAGAGTAAGCTTCACATTCATCTCAAATATCGGAGGTAATCGATTATGTCTAAACTGATCAGCTATGGCGAGGAAGCTCGCCGGTCTCTCCAGAGCGGCGTGGACCAACTGGCCGACACCGTAAAGATCACTATGGGCCCTAAGGGCCGGAACGTGGTGCTGGGCAAGAAGTACGGCACGCCCCTCATCACCAACGACGGCGTGACCATCGCCAAGGAGATCGAGCTGGAGGACCCCTTTGAGAACATGGGCGCTCAGCTGGTAAAAGAGGTCGCCACCAAGACCAACGATGTGGCCGGCGACGGCACCACCACCGCCACTCTGCTGGCGCAGGCCATCGTCTCCGAGGGCCTGAAGAACCTGGCCGCCGGGGCCAACCCCATGGTCATGAAGAAGGGCATCTCCAAGGCCACCGCCACCGCTGTGGAGGCCATCAAGTCCAACAGCCAGCCGGTCTCCGGCTCGGATGACATCGCCCGGGTAGGCGCCATCTCCTCCGGCGACGACTCCATCGGCACCCTGATCGCTGACGCCATGGAGAAGGTTTCCCACGACGGCGTCATCACCGTGGAGGAGTCCAAGACCGCCGAGACCTATTCCGAGGTGGTCGAGGGCATGCAGTTCGACCGGGGCTATATCACCCCCTATATGGTCACCGACACCGAGAAGATGGAGGCCGTTCTGGACGATCCCGCCATCCTCATCACCGACAAGAAGATCTCCTCCATCCAGGAGCTGCTGCCTCTGCTGGAGCAGATCGCCCAAGCCGGCAAGAAGCTGCTCATCATTGCTGAGGACGTGGAGGGCGACGCCCTGTCCACCCTGATCGTCAACAGCCTCCGGGGCACCCTGCGGGTGGTCTGCGTCAAGGCTCCCGGCTTCGGTGATCGCCGGAAGGAGATGCTCCAGGATATCGCCATTCTGACCGGCGGCACCGTGATCTCCGCTGACACCGGCATGGAGCTGAAGGAGGCTCAGATGTTCCACCTGGGCTCTGCCCGCCAGGTGAAGGTCACCAAGGAGACCACCACCATCGTGGACGGCGGCGGCGACCCCGCCGAGATCAAGGCCCGTGTGGGTCAGATCCGCGCCCTGATTGCAAACACCACCTCCGACTACGACCGCGAGAAGGCCCAGGAGCGGCTGGCCAAGCTGGCCGGCGGCGTGGCCGTCATCCGTGTGGGCGCCGCTACTGAGGCGGAGATGAAGGAGAAGAAGCTCCGGGTGGAGGACGCTCTGAACGCCACCCGCGCCGCTGTGGAAGAGGGCATCGTGGCCGGCGGCGGCACCGCCTATGTCAACGCCATCCCCGCTGTGGAGGCCCTGATGGCCGACGCCGAGGGCGACGAAAAGACCGGCATTGCCATCATCGCCAAGGCCCTGACCGCCCCTGTAAAGCAGATCGCCGCCAACGCCGGCATCGACGGCGGCGTGGTGCTGGATAAGATCCAGTCCTCCGGCAAGGTAGGCTATGGCTTCGACGCGTACAAGGAGGTCTATTGCGATATGATCACCTCCGGCATCGTCGATCCCACCAAGGTGACCCGCTCCGCGCTGGAAAACGCCGCCTCCGTGGCCTCCATCCTGCTGACCACCGAGTCCGTCGTGGCCGACAAGCCCGAGCCTCCCGCTCCCGCCGCCCCCGCCAACCCGGACATGGGCTACTGATACAGTCCGAACCTTCTGTGATGCGACTCCCGCCGGGGCAACCTGGCGGGAGTCGTAAACGTATGGGGGAGATCATTTGGCTTCCGGCCTAAAATCGTGACCGGAGGCATACACTTTCTGAGAATATACGGGAAATGGAGAGACAGCTATGAGACAAAAAACAACCCGGCAGCAGCTTCGGGAACGATTCCGACAGGCTGCCCAGTCCCGGGGCTTTACCCTGACGGTCTATCTGGTGCTGCGAGCGCTGGTCATCTTCTGCATGATCCGCCAGTTTCTCCAGGAGAACTACAACTATGTGATGCTCTGCGTCTTTTCCCTGATCGTGATGGCAGTGCCCTCTTTTTTGCGGGGCAGGTTCCGCATCTATCTGCCGGATGCGCTGGAGGTATCTATCTACATCTTTGTGTTTGCCGCCGAGATACTGGGAGAGATCGGCAACTTTTACGGCTATATCCCCTTCTGGGACACCATGCTCCACACGGCCAACGGCTTCCTGGCCGCCTCCATTGGCTTCAATCTGGTGGAGCTGCTGAACACCCGCACCAAGCGGCTGAACATGACGCCGCTGTTTGTGGCCATCGTTTCCTTCTGCTTCTCCATGACGGTGGGGGTGATGTGGGAATTCGTGGAGTTTTCCGCCGATCAGCTCTTCTATCTGGATATGCAGAAGGACGAGATCGTCACCACCATCGGCTCTGTCTCTCTCAACCCGGAGCCGAAAAACGACCCGGTGGTCGTTCAGGATATCGCCTATACCGTCCTCTATGACGCGGACGGCAACGAGCTGGCGGTGGTGGAGGGCGGCTATCTCGACATCGGCATTGTGGACACCATGGAGGACCTGTTCGTCAACCTGGTGGGCGCGCTGGTGTTCTCCGTTTTCGGGTGGTTCTATCTCCACAAAAAGCAGGGAAAGGACTCCATCGTACACTACTTTATCATCTCCATGGGGTCGCGGGAGGAACGGGCGGCGGACGCTCTGACGGAGCATACCCCGGAATCGGACGCCCCGCCTGACGGGACGCCGTAGACCTCCGCCTGCCACGATTGCTTCCTTTTGGACAAAATTCAAATGTCGTCCAATTTTGTAACGGTTCCGGCCAATTGCGTAAAAATTCGACAAACGGAGAATTTGTCCGGTGCAGACCCGAAAGAGGCGGGCTATAATCGGACACAACAGGTCGAGAGCATCGCGCATGGGCCAGGGGACTGGCTGCGGCGATGACAGAAAAGGAGGACCATTTTATGGACGTGGCAAATGCAATTAAAAAATTCGGTATGGAGCAGGCGCTGGCCTATCTCCAGAAGGACCCGGAGACAAACCTGAAAAAGCTGATGGATGCGGCGGACAAATACGCCGGCGGAATGTTCCCCCGTCAGCGCAACGCCATCCGAGACGCCATCTATAATCCGGAGAACCCCTATCATCAGTACATTCTCCGGCTCATCAAGGACACCGATGAGGATGTGCTGAAGACGGTAGCTACCAACTTCTTCATCAACGTCAACATGGTCGGCTGGCCCCTCCAGGACAAGATGCGGGAAAAGTACGGCTGCAATATCCCCTGGGCTATCCTGCTGGACCCCACCTCCGCCTGCAACCTGCACTGCACCGGCTGCTGGGCGGCAGAGTACGGCAACCGTCTGAACCTGTCCTATGACGAGATCGACAGCATCATCCGTCAGGGCAAGGAGCTGGGCGTCTATATGTACATCTACACCGGCGGCGAGCCTCTGGTGCGGAAGAAGGACATCATCCGGCTGTGCGAGAAGCACAGCGACTGCATCTTCCTGTGCTTCACCAACGCCACCCTCATCGACGAGCAGTTCGCCGACGATATGCTCCGGGTGAAGAACTTTATCCCGGCCATCTCTCTGGAGGGCTTTGAGGAGGCCACCGACGGACGCCGGGGCAAGGGCGTCTATCAAAAGGTCATCCACGCCATCGAGCTGCTCCACCAGCGCCGCCTGGTCTTTGGCATCTCCGCCTGCTACACCAGCGCCAACCTGGACTCCATCACCTCCGAGGCGTTCTATGACAAGCTGATCGAGCTGGGGGTCTACTTTATCTGGTACTTCCACTATATGCCCGTGGGGAACGATGCCAGCCCCGATCTGCTGCTCACCCCGGAGCAGCGGGAGACGATCTATCACCGCATCCGCCACTATCGGGCCACCAAGCCCCTGTTCCCCATGGATTTCCAGAATGACGGCGAGTTCGCGGGCGGCTGCATCGCAGGCGGCAGGCGGTACCTCCACATCAACGCCAACGGCGACGTGGACCCCTGCGTCTTTATCCACTATTCCAACTGCAACATCCGGGAGTGCACGCTGCTGGAGGCCCTCCAGTCCCCCATTTTCATGGCCTATCACGACGGCCAGCCCTTCAATGAAAACCATCTCCGGCCCTGCCCCATGCTGGAGAATCCGGACGCCCTGCGCAAGCTGGTCAAGGAGACGGGCGCGCACTCCACTGATCTGGAGTCCCCGGAGACGGTGGATCACCTGTGCGACAAGTGCGTGGAATACGCCGAAAACTGGAAGCCCACCGCCGACCGCCTGTGGAAGGAGTCCCAGGAGGAGAAGGCAAAGCGCCAGGCCCAGCGGGAGCTGGAGGAGCAACAGGCGCAGCAAAGCAGGAAAAAGTAAGTTTCAAAATATGGGCCCGTGGGGACAGCTTTGGTTGCTCCACGGGCGTTTTCCAACCCCAGGTGGGAAGGATTCCACCGACCGGTCATTGCGTTTGACCTGTGATCTGTTAGGATAGGGCCACAGAACGGGGGACCGAAGCGTCGACCCGGAAAGGGAGGGTGAGCATCGACCGTGCCGCAGAGCGGAAATGCCCGAACCGGAAGGTGTCACCGCCGGAAGCTCAGGCATTTTTTTCGTGGGAAGTCTTTACAATCGGGAGAAATCTGGTATAATAAGGTCTGCTGAGTTCGCCATAGGGCGGCATTTGGGCCTGTAGCGCAGCTGGGAGTGCAAGCGTAACGGTTTTATGCACGACAGTTTTGGGCCTGTGACCCGCTTGTAAGCAACCAATTCACATCACAAAATAGGGGCCTGTAGCTCAGCTGGGAG
>JAJPXB010000032.1 GCA_021205695.1 Clostridiales bacterium
AAACTCAATCGCCTTTTTCTATCCTCTGGTCTCACATCTATTGTAATGCTACACTCCTTCATTCCTTCAAATGGATAGACAAACCCCCGATGATATGCTACAATATTACCATATTAAGATAAAGGGAAGTTTCTCGTTCGTTTTCCCCGCCAGAGGGCTTTCCTTCTGCATGGCAGCGCCCCGTCTTGTGCTTCTTCCTCTTCTTCCAGCCTGGTGGGACGGAGTGCGTTCAAAGGAGTTTGTTGGAAAATGGAATATCAGAAGATCATCGCCGCCGTTCCCCTGTCCAAGGGACGTCTTTTGGTTTGTCTGCTGGATGGCGCCGTCTATCTCTGGCGCTATCAGCTCCTCCCCTGGGACGGGCCGGAGCCTCATCCCCTCAGCGAGGATAATGTGTTCCAGCAGGTCACCATTGAGGCCGGGGGCCGGGGCATCGCCTGGCCCTGCGGGCTCCGCTGTTCCGCGGACGTACTGCTCAAAACCGGCTCCCTGCTCCCTCTGGATCGAAATGACTTTCTTCTGTTCTGCCGGTACAGCATCCTCTCCACCAGCGAGTCCGCCGAGCTGCTCAGCTGTACCCGCCAAAATATCGACAGCCTGGTTCGCCGGGGTCGGCTGACCCCGGTTAAAACCTATGCCCGAAACAAGCTGTTTCTCCGCTCCGATGTGGTCCGTCGGCTCTGGATGGAGGACTAGATCCGAAGCTGCACTGCTATAGACATACAGACAGCCAGCCCGTCAATACTTTGCGGGCTGGCTGTATGTATATGGCCATGGGGCAGGATCAGCGCGAGCGCCTTGCTCTCCCGGGCGACATGCCGGTGTAAGCGGATATGACTGGTGTTTGCTCTGGGCAGCTTTCGGGCTGATTTATACCGGAAATTGGTGAGATTGCGTCTTGTTTGGCGTTATCGGAGCTGCTATAATAAGGGCGCAGTACGGATTGAGCATAACAGGCCGATCCGTCTTTACGTGGGAAATTTTTCTTTTTCCAAATACCGAAACAGGTGATAATACAGCATGGCCGCAAAAACAGAGCAGGAAAAAATCGAGTTGTTCGAACGAACCCCCGTGCCGAACGCAGTGGTAAAAATGGCGATTCCCACGGTGGCAAGCTCGCTTGTGATGGTGTTATACAGTCTGGCTGATACCTACTTCGTCGGTATGCTGAACGACCCGGTGGCTACCGCTGCCGTGACGCTGGCCTCCCCGGTGCTGCTCGCCTTCAATGCGCTGAACAACCTGTTTGGCGTTGGAAGCTCCAGCCTGATGAGTCGCTCGCTGGGATGTAAGGATTATGATACTGTGCGAAAGACCTCGGCGATGGGCTTTTACTGCGCGCTGTTTTGCAGTCTGCTCCTCTCTGTCGGCTGCACCGTGTTAAAATCTCCGCTGCTAAACATTCTCGGGGCGTCCACAGAGACGTGGACAGCCACGTCCGATTATATGCTGTGGACGGTCACATGTGGGGCCGCCCCCGCGATCCTCAATGTCGTGCTGGCAAACATGGTCCGCTCCGAAGGCGCGGCAATGAACGCCAGCATTGGCACCATGAGCGGCTGCCTTCTCAATATTGTCCTGGACCCCCTGTTTATTTTGCCCTGGGGCCTCAATATGGGAGCTGCCGGCGCAGGATTGGCCACCTTCCTCTCTAACTGTGTGGCCTGTATATACTTTTTTGTCCTGCTGTTCATCCGGCGTGACAAAACCTTCGTCAGTATTTCTCCCCGGGATTTCCGGTGGAATAAGGAGATCTTCTTCCAGATTTGCAACGTGGGAATCCCTGCGGCAATTCAAAACCTCCTCAACGTCACCGGCATGACTGTGCTGAACAACTTTACCGCCGCCTTTGGCGCCGACGCCGTTTCCGCTATGGGGATCGCTCACAAGATCGCAATGGTGCCTATGTATGTGGCAATGGGGTTCTCTCAGGGCATCATGCCTCTGGTCAGCTACAACTATGCCAGCAGGGGCTATCGCCGCATGAAGGGCGTCATTACCTTTGCCGGCGGAGTTTCCCTGGTGCTTATGATATTTGGCACAACGCTCTGTCTCATGGAAAGCAGCGCAATTATCGGCCTGTTTATGGAAAACGAGTCGGTCGTTGCCTATGGCGAAGCCTTCCTTTCCGGGATGGCGTTGGCGATGCCGTTTCTGGGAATCGATTTTCTCGCTGTGGGTGTTTTTCAAGCCTGTGGAATGGGACGGAATGCACTGGTATTTGCAATCCTCCGCAAGGTCGTTCTGGAAATTCCCGCGCTCATCATCCTGAACAGTATTTGGCCGCTTTACGGTCTGGCCTACGCCCAATTGGTCGCCGAGTTCGTGCTGGCGATAGCGGCGGTCATCATGCTGGCACGGATCTTCCGCTCATTGCAGGAGCAGAAGGCAGCCGCCTGATTCTCCTGTGTTTCATATGTATTTTCCCTACAACAGAAAAACCGTGATTCCTCCGTTTTTACATAGCTCACACGATTGAAATTTCGTGTGAGCTATTATTTGAGGCGCCGCATCCTGTTTCGCGATATGACGCAAAAGGCCGAAATAAGCGCGGCTCCACGTCATTATGCGACAAAACCGGGAAACTGTTGTTTGTAAGTTGACTTTCAAAGATTATAATAATACGTAACGGAGTCACAGCCGCCTGTTCCATTGGACGTCTACAGGCAGCAAAAGGAGTCAGTCAACATGAAAAACGGATTCAGCAGATGGTGTGACCAGATGTGGCTGTATGCGGTCTACTTTTTAGGCGTTGTCATGGCCTGCGCGCTGGTCTGGAATTGGGACACATGGGAGATGAGCCGCAAGCTGGCCTGTATGCTGGCGATCGCCGTTCCCATGCATATCTTCGAAGAAAACTCCTTTCCGGCGGGCTTTTACTACATGAACAACCTGGGCTTCGGGTCGAAGGAGCCCATGGTTTATCCGCAGAACCGCTGCACCAATATGGTGACAAATCTGGGGGCTGAAATCGTCCTGATTTTGCTCACCATCAATGTGCAGAAGGTCGAGCCAAGTGCGGTCACGCTTGTACTGTTCTTTGGGCTGGGTGAGACGATCAACCACACCAGAAGCGGTATCCTGATGTATCGCCGCTATCATGAAAAAGGCAAAAAGACGTTCTACGGGCCGGGACTGGTCACCTCATGGTGTGTAATGATACCCCTCAGCACGGCGGCGCTCAGGTGGCTGACGGAGCATCCCGTGACGGCAATGCAGGTCGTTGGCGGCATCGGCATTTTCCTGGGCATTGCGGTCTGCCTGATCCTCCTGCCCTTTGCGGTTTCCCTGCGGGTGAAAAGCAGGGAATTCGCTTTTCACGACAAGGGTTATTTTGAGAAATTTGAACAGTAAAGGAGCTGCGTGACGATGAGCAAATTGGATTGGAAAGGCTCCGCCGCCCTGATCGCGGAGGACGCGCTGGCGATTCGGGAGGGAGAAAAGGTCGTCCTCGTAGTCGGCGAGGGCATAGAGCAGGTCGAAGGTCTGAACGATCTTTATCTCGCCGTGAAGGATGAGCTGTATCAGAGAGGGGTTGCACCCGTCTGTCTCAGCTACCGGGCGGAACCGGGGAAAAAGGTCCCGGCACTGGTGGAGGCGGTGTGCTGCGATGCGGATGTCATCATAACCATTTACACCCGCGGACTGCTGCACTCCGACGCCTGGCCCCGGATACGGGAAGGACGCAAGCCCTCCAGCCGTCTCCTGCTTCTGCCAAACGGCAACAGCTGTGATTATCTAAATCGCATGATGCCAAAGACAAAGGAACGGTTTTATGAAATCGCCGGGGTGACGGACCGGATCGGCAGTCAGTTCCTGGGCAGGCACACCGTGCGCCTTACGGCGCAGAACGGCACCGACCTGACCTTTAGGGTCGGACAGCTTGCAGGCTGGTCCCACAGCGGCGTCGGCACCGCGCCCGGCTCGTTCATCCTTTTGCCCGCCGGGACGCTGAATCTGGGCGTGGACGAGGGCTCTGCCGAGGGCACGCTGGTGATCGACTGCCATACCGCCCTCAAACGGGAGTTGATGGAGGAGAAGGTCGTCTTTCAGGTCAAAAACGGCTATGCAGTGTCCATTCAGGGCGGCAGCTATGCCGACGATTTTGCCGCAGCCGCAGCAAAATACCCCAACGGCCCGGAGGAGACGCTCTGCATCGCAGAATTCGGCCTTGGCTTTGACAAAAAGGCCGATGTTCGCGTCAATCCCAGCGAGGGAGAGCATATGTATGGCGCCGCCCATATCGGGATCGGCTCCAACGGCTCCTTTGGCGGCTGCGTGATGATCGACGCCTGGCACATCGACTGTATTCTGGAAGGAGCTTCCGTAGAGCTGGACGGAAAGCTGATTGAGAAGGACGGACAGTACCTCGAGTGATTCCAGAATCCTCTGCACTGAGGGGACAGCGCTTTGGCCCAAAAAGTGCGGAAAGCCCTCCCGCACGGCCCTGGATGGGCAATGCTCCTTCGGGATGGGCTGGCGCTGAAATAGCCGCAACGGCCCATGTGAATGCGCCCATGTCATGTGAATGTACGGGAGGCTTGCCACTATGGGCAGAGCTGCACAGCAGGAAGTCGAATGATTTCCTGCTTTTTCCTTGTTCTCTTCCAATCCGGAGGCGAGGGAGGCTCTCGGATACGTTCAACGGTACAAAAAGGACGCAGCGGCGTGCCCTGCTCTCATCGCTCTCTGGAAAATTTCGAGCTCCCCTGATTGACGGCTCCCCATTTTATATGCAGACACCTGTTGTATTTTGTGATATACTAAAGAGGGACGAGATGTCTCGCCTGCGAACCGTCTTATATCGTATCTGTCCGAGGCGCTTCCGCTTATGGGCAGGATGCGGGAAGCCGGAGCTCTGTGTGCTGGCTGCGGACACGGCAATAAGCCATCCGAGCCACACAGGCAAAGCGCCGCATTGCAGCGCAGCCGCACGGCAGTCCGGCAGCACCGGATTCAAAATAACGAGGTACAGGAGATGAAATCAGCGGTGTCATCCAAAGAGCAAATCCGATACTACAAATCGTTCCAGGACGACTTCGTGGAAAGCTCCGACCAGGACTTTGCGTTACCGGAAGATTATGTCTGGATACGGAGTGGAAAAGGCGCCAGGATCGTTCGTTCAATTCTCTACACCATCGCCTGTCTGTTTGCCCGGGTCTATGGGAAAATCGTCCTCCATCTAAAAATTGTCAGAGCTGTCGACATGAAGGATTACCGCGATACCGGCGCCGTTGTCTATGGAAATCATACGCAGCCCATCGGAGATGTATTTGTTCCTGGATGGGTTTGCGCACCCAAACGGTGCTATACGATCGCAAGCCCCGCCAACCTGGGGATCCCGGTCATCGGTTCTCTGCTGCCCTGGATGGGTGCGCTGCCGATTCCGGCTGACTTCAAACAGATGAAAGCGTTCCTCAGCGCCGTCCGCCAGCGTTTGCAGGAGAACAATTGTATCATCGTCTACCCGGAGCAGCATGTCTGGCCCTATTGCACGCAAATCAGGCCGTATCCTGCGACAGCTTTTGACTATGCGGTCAAAAACAAGGTGCCTGCTTTTTGCATGACCACCACCTACCAGCACCGCAGGTTTTCAAAAAAGCCGAAGACCACCGTGTACCTGGACGGCCCTTTTTTTGCGGAAGCAGGCCTCTCTCCTCAGGCGCAAAAGGAAGCCCTGCGGGATCAGGTCTACGCCTGTATGCAAAGAAGAAGCGAGCAGAGCACCTGTCAGTATATAGAATATCGCCCAGCGCAGGAGGCATCCGCCGATGACAGCAAATAAAGCAAGCGATTATTTTGAACGTCATAAGAGCCAATTGCAGGTTGTCTGGTTTTTGGTGTTCGGACTGGCTGCGCTGATCGTCCAGCTTGGGTCACGAGTCGTCTGTGACATCGCATTTCAGGGCATGGATGATACGGTGGACATCTGGCCGTTTCCGTCGCAGACGCTCGGCTCCTTTCTGGCGTTTCTGATCTCCAACACACTGGCGAAGGTCATCTCCTATGTGACGAACCGGAAAAAGACGTTTCAGGCAAACAACAATCTCTGTTTCAGCGTTATCGTGTATATTGTGCTGGTCGTTGCGCTGATCGTGATTGAAACCATCATCGGCACTCCCATGCAGAACGGGCTGTATGTCCTGCTCGGAGGGAGCTTCTCCGGCTCGGCACAGGCAACCGCGTCCGCGCAATCTCCTGTTTTGTATCAGACCTGTGGGGTTGTCTCTCAGCTCATTTATGGAATCGGAGATGCAGTCATTGTTTTCCTTATGGATAAGTATCTGATTATGAGAAGAACAAACTAAAACGAAAAATCGGAACAAGGAGGTGAACCGCTTGTCAGACCGTTCCTATATCGCCATCGACCTGAAATCCTTTTACGCCTCGGTGGAATGCGCAGAGCGTGGGCTTGATCCGCTGACCACAAATCTTGTAGTAGCCGACAGGAGCCGGACGGAAAAGACGATCTGCCTTGCGGTATCACCGTCTCTGAAATCCTTTGGCATCTCCGGGCGGGCGAGACTGTTTGAGGTCGTCCAGCGGGTGAAGGAGGTCAACCGTGACCGGCAGCGCCGGGCGCCGGGGCATACCTTTGCCGGTTCTTCCAGCAATATCAACGAGCTGAACGCCGACCCCTCCCTGTCGCTGGACTATATTGTGGCTACCCCTCAGATGGCCCATTATATTCAGCGCAGCACGGAAATTTATCAGATCTACCTCCGGTTCATCGCTCCGGAGGACATCCATGTGTACAGCATCGACGAGGTATTCATGGATGTGACCAACTATTTGCAGACCTATCAGCTCACGCCCCATGAACTGGCTATGAAGTTGATCCGGGAAGTTTTGAAAGAAACCGGCATCACGGCCACCGCCGGGATCGGCACCAACCTCTACCTCTGCAAAATCGCCATGGACATCGTGGCAAAGCACATCCCCGCCGATAAGGATGGCGTTCGTATCGCGGAGCTGGACGAGATGCGCTACCGGCAGCAGCTCTGGGCGCACCAGCCCATCACCGACTTCTGGCGGGTGGGGCACGGCTACGCCAAACGACTGGACAAGCTGGGGCTGCACACCATGGGAGACATTGCATGGTACAGTCTGCGTGACTATGGGGAGAACCAGCTCTATAAGGAGTTTGGTATCAACGCCGAGCTGCTCATCGACCACGCCTGGGGCTGGGAACCCTGCCGCATCTCTGACATCAAGGCGTACAAACCGGAGAACAACAGCATCAGCTCCGGGCAGGTGTTGCAATCCCCCTATGAATTTGAAAAGGCAAAGCTGGTCGTTCGGGAAATGGCGGACGCACTTTCTCTCGACCTGGTGGACAAGGGACTAGTGGCCGACCAGATCGTGCTGACCATCGGTTATGACATTGAAAACCTGACCGACCCGGAACGGCAAAAATCATACAAGGGCAAAGTCACCACAGACCACTACGGCAGAAGGGTCCCCAAGCAGGCCCACGGCTCCCTCAGCCTGGGGCGGCAGACAGCCTCCACTATGCTGATCACCAACGCCGCCATGGAGCTGTTTGACCGCATCGTTGACCGCAATTTGCTGGTGCGCCGGATGTATGTGGTCGCCAACCATGTGGTCAGTGAAGGCACAGCCAGGCCCCCGGAGCCGGAACAGCTTGACCTGTTTACGGACTACGCTGCCCTAGAGCAGCAACGGCAATCAGAACAAGAGGCCCTGGAAAAAGAAAGACGGCGGCAGAAAGCAGTTCTGACCATCCAGAAAAAATTCGGAAAGAATGCTCTGCTGAAAGGTATGAGTCTGGAGGAGGGTGCTACGGGCAAGGACCGCAATGCACAAATCGGAGGGCATAAGGCGTGAACAAGGATTATAGCGACATCATCAATCTGCCCCACCACGTTTCGGAGAAGCGCCCCCACATGTCCATGGCTGACCGGGCGGCACAGTTCTCGCCGTTTGCGGCCCTCACCGGCTACGATGCCGCTGTGAAGGAGACAGCCCGCCTGACGGAGCAGCGGGTCGAGCTGGACGAGGACGAGCAGCGAAAGGTTTCGGAACGCCTCTCGCTGCTCCAATCCTGCCTGGGCGAATTCCCGGAGGTTGAAATCACCTACTTTATCCCTGATATGAAGAAGACTGGTGGCAAATACAGCACCGTGACCGGCACTGTGAGGAAGCTGGACGAATATCATCGCACGCTTATTCTGCTCGACGGGACCAGAATCCCCATTGATGAAATCGTGGACGTGGATGGTGCGATGTTCCACTCGATGGACGACTCGTTCTCGTAACCGCTTGCACAGGCCGGAGGCAAGAATGTCAGGAGGAATGTCTGCCTGTGCAGAATATGGAAAAGCGCATAAGACCGTTTCAGGCGCCCCGAGCCATACCGCCCGAGGCGCCTGCTTTTTTATCTCTGACACTGTCACTGAGAGCCCTCCCCTGGGCGGCGGCGCATGAAATTTCATGTCTGCCCCTCACTCCGCCATCTCCCTGAGCTTGTCCAGAAACTTCTGCCCCGCCTTGGTAAAGACCTGATACTTCTTCCAGACCACGTGCATCTCGATCTCCGGCTGTCCCTCCAGGGGGCGGAAACAGAGGGGGCTGTCCCCGGAGACGTTGATGATATGGTCAAAGCCGAGGGCGTAGCCCATCCCCTCCTCCACCATAATGGAACCGTTGAACAGCAGATTATAGGTGGCGACGATCTGCTGCCCCTCCATATCGTGGGGCAGGATGCCGTCCTCGGAACGCTGACGCGACACGATGAGGGGCTTTCCCGCCAGATCCTCCGGGGCAACCGTCTTCTTCTGTGCCAGAGGGTCGTCCCGCCGCATCAGGACGCCATAGCGCTCCGTATACGGCACCTTCAGACATTCGTATTTGGCAGCGTCGATCTCTCCGAACAGGATACCGAAATCCAGCAGCCCCTTGTCCAGATCCTCCGTCACAGTGGTGCGGTCGCCGCTGATGTTGTGGAAGTGTACCAGGGGGTATTCCTCCTGCAACGCCTTTGCCGCCCTTGCCAGAAAGCGGATGCCCTCGGACTCCCCTGCCCCGATATGGATGTCTCCGGCAACGACCTCATCCGAGAGGGCGATCTCGTCCTTCGTCCGGTCTACCAGTGATAAAATTTCCTCCGCCCGCTTGCGCAGCAGCATCCCCTCCTCGGTGAGGGTGATCTTCCGGTTGCTTCGGATAAAGAGCTGCTTGCCCAGCTCCTCCTCCATCTCCCGCAGCTGCCGGGACAAAGTCGGTTGGGACAGGTGCAGGGCCTGGGCCGCTCCCAGGATACTCTGTTCCCTGGTGACGGTCAGAAAATACTGTAATACGCGAAGCTCCATGAAATCGCCTCCCTTTCTCCTGCTATTTTATCATTTCCTTTTATGCCTGTAAAGCATAAAAAACGTATTCGAAACAGGTATTTGATATTTGTCGCATTTTGCACTATGATTTTCTCAGATGAATCGTGGCCATGGTTCAAAAGCACCACAGACAACCGTTGAAAATAGCAGGAGGATAGAACAATATGATACAGTTTCTCATTGACCTGTTGACCCCCATCTTCACCAGTATGGGCGTCAGCGAAACCGATGTGGCTTCCTATGCGGAGTCCCTCAGCGGTTATATCTACGCCATCGTGGGCCTGCTGGCCGTGGCCATTATCGTCATGATCGCCGCCCACTGGTTCGCCAAAAAAGGCGCCCGCCATGTGTTCCGCTGGTCTGCGGCAGTGGCCTGGGTCCTGTGCGTGACCATCATCGTCAACGTGGTCTGCTTCGGCCCCATGTACAACAACATCGCCCCCATCCTGAACGGCCAGGCTTCTGTGTCGGAGGAATCGGTAGCCGCCTCCAAGGAGATCATCCAGGAGACCGGCGAGGAGGGCATGGTGCTGGTCAAGAACACCGGCATCCTGCCCCTGACCGCCAACTCCAACCTGAACGTGTTCGGCTGGGCCTCCACCAACCCCATCTACGGCGGCACCGGCTCCGGTTCCTCGGACAGCTCTGATGCCATCGACATCCTGACCTCTCTGGCAGACGCCGGGTTCACGGTGAACCAGAGCCTGGTGGATATGTACACCGAGTACAGCCCCACCCGTGACCTGGGCGGCAATGTGGTCAGCGTGTCCTACACCAACTGGTCCCTGCCCGAGCCCACCATCGACTATTACACCGACGAACTGATGGACGAGGCCAAGGAGTTTTCCGACACCGCCCTGATCGTCATCTCCCGCTCCGGCGGCGAGGGCCAGGACGTGCCCCGGGATATGAACGCCGTCATCAACGGCACCTATGACACCCGGGACGAGGTAGCAAACGGCAACAGCAGATACAACTACTTTGCCTGCAGCTACACCAACAACGGCGACTATGACGACTTCGACGAGGGCGAGCACTATCTCCAGCTGTCCAACAGCGAGGAGGCCATGATCGACCTGGTCTGCTCTGAGTTTGATAACGTCATCGTGGTCATCAACGCCAACAACACCATGGAGCTGGGTTGGGTGGACGAGTATGACTCCATCGGCGCGGTCATCCTGGCCCCCGGCACCGGCGCCACCGGCATGGAGGCCCTGGGCGAGATCCTCAACGGCACCGTCAACCCCTCCGGTAAGACTGCGGACACCTTCGTCTACGACCTGACCGACACCCCCACCTACAACAACTCCGGCAGCTTCACCTACTCCAACGTGGAGGATCTCCAGGCGGCCTTCACCGAGGCGGACGACGCCTACCAGGGAGTCATCGCCTTCGTGGACTATGTGGAGAACATCTATGTAGGCTATAAGTTCTATGAGACGGCTGCCGAGGAGGGGCTCATCGACTATGACGAGAAGGTGCAGTATCCCTTCGGCTACGGCCTGAGCTACACCACCTTTGAGCAGTCGATGGAAAACTTTACCGATAACGGCGATACGGTCTCCTTCGATGTGACCGTAACCAACACCGGCACCGTGGCAGGCAAGGACGTGGTGGAGGTCTATTACACCCCGCCCTACACCAACGGCGGCATCGAAAAGGCCTCCGTCAACCTGATCGACTTTGAAAAGACGGACACCCTGGAGCCGGGCGCCTCTCAGACCATCTCTTTTGAGATCGCCAAGGAGGACATGGCCTCCTACGACTCCAACTGCCTGAAGACCGAGAACGGCGGCTATGTGCTGGAGGCCGGAGCGTATACCGTCTCCATCCGCTCTGACTCTCACACCGTTCTGGACGAGGCCAGCTTCACCGTAGACGCCGACATCGACTACAGCGTGACCGGCCGCTCCTCCGACGACACCGCCGCCGTCAACCAGTTCCAGGACTACTCCACCGGAAACGTGACCTATCTCTCCCGGGCGGACGGCTTCGCCAACTATGACGAGGCCACCGCAGCCCCTGATGCGTCGGAATACCTGATGGACGACGTGACCCGTGAAGAAGTTTCCGCCCATTCTGTGGCCTATTACGACTCCACCCTGTATGACGACGACAGCGACGAGATGCCCACCACCGGAGCGGACAACGGTCTGACCCTGGCGGATATGATGGGGCTGGACTACGACGATCCCCAGTGGGACGATCTGCTGGATCAGCTCACGGTGGACGACATGATCAACATGGTGAACCTGGGCGGCTTCCAGACGGTGGCGGCGGACTCCATCGGCAAGGTGGCAACCCTGGACTCTGACGGCACCTCCGGCCTGAACGACTGGTACATCGGCGTGTACGGCACCGCCTACTCCACCGAGCTGCTGATTGCCCAGACCTGGAACAAGGATCTGGCCTACCGCATCGGCGCGGCCGAGGGCGCGGAGTACGCCGACTGCGGCATCTACGGCACCTATTCTCCCGCCATGAACACCCACCGCTCCGCCTTCTGCGGCCGGAATTTTGAGTACTACTCCGAGGACGGGGTGCTGGCCGGTTATATGGCGGCCAACACGGTCAACGGCCTGGCTTCCCAGGGGGTGTACGCCTACATCAAGCACTTCGTCATGAACGACCAGGAGACCAACCGCTGCTCCCTGCTGCTGACCTACTCCGATGAACAGGCCATCCGGGAGATCTACCTGAAGCCCTTCGAGATCTGCGTGAAGAACTGCGAGACGGGCACCTACGCCGTCATGTCCTCCTTCAACTTCATCGGCTACAAATGGTGCGGCGCCAACAGCAACCTGCTCAACAACGTCCTCCGGGACGAGTGGGGCTTCCGGGGCATGGTGCTGACCGACTGGAACGGCTCCTACGGCTACCAGAACACGGACGACGCCGTCCGCAACGGCAACGACGCCATGCTGGGCTTCTTCTCTTACGAGTCCAACCAGATCACCAACACCTCCGCCACCCTGGTCAAAGCCATGCGGCAGGCGTGCAAGAACATCTGCTACACCGTGGTCAACAGCGGCAATTACACCCTGGCAGAGGAGGAGACGGGTCTGGACAATATGACGACCCTGTTCCTGACCGTCGACATCTCCGTCGCCGTGGCGCTGATTCTGGTGCAGGGCATCGTCCTCGTCCGCTGGCGCAAAAAGAGCAGGGCGGCCAACTGAACCTTCCCCTTACCGGATCTTTCCCCTGAGAACCGGTAAACAGAACTCCATCGTCTCTTTCAAAGCTGCTTCCCTGAGCGAGATCGGGCGCTGGACAGAAAACCAAGCCTGGAGACAGTGGTGGTGCGCTGTCTCCAGGCGCAACATATCTATCGCGCAATACATTTTGTTTCTTCGCTGCACGCTCACAGGCACCTGTGTGACAGCCTGCCGCCGGAATTTCCGCTCCAGTGTTCATTTGTCAATGATGTGAGACCAGGGAAAGCGAAAGCGTTTGTTCGTT
>JAJPXB010000066.1 GCA_021205695.1 Clostridiales bacterium
ATTCAATCGCTATGGATTTTTTAGGTGTTCAACTTCATTTTACAATCGGCCAATCTTTTCTGTATGTCAAGTCATTTTTTGAAATATTTTTTCAGTTCTGAAAAAAAATTCAACTCCGGTTGGCTCACCCTTGACATTTCCCCGTCTGGCAGGTAGACTGGACTGGAAAAAGCCCCTGTGGGGCCGGAGGAAAGGACGAGAGCACCATGAAAAAGCACATTCTCTGTCTGGGCGATTCCAACACCCACGGCTACTGCGCCGACCCCGCCGACTGCGCCGACGGGGGCATTCGCTTTAACGAGGAGGAGCGCTGGACCTGTCGGCTTCAGACGGCGCTGGGCGGGACGTACCTGGTCACTGAGGAGGGGCTGTCCGGTCGCACCACCGTATTCCCCGACCCGCTCCACGAGAGCATGGACGCTCTGTCGGTACTCTATTCCCTCCTCAAGAGCCATGAGGTCATCGACCTGCTCATCATCATGCTGGGCACCAACGACACCAAGGATCGACTGGGCGTCAACGCCGCCTGCATCGGTCTGGGCATGGAGCGTCTGGTGCGCAAGGCCATGAGCGTGGACTGCTGGGGCGATCACGGGCCGAATATTCTTATCGTGGCCCCGCCTCCCATCGGGCGGCAGATGTGCGACCCCGCCATGGGGACCGGCTGCGCCGAAAAGTCCGAGGGTCTGGCCGCCGCCTACGCCCAGACCGCCCGGCTGACCGGCTGCCACTTTATGGACGCTGCCGGATGCGAATTCAACCGGATCGACTATATGCACCTGACCCGCCGGGGCCATGCCCAGCTGGCCGACCGCCTGGCCGCGCTGGTGCCCGGGCTTATGCCGAAGGACTGATCCGGGAAAACGCACTCAGGATAATGTGCTAGTTCCAGGTGCGTTTTTCTTATCGGTTCAGATCTGGGAAAGGGCCGCCTCGTCCGCCACCAGGGTGAAGTCCCGGTGGAGCTGGAGGATGGAGGCGGGCACCCTGGGGGTGATGGGGCCGAAGAAGGCCTCCTTCACGATACTGGCCTTGCCGCTGCCGGAAACTACCATGACCACCCGCCGGGCGTTCATAATGTCGCCGATGCCCATGGTATAGGCGAACCTAGGCACATCCTCCTCCCGCTCGAAGAAGCGCTTGTTGGCCTGGATGGTGGCCTCCGTCAGCGCCACCTTATGGGTGTGTCTGGAAAAGCAGTCGTCCGGCTCGTTGAAGCCGATGTGTCCGTTGGGGCCGAGGCCCAGCAGCTGGAGGTCGATGCCTCCCATACTCCGGATGACGGCGTCATAGCGGGCGCATTCCCCCTCTGCGTCCGGATTGACGCCGCAGGGCACGTTGGTGTTGTCTGGGTCGATATTGATATGGTCGAACAGATTGTGGCACATAAAGTAGTTGTAGCTCTGGTCGTTGGATGCGTCCAGGCCCACATACTCGTCCAGATTCACCGTGCGCACCTGGCTGAAGTCTATGTCCCCCTTTCGATACCAGTCGATCAGCTGACGATAGGTACCGATGGGGCTGGAGCCGGTGGCCAGGCCCAGCACACAGTCAGGCTTGAGAATCACCTGTGCGGAGATGATATTGGCCGTCTGGCGGCTCATGTGGCCATAGTCTCTGGCGGAAATGATCTTCATGGCAAATTCTCCTCCGTATTTATATTATTTTTCTATTCATTTATCCACCCGTCTGCCGTTGATATAGACAGCTTTCAGGTTCAGCGCCCCGTCCAGCACCACCAGATCGGCGCATCTGCCCGGCGTGAGGGAACCGATCTCCCCCTCCCGGTGAATGACCTTCGCTGGGGTCAGCGTGGCGGCGGTGACCGCCGCCGCCAGAGGCACTCCAAATGAGACAGCCCGGCGCAGGCCGTCCATCAGGTGGATGGAAGATCCGGCCAGCGTATCGCTGCCGGAGAGGGTGGCCTTTCCCGCTTTCATGGTGATGGCCTGTCCCCCCAGAACGTAGTCGCCGTCCGGCATGCCGGCGCAGCGGAGGGAGTCCGAGACAAGCACCAGCCTGTCCCCAAACAGCCGCTGGGTCAGCCGGATAACCGACGGGTGGATGTGCAGCCCATCGGTGATCAGCTCCACCGTAGCCCCGGCGTCGCTGGCGGCAGCGATGACCCCCGGCTCTCGGTGATGCAGGGGCGGCATCGCATTAAACAGATGCGTGGCATGGCTGGCCCCGGCGTCATAGGCGGCCATGGCGGTGTTATAATCGGCGACGGTGTGTCCCAGGGACACAGAAGCGATTTGGGAGACCTCCCGGATGAAGGGGATCGCCCCCGGCTCCTCCGGGGCGACGGTCACCAGCCGAACCAGGCCGCCGCTGGCGTCGTTGAGCCGCCGGAACAGCGCCGCGTCCGGGGCGTGAAGATTGTCTGCATTCTGGGCGCCCCGCTTGGCGTAGCACAGGAACGGCCCCTCCAGGTTGACTCCGGCCACCTTCGCCCCATTAGCGGGCCGGGCAAAGTCACGGATGGCGCGCATGGCCTGGGTCAGCTCCGGCTCCCTGAGGGTCATGGTGGTGGGACACCAGGAGGTGACTCCTCCGGCGGCATAGTACCGGGAGAGGGCGATCAGCCCCTCCGGGCTGCCGTCGCTGGCGTCCTCCCCCACGGCCCCGTGGGTATGGATGTCGATAAGGCCCGGAATCACATAGTCCCCCGCCCCATCCATGTCTCCAGGGCCGGTCACAGTGGGGCCTGCAGCGACGATCCTGTCTGTAAATTCCACGCCGCCGTCCACAAATGCCCCGTCCAGGAACACTCTGGCGTTTGTGATACGCATATAGACCACTCCTTCCGGCTCCGATCCGTACTTCCCACGGTGCAGAGGCGACAGGCTTCGCCTCTGCCTGTATCTATATCATACGCAAAAAAGCCCCGGGATGCAAGGGGCAGATTAAAATAATTTTCAATTGAGGTAGAAATTTTCAGAAAACAAAAATCTTCCCGTTCTATGATTGAAAAAGTTTTTCACCAATGTTATAATGGGATCAATCATCCGAAGCTGTCCGCCCATCTGCGGGGGTACGGCCCGGAGAGCGGTGCTCTTTGCCGACACAAAGTATTGTATGAAAGGATGAGGTCAACATGGATCAAAACGCATTTCTGGCACGACATCAGTGGGTCAGGGACGAGCTGAAGCGCAGCGTGGATTTCTGGCTCAGATACGGTATGGATCGGGAGCACGGCGGCGTATACACCTGCATTGACCGGACGGGAAAGATTTACTCCACCGACAAGAGCGTGTGGATGCAGGGACGGTGCGGCTGGATCTACGCCTATCTGTGCACGCAGTACGGCCAGCGTCCCGAATGGCTGGAGGCGTCCCGCTCCTGCCTGGACTTTTTGGAGGAGCACTGCGTCAACCATGGCGCCGGAGGGCGGCTCTACTTCACCGTCACCGGCGACGGCAGGCCCCTGCGCCAGCGCCGCTACTGCCACTCCGAGAACTTCTACACCATCGCCAACGCCGAATACTACGCCAACACCGGCGACACCGTCCGCATCGAGCGGGCGCGCCGGGCCTACGACATGGTCTACAAGCTGAACAACGGCCTCATCAAGGACCCCACCGGCCTCGGCCCAAAGACCATTCCGGAGACCCGCTCCAGCCGGGCCTTTGGCGACCCGATGATCTATCTGAACGTCACTGCCATCATGCGCCGCTGTGACCCGGAAAACAGGGCTCTCTACGACCAGCGGGCCCAGGAGTGCGTGGACGATATTCTGAAATACCACTATAAGCCGGAGCTGAAGTGTGTGCTGGAGACGGTGGGCATGAACGGCGAGCTGCAGACCGATACCACCGCCGGGCGCGTGGTCAATCCGGGCCACGACATCGAGGGCAGCTGGTTCCTGGAGGAGCAGGCCAACTACACCGACGACGATTCCCTGCGTCAGGTCGCCAGAAATATCTTCCACAACGCCATCAACGCCGGGTGGGACGAGGAGTACGGCGGACTGCTGTATTTCATCGACTGCATGGGCTGCCCGCCGGAGGCCTACGAGCACGACATGAAGCTCTGGTGGCCCCACAACGAAATTCTGATCGCCTCCATGATGTTCTATCGGGACACCGGAGACGAGCAATACCTGGACTGGTTCAACAAAACCGCCGACTACGCAGAAAAACACTTTGCCGACCCGGAGTACGGCGAGTGGTATGGCTATCTCCGCAGGGACGGCCTGCCCACCATGCCCGCCTGCAAGGGCAGCACCTTCAAGGGCCCCTTCCATGTGCCCCGCTGCCTGATTACCCTGGACAAGCTCATGGACGAGATCGAGTCCATGTGGTAATATCATCTGTCCCGGACACGGCAGCTCCGGCATCACATGGAGGAGGTATCAAATGGCGCCCCAGCAGCAACCGCAGACAGCGGAGAGCAACATCTTCGCCTATATTGGCAACAGCTATCACAACTTCACCACAGCGGAGCGGAAGGTGGCTGACTATGTGCTCAACCACAGCACCAAGGTGCAGTATATGTCCATCTCAGAGCTGGCAGAGGAGTGCGGCGTGGCGGACGCCACCGTCTCCCGATTCTGCCGACAGCTGAAGCTAAAGGGCTACAACACGTTCAAGCTGGCCCTGGCCAAGGCCACCGTGGCCGAGCAGGGGGTCCCCGTCTCCGTCATGGAGGGCCAGGAGGGAAACATCGGCCCGGAGGACAGTCTGTCTGAGCTGTGCCGTAAAATCTACACCGCTCAGACCGCCGCCATCCGGCAGAGCATGTCCCTCCTGCGGCATGAGGCTGTGACCCAGGCGGTGGATCTGCTCTGGAATGCTCAGCGGGTCTACTGCATGGGGCAGGGCGGCTCCCTGATCCTGTCCTGGCAGGCGGCGCACCTGCTCTCCACCGTCTCCTCCAAGTTCCACTTCTCTCAGGACTCGCACCTTCAGGCCACCACCGCCGCCCTGCTCACCAATCAGGACGCCATCCTGTTTTTCTCCTACTCCGGCTCCACCAAGGAGATCTCAGAGCTGATGAGTCTGGCCAAGAAACGGGGTGTCAAGGTCATCCTGATCACCCGTTTTGCCAAGTCTCCCGGAGCGGCCTGGGCCGATGTGGTGCTCCAGTGCGGCTCCTTTGAGGGTCCCCTCCAGCTCAGCAGCATCCCGGCGGAGATGGCGCAGCTGTATGTGGTAGACGTACTCTACAACGAATTCATCCGCCGGGACCCGGAGGCCGCCCGCAAAAATCAAGAGCTGGTCGCCGAGGCCCTGGCCGAGAAGCACATCTGACCCTCGTCTGGGTCGGTCGAAATTCAACGTTACAGTGAGGGCAGACAGCCATGTTCCGTCAGGTATTTGATCCCAACAACCTATTTTGGCGCATCATCAGCAGGTGTGTGGACCTTGTGGGACTGAGCGTGTTCTGGGCGGCTCTGAGCCTGCCCGTCGTCACCGTCGGCCCAGCTACCGCCGCCCTGTATTACACGGTGGTCAAGACCTTCCGCCACGGGGAGGACGGCGCCTTCGGCATCTACTGGAGAGCCTTTGTCCAGAACCTCCGTCGGGGCATCCCGGCGACCCTGGTCTTCCTCCCCGTTCTCTTTCTCATCTTCTATGGCTATGCGATCATGTACGCCAACGCCACCAGCGACCTGGGCGTGGTCATGTTTGTGGCCTTTTATGTGGCTCTGGTCGTCCCTATCGGGCTGTTCTGCTATCTGTTCCCCATCATGGGGCGGTTCGACCTGAAGCTGGGGGATCTGTTCCGCACCTCCTTTGCGCTGTGCCTTCGCCACCTGCCTACCACGTTCATTCTCGTGCTGCTGGTGGTGGAGCTGGTAATCTTCGTGCTGGAGCAGTGGTGGCCCATTCTCTTTGTGCCGGTGGTGACAGCGTTTCTGTTCTCCCTGTTCCTGGAACGCATCTTCCCCAAATATCTCAACGAGGAGGAGCGGGCGGTTCTGGAGGATCGTCTTCCGGAGGAGGATGAGGAGGAGGAGTGACCCTCTCCCCTGCTCCGGCCCATCGATCGGAAATAGATCTCAAATCTGCAATAAGCGAAAGGCCAGACCCCTGAACGGGAGGTCTGGCCTTCATGCTGTCTTTCTGTCTTTCAAAACTGTCAAAAGGCTGATTCGAGAAAGTAAGAGGAGGGCAAAAAGTCACAGAAGCCCTCTTCGCAGGCGTTTCGTTGCGAGAGCTGCAACCCAATGAAACATTTTTTCCGGATACACTCCAGAGCGGCTCCTCCTGCCCCTGCAGGGCGGTTTACCTTCTGTATCGGCAAAAGGCACAGGGAGGCGGCGACCGCACAGGCAATAAGACGCCGCCTGCCAGGGGGCGGTCAAAACACAGGCACACCGGTGTAGAGATTGCACAGACACATTCAATCAACTTATGCAAAAATCGAAACATTTTTCATGAAAATGCAATATTTTAATGTTAAATCAGGAAAATTCAGAACATTCAGGCTGCCAAATGCGCGGACAGGCGGAGGCTCCGGGCCGGTTGACAAGGCCGGAAATGACCGTTATAATACACTTAATTAGATACATGGGACAGGTACGGCGAGAAACGGGCCGTGTGTTTCCATGTGGAAAAAGTGCGGCGCACCCTTTGCCGCGGTTGCCGGAACCACCGGAGGCACCGCCTCCGTTTTTTGTGTTCAAATTCCAGTAGGAGGGCATTAGCCATGAAATTCCAAAAGAAAGCCGTCATCTTTGACCTGGACGGGGTCATCTGCTTCACCGACAAATATCACTATCAGGCGTGGAAAGCTCTGGCTGACCGGCTGGGTATCTATTTCGATGAGAAGATCAACGACCGTCTCCGGGGCGTTAGCCGGATGGCCAGCCTGGAGATCATCCTGGAGCGGGCCACAGAGGAGTATACCGAGGAGCAGAAGGTGGCCTTCGCCACCGAGAAGAACGACAACTATCGGGAGCTGCTGAAGAACATGAGCCCCGCCGACCTGACGGACGAGGTAAGGGACACCCTGAACGAGCTGCGGGCCCGGGGTTATAAGCTGAGCATCGGCTCCTCCAGCAAAAACACCAAGTTCATTCTGGGTCAGCTGGGCCTGGGCGATTTCTTCGACGCCATTGCTGACGGCACCGATATCACCCACTCCAAGCCCGACCCCGAGGTGTTCCTCAAGTCTGCTGCCAAGCTGGGCATCGATCCGGCAGACTGCGCCGTGGTGGAGGATGCCAAGGCCGGCATCCAGGCAGCCAAGGCCGGCGGCATGACCGCTCTGGCTCTGTTTGGCGACGCCAAGGGCTGTGGTGAGGAGGACTATGACCTGACCTCCTTCTCCGATCTGCTCAACATCCTGTAAAACCGACCCGTCCGCCGCCGGATCTCCTCCGGGAATCGGCGGCGGCTGACTGTTTGGAGGTATCCTATGAGTATGAGACCATACGCCTTTGGGGTGGATATCGGCGGGACAGCCATCAAGATGGGTCTGTTCCGCACCGAGGGCATCCTGCTGGAGAAATGGCAGATCCCCACCCGGACAGAGTTCCGGGGTGAATTCATCCTGACCGACGTGCTCTCCGCTGTCCGGGGCCGAATGGAGAAGTACCACATCAACTGGAACGAGGTGGAGGGCATCGGCATGGGCGTCCCCGGCCCGGTGAAGGACGATGGGACAGTCCTGGGTTGCATCAATCTGGGCTGGGGCGAGTTCAACCTCCCCCAGAAGATGGGCGAGCTGGAGCCGGGCATCCGGAAATTCCGGGTGGCCAACGACGTCAACGCCGCCACCCTGGGAGAGATCTGGAAAGGCAGCGCCAGCGACTATGACAGCGCCGTCATGATCACTCTGGGCACCGGCATCGGCGGCGGCACCGTCATCGACCAGAAGATGGTAATGGGCAGCAGCGGCGGCGCCGGGGAGATCGGCCACTTCCGGGTGGACCGGGAGGAGACGGAGCCTTGCAAGTGCGGCGGCTACGGCTGCCTGGAGCAATACTGCTCAGCCACCGGGCTGGTTCGCATGGCAAAGAGAAAGCTGGCTCAGTTCCCGCTGCGGGAGACCGTGATTCGGGACAGGGCAAACCTCTCGGCGAAGGAGATCTGCGATGCCGCCAGGGAGCGGGACGCCTTCTCCATGGAGCTGTTGGACGACCTGGGCGAGCGGCTGGGCTGGGCGCTGACCGCTGTGGCCTGCACGGTGAACCCGGAGATCTTCATCATCGGCGGCGGCCTGTCCCGGGCGGGAAACATCCTGCTCCGGCCCATCCAGAGCGCCTTCCGGAAGTACGCCTTCCACACACTCCGGGATACCGAGTTCGCCCTGGCAGCTCTGGGGAACGACGCGGGTATCTACGGATGTGTGAAGATGGTGCTGCAATAAATTGCAGTAAATGATAAAAAGGTAAACCGGCCGCCTCCGCGGCCACACCATGGAGGAGATGAATTGACATGCTGGATTTCAACAGCAAAGACCAATGGACAATCACCGAGACGGATTTTGACCCCAACGCACTGGGCAAGGTGGAGGCGAATTTCTGCCTGGGCAACGGCTATCTGGGCCTGCGCTCCGCCACAGAGGAGCGGTACCTGGGGGAAACCCGTGACCTGCTGGTGGCGGGCACCTTCAACCAGTACTCCCCGGAGGAGGTCACAGAGCTACCCAACGCCGCCGACGTGACCAACATCGAGCTGACCCTGAACGGCACCCGCTTTGATCTGACCCAGGGCACCATCCACAGCTATGCCCGGAGCCTGAGCCTGAAAACCGGCCTGCTCAAACGCACCGTGGACTGGAGCGCCCCCGGCGGGGACCGATACAGCCTGACCTTCGAGCGGGTGGTCTCCCTGAAGCGGCTTCACACCATCACCGCCCGGGTCACGGTGGTTCCCCAGCAGGACGCCGCCGTCACCCTCCAGTCCGGCATCGACGGGCGGATGACCTGCGACGGCTCCCAGCATTTCACCGAGGGCCAGACCCGGTTCTATGACAAGAAGTATCTCCAGTTCATCCCCCGCACCTCCCAGTCGAACATCACCTTTGTGGTGGACGCCACCCACAGGTTCTATCTGGATGGAGCGGAGGCCACGCCCAAGAGCGACATCAATATCCTCCGCCGCCGGATGTTCTCCAAATTCACCTTCCAGGTGAAGGCGGGTCAGGCCCTGGTGATGGAGAAGTTCTCCAACGTCTACACCACCCGGGACAAGGAGGCCGAGGGCCTTACCGTGGCCCAGGTGCAGGGCTTCGCCCTGGAGCAGCTCAAGGAGGATGAGGCTGCCGGCTTTGACGCTCTGGCCGCAGAGTCCGCCGCCTGCTGGCAGGAGAAGGTGTGGGACCGCGTTCCCATCACCATCGAGGGCCCCGCCTTTGACCAGCTAGTCATCCGCTTCGGCCAGTACCATATGCAGCTCATGACCCCCGCCCATGACAACCGGATGAACATCGGCGCCAAGGGCTTCTCCGGCGAGGGCTATAAGGGCCACACCTTCTGGGATACGGAGATCTTCCTCCTGCCCTATTTCATCTTCACCATGCCCGAGGTGGCCCGGAGCCTGGAGGAGTACCGCTATCTCTCCCTCCCCGGTGCCCACGCCAAGGCCGCCCACAACGGCTACCAGGGCGCCCAGTTTCCCTGGGAGTCCGCCTGGCTGGACGACGGCGAGGTAACTCCGGAGTACATGGGGACTGACATTGTCACCGGTCAGCTCATCAAGGTCTGGACGGGCTTTATCGAGATCCACATCACCTCCGACGTGGCCTTTGGCGTATGGCAGTATTACGAGTGCACCGGCGACCAGGACTACATGGACAAGTACGGCTATGAGCTGATCTTCGACTGCGCCAAGTTCTGGGGCAGCCGCCTGGAGCCGGGCGAGGACGGCAAGCTGCACATCAACGACGTGGTCGGCCCGGACGAGTACAAGGAGCACGTCAACGACAACGCCTATACCAACTACATGGCCTGGTGGAATATGGGCAAGGCCATCGAGTACGCCGACCTGCTCCGGACGGAGAAGCCGGACCTGTACGCCGCCCTGGACGCCAAGCTTGGGCTTGCCGACTGCTATGCCCAGTGGACGGAGCAGCGGGACAGGATTTTCCTGACCCAGCCCACAGAGGACGGCGTTCTGCCCCAGGACACCACCTATCTGACGCTGAAGGACATCGACCTGACCAAGTACAAGAAGCAGGCCCATGTGGGCGGCATCTACAAGGACTACAACCAGGAGCAGATCACCAAGATCCAGGTTTCCAAGCAGGCGGATGTGATGGTGCTGTTCTACCTCCTGGAGGAGCTGTTCCCCCACGAGGTCAAGGTGGCCAGCTGGGACTATTACGAGCCCCGCTGCCTCCATGACTCCAGCCTGTCCCTCTCCACCCACTCGGTGCTGGCCTGTGACATCGGCGATTCGGAGCTGGGCTACCAGATGTTCGAAAAGGCCTGCCTCATCGACCTGGACAACGCCAATCCCCACTCCTCCGACGCGGGCATTCACGCCGCCTCCTACGGCGGTCTGTGGCAGTGCGTGGTCTACGGCTTCGGCGGCCTGCGGATGCTGGGCGGCAACCTGCGTATCAGCCCGGCCCTCCCGGCGGCCTGGAGCAAGCTGAGCTACACCATTCTGTGGCGTGGTCAGAAGCTGGCCGTCACCGTCACCCCCGACAGTGTGGAGCTGTTCAACGAGACCGGCAGCGAACCCATCTCCCTGGAGATCTGGGGCGGACAGTATACCTTTACCGATCGCCTGACCGTTTCCAAGTGAGTAATCGCCCGCCCTGCCCCGTTTTGGGGCGGGGCGGGTTTGGTTTTTCAGCGGCTCGCATTCCCGCTGCGCGCCAACGGCTGAAGATGACTGACAGACCGGATGGGAAACCGGTCGAACCGTCTGTTGACAATTATTTCAGCGGCAGGTAAAATAGGAACAGGATTCGGCGGGGCCGGATGAGGCAGCTTCATTCCGGCTCCGCTCTCTTTCTGTTTCTCAATATTCACACCGGGAGGAAGGATATCACCATGGCTCATGAGCTTGTCATCGTTCTGGACTTCGGCGGCCAGTACAACCAACTGATCGCCCGCCGGGTCCGGGAGTGCAACGTCTACTGCGAGGTAAAACCCTACACCACCCCCCTGAAGGAGCTGAAGGCGATGCATCCCATTGGGTTCATCTTTACCGGCGGCCCCAACAGCGTCTACCTGGAGGACGCTCCTCACTGTGACCGGGAGGTTTTTGAACTGGGCGTGCCGATCCTGGGCATCTGCTACGGCTGTCAGCTGATGGCCTACTCTCTGGGCGGGCTGGTCACGGAGGCCCAGGAGGACTCTGCCCGGGAGTACGGCAAGACGATGACCTGTTACGACACCGGCTGCAAGCTGTTCCGGGGCCTGCCTGATAAGGGCGTCTCCTGGATGAGCCACAGCGACTACATGGCAAAGGTGCCGGAGGGCTTCCGGCTGGTGGCCCACTCCGCCGCCTGCCCCAACGTAGGCATTGCGGACGAAGCGCGGGGCTTTTACGGCGTGCAGTTCCACCCGGAGGTCAACCACACGGAAAACGGCATCCGGATGATTCGCAATTTCCTCTATGAGGTCTGCCACGCCAGGGGCGACTGGACCATGGGAGACTACTGCAAGACGGCTATCGCCAGCCTCCGGGAGAAGATTGGCGACGGGAAGGTACTGCTGGCCCTGTCCGGCGGCGTGGACTCCTCTGTGGCGGCGGCGTTGCTGGCTGAGGCGGTGGGCGATCAGCTCACCTGTGTCTTTGTGGATCACGGCCTGATGCGCAAGAACGAGGGGGATGAGGTGGAGGCCGCTTTCTCCAGGTGGAACATCCACCTGATCCGCATGAACGAGGAGGAGCGGTTCCTTACAGCTCTGGCGGGCGTCACCGAGCCGGAGGCAAAGCGGAAGATTATCGGCGAGCAGTTCATCCGGGTCTTTGAACAGGTGGGCAAGCAGATCGGAAGGGTGGATTATCTGGCGCAGGGCACCATCTATCCCGATGTCATCGAGTCCGGCAGCGGCAAAGCCGGCGCCGCCGTTATCAAGAGCCATCACAATGTGGGCGGTCTGCCGGACTATGTGGACTTTAAGGAGATCATCGAGCCCCTGCGGATGCTGTTTAAGGACGAGGTGCGGCAGCTGGGCCGGGAGCTGGGACTGCCAGACTATCTGGTCATGCGTCAGCCCTTCCCGGGCCCAGGCTTGGGGATCCGTATCATCGGTGATGTGACCCGCGAAAAGGCGGACATTCTCCGGGAGGCGGACGCCATTTTCCGGGAGGAGATCGCCAGGGCAGGCCTGGACACCCAAATCAGCCAGTATTTTGCCGTACTGACCAATATGCGCTCCGTGGGCGTCATGGGCGACGGGCGCACCTACGACTACACCTTGGCCCTGCGGGGCGTCACCACCAGCGACTTTATGACCGCCGACTGGGCCAGAATCCCCTACGAGGTGCTGGACAAGGTCTCCGTGCGGGTGGTCAACGAGGTGGAGCATATCAATCGGGTGGTGTACGATATCACGTCAAAGCCGCCGGCGACGATTGAGTGGGAATAATAAAATCTTAGTTTTCGAGTCCCGAAAAACGTTGAAATTACAGCGTTTTTCGGGATTTGTCATTTTTACT
>JAJPXB010000060.1 GCA_021205695.1 Clostridiales bacterium
CTTACGAATAAACTTTTTCCCTTTTCTCAGTCTCACATCATTGACAAATGGACAGAATTGGGGAACAATCTGGCCAGAAAGGCTTGATTTCATCTGGAAAAGCTGGTATACTGTTTGACACATGAGGGAGTAGTTTACGCCTCCCGGCGTTGCAAGTCAACATACTGGTTCCTCCGGACCTGGCTTGTATAAGGGAAGTGCTGTGGCGCTGTGGCAGAGCATCTGTCCATTGCCCCACCGCCTTCTCCATAACGAGACTCATGTATGGCGGTGCGCCGTACATGGGTGGATTGTAGGGCAGTCGTCATATACACGGCCGCCCTTGCTTTCTGCCCGGGGGCGGACACAGGAGGAATCTCTATGGCATTATTTATTCAGATCCTGTTCACCATGTTCATCGCCGAGATGGGCGACAAGACCCAGCTGCTGATGATCGCCATGACCTCCCGCTACAAGCTGCGGGATATTATCATCGGCTCCGCCCTGTCCATCCTGACGCTGAACGCCATGGCTGTGGTGCTCGGCTCCCTCATCAGCCAGCTCATCCCCACCTGGCTCATTAAGATCATTGCGGCCCTGGCTTTCTTCTACTTCGCCTGGTCCACCCTGCGGGGAGAGGGCGAGGAGGAGGAAGCAAGAAGCGAAAAGACCTCCGGTCATCCCATCCTGTCCGTATTTGGCACCTTCTTCCTGGCGGAGCTGGGCGACAAGACCCAGCTCACTGCCATCACCTTTGCCGCCAACGGCGGTCTGGACCAGGCGCTGACCGTCTGGCTGGCCTGCTCCATCGGTCTGTTCGCCGCCGATCTGGTGGGGATGCTGGTGGGACATCTGCTGAAAAGCAGGATGCCGGAGGGCTTTCTGGACAAGCTGGCCTTCGCCATCTTTGCCATCTTCGGCGCAGTCACCATGGCAGAGGGAGCGGGGCTGCTCCTGGGAGAGGATGCTTGGCTGCGGTGGCTCATCGCCGGGGGCGTCACCCTGGTATTTGCCCTGCTGTGCCTCCGGACATGGCAGAAAAAGAGAAATCAGAACTCTTAACAATTCGTTGGTTGTTTCCCTGAACATTCTGTGTTACAGTTACATTTATCGGGCCGGCCTTCTTCCCGTCTGGCCCGCGGGGCCCGGACTGCGCCGGACGCATTCCTCTCCCCCATTCTTCTCAAGGAGCTGAACGCAGTGTCCCATACAGAAAGAGGAAGCCACTCCGGGGCAGACAGCAGTCCCACCCGACGGTGGGAGCCGCCCAGGGAAACGTCCCGGCGTCGGGGGCGACCTTCCAAACGCACTGGCCGGAGGCGCCGGACGGCGGAGGCGGCCGTTCGCCGTGCAGAGATTCCTGTGGTCTGTGCCGATCCGGCGGTGGGCCTTAACGCCGCCCAGGTTCGGGAGCGGAGCCGGGGCGGTTATCGCAACGAGGAGGTGGAGTCCAACTCCAAATCCCTGAAAGACATCGTCCGCTCCAATGTCTGCACCTATTTTAACCTGATCTTCTTCGTCCTGGCCATCGCTGTCATCGCCGTTGGCGCCTGGAACGAGCTGACATTTATGGTGGTGGTACTGGCCAACATCATTATCGGCATCGTTCAGGAGTGGCGGAGCAAAAAGACACTGGATGACCTGAACCTGCTGACCAACCCCAAGGCCAATGTCATGCGGGACGGCATCCTCATCACCACCTCGGTATACAACACCGTCCGCGACGACATTGTGGTTTTCAAGGCCGGAGATCAGATTTATGCCGACGCTCAGGTGGTGGAGGGCGAATGTCTGGTAAACGAATCCCTCCTCACTGGGGAGGCGGATGAACTGCGCAAGCAGCAGGGCGACCGCCTGCTCTCCGGCTCTTTCCTGGTTTCCGGGAGCTGCTACGCCCGACTGACCGCCGTAGGCCAGGACTCCTATATGTCCAAGCTGACCCTCCAGGCCAGACAGGCCAAGCAGCAGCCCCGCTCGGAGATGATGCGTTCCCTGAACAGGCTCGTCATGGTCATCGGCATCGCCATCGTACCTCTGGGCATCGCCATGGCGGTCAAGGAGATCGCCATCCTGGAAAATCCAGTCCGGGACGGAGTGGTCTCCACCGTGGCAAGTTTGATTGGCATGATTCCTGAGGGGCTGTACCTGCTGACCTCTGTGGCCCTGATGGCCGGTGTCCTCCGTCTGGCCCAGCGAAAGACACTGGTTCATGAAATGGGCTGTATCGAAACCCTTGCCCGGGTGGACATCCTCTGTGTGGACAAGACAGGCACTATCACTGAGCCGAAAATGGTGGTCGAAGACCTGGTAGCTTTGGACGACGCCGTTGCCACCGAGGATGAGTTGCGGGACATTCTGGCGGACTATGTATTTTCCATGCAGAATGACAACGAGACTATGGCCGCTCTGAAACGCTATTTCGACGGCAGGCACTCCCGCCGGGTGGTGACCAAAGCTCTGCCCTTTACCTCCGCCCGGAAGTACGGCGGAGTGTCCTTTGCCCGGGGCGGCTCTTACCTGTTGGGGGCGCCGGAGAACCTTCTGGGCGACCAATACGGCGATTACCGGGAGGATATTGAGGAATATTCCCGTCTGGGCTGCCGGGTGCTGCTGCTCGCAGGCTATGATGGCCCTCCGGACGGAGGCGAGCTGACCGGAACGGTCACCCCTCTGGGGCTTGTGCTGCTGACTAATAAAATCCGGGAGGAGGCCCCGGAGACCTTTCGGTATTTCCGGGAACAGGGCGTGGCCGTCAAGGTCATCTCCGGTGACAGCCCGGTCACCGTCTCCGAGGTCGCTCTCCGTGCGGGGATTCCCAATGCAGAGCAATATGTGGACGCCCGAACTCTCCGTACGGACGAGGAGCTGGCCCAGGCGGCGGAGACTTACACCGTCTTTGGCCGGGTGACGCCGGAGCAGAAGCGGAAGCTGGTGCGCGCCATGCACCAGGCTGGACACACAGTCGCTATGACCGGAGACGGGGTAAACGACGTGCTGGCGCTGAAGGAGGCGGACTGCTCGGTAGCCATGGCCTCCGGCAGCCAGGTGGCCTGCCAAGTCAGCCATATCGTCCTTCTGGACTCGGCTTTCTCCGCCATGCCCTCGGTGGTGGCGGAAGGCCGCCGGGTCATCAACAACATCGAGCGCTCCGCCAGCCTGTACCTGGTGAAGAACATCTTCTCCCTGTGTCTGGCGGCCATCTCCCTGATCTTCACCTTCACCTATCCCTTCTCCGCCTCTCAGATGAGCCTGGTCAGCGCCATCACCATTGGCCTGCCCTCCTTTGTTCTGGCCATGGAACCGAATCACAGCCGCATCCAGGGCCGATTCCTGCCCAACGTGGTCTATCGGGCGCTGCCGTCCGCCATCAGCGATCTGGCGCTGAGCATCGGCGTGGTACTCTTTTACACCGTCTTTGGCCTAAGCGACGCCGAGCTGAGCACCATCTGCACTCTGGTGGTGGCAGTGGTTGGTCTGCTCATGGTGCATCGGACCTGTCGGCCCTACAATCCTCTGCGCAGGGTGTTGATGGTCTTCTGTGTCGTGGCCTTCGCTTTCTGTGTTCTCTTCCTCCGGCCTATCTTCTCTCTGGATCTGTCTATTATGAGCGACGGCGCCTGGCTGGTGCTGGTGGTCTTTGTTCTCCTGGCCTTTGAGGTATCCCTCTCCGCCAACGTCATGGTGGACGGTATCCGAGCGGCAGTGCTCTGGGTGCGGGATAATGTTCTCTGGCTGCTCCGGAGTGCGGGATTCCTGACTGAAGATGAATAACTAACACATCGTCTCTTTGCATACAAAAACCGGGTTCGGCGCAGGCCGAGCCCGGTTTCTCTATGCAAGCAAATGTGGACGTACAAAGAGCGGTCACTGTCCGTCTCCGTCCGGCTGTCCTGCACCGAACTGGGACAGCACATCCCCTTCCGGGGCGTGCTCCGCATCCGGGTGGAACACCCGCTCGAACTCCAGGGCGGACATAGTCTCGTACTCCAGCAGGAACTGGGCAGTCTGCTCCAGGGCGTCCCGGTGCTCCTCCAGAATAGAGCGGCATCTCCGCCCCGCCTGATCGAGGATGGCTCGCACCTCCTGGTCGATGGCGGCGGCGCTCTCCTCGGAATAGCTCCGCTCCTGGCCCATAGAGCGGCCCAAAAAGGCCTCATTGCTGGCAGAGCCGTAGACTGCGGCTCCCAGCCGCTGGCTCATGCCGTATCTTGCCACCATACTGTGTGCGATCTGGGTGGCCCGCTGGAGGTCGCTGGAGGCCCCGGTGGACACATCGCCCAGTACCAGTTCCTCTGCCGTGCGCCCGCCCAGCAGGCCCACGATCTCCTCCTCCAGGGCACGCTTGCTCTGGTAAGGCCGATCCTCCTGGGGCAGAGAGATGGTCATGCCTCCCGCCCTGCCTCTGGGCACGATGGTGATCTGATGCACCGGGTCCTGGGTGGGGAGAAATCGCATGGTCACCGCGTGGCCCGCCTCATGATAGGCAGTAAGCCGCCGGGCCTGTGGCGTGACCACCTGGCTCTTTTTTTCCGGTCCGGCGATGACCTTTATCATTGCCTCGTGGAGATCGGTCATGGTGATAAAGGGCTTGTCCCGGCGGGCGGCCAGCAGTGCGCCCTCGTTCATCAGGTTTTCCAGGTCGGCCCCGGTGAAGCCGCCGGTGGCCCGGGCGATGACGCTGAGATCCACGTCCTCCCCCAGGGGTTTTTTCCGAGAGTGTACCTTTAAAATGCTCTCCCGCCCGCGGATATCCGGGTAGCCCACATAGATCTGCCGGTCGAACCGGCCCGGCCGCAACAGCGCCGGGTCAAGGATGTCCTGCCGGTTGGTGGCAGCCATGACGATGACGCCGGAGTTTCCGGCAAAGCCGTCCATCTCCACCAGGAGCTGGTTCAGCGTCTGCTCCCGCTCGTCGTGTCCGCCGCCCAGTCCCGTGCCTCTCTGACGGCCCACGGCGTCGATTTCGTCGATAAAGACGATGGCCGGAGCGGTCTTTTTCGCCTCGCTGAACAGGTCACGGACACGGCTGGCGCCCACGCCCACATACAGCTCCACGAAGTCCGAGCCGGAGATGGACAGAAAGCGGACCTCCGCCTCCCCGGCCACCGCCTTGGCCAACAGGGTTTTGCCGGTGCCGGGAGGTCCTACCAGCAGGATTCCCTTGGGGATACGCGCCCCCAGGCGGTTGAATTTCTCCGGGTCACGGAGAAACTCCACTACCTCCTGGAGCTCCGCCTTCTCCTCCTCCGCGCCGGCCACGTCCTCAAAGGTGACCTTGGGAGCATTTGGGTCGTCGTTGCTCACCGTCCTGGCCTTGCCGAACTGGGCGGGCCCTGCACCCTGTCCCCCCTGCTGACGGGCCATCAGCCAGAACAGCAGAATGATCGCCCCGACCGTGACCAGGGAAGGCAGCATCGTTACCCACCAGGGGGTGCTGCTGTCAGGATAGTAGTAATACTGGGTGATAATCCCCTCCGCCGTCTGCTCCTTGACCAGGTCGTTCAGATCCTGGTAGAAGGTGTCGAAGTCATGGATCTCGCAGGTGACGGTGGTCTCTCCGTTCACGGCCTCCTTCAGGGTCAGCTTCACCTCGTTATCCCGGACGGAGAACTGCTCCACCTGCTCCTGCTGGAACAGCTGAACCATTCGGCTGTAGCTGATTCCCTCCGGTTCCTCCCAGTCGGACAGCACGCTGACCAGAGAGAAGATGATACAGAGGAGTACCAGATAGGACAGGGCAGTGCGGTAGGGTCTTTTCATGCGCTCACTTCCTCATGGGGCGGCGGGGCCCCGCTCTCTTTTCGCTCTTTCACTCGTAAATTTCAGGCTTTAAAATGCCAATATAGGGCAGGTTACGGTATTTTTCGGCATAGTCCAGTCCATAGCCCACCACAAAGGCGTCAGGCACCAGGAAACCGTAATAGTCCGCCGTCACCGGCTTGGTGCGCCGCTCCGGCTTGTCCAGCAGGGTGCAGATGCGGATGGACGCCGCATTACGGACAGAGAGCACTTTTTTCAGATAGTCCATGGTGTTGCCGGAGTCCAGGATATCCTCCACCAAAATAACGTGAGCGCCGTTGATGGTATCTGACAGATCTTTCTTGATCTCGATCTGACCGCTGGAGCTGGTCCCCTTTCCGTAGGAGGAGACTGACATAAAGTCCACCCGGCAGGGGATTGTGATGTGCTTACTCAGGTCCGCCATAAACATATAGCAGCCCCGAAGGATACCTACGATCACCACATCCTCCTTGTCCGCATAGTCCTTAGAGATCTGTGCGCCCATTTCCGCCACTCTGCGCTGGAGCTGCTTTTCGCTGTACAGCACCTCGGCGATGTCCTGATCCATACCCATGTCAGCATCTGTCCTTTCTGTTTCCGTCTCGATTTTGTATTATGATCTGCCAGGCTCCGCTGCCCGGCTGGGGAATCCAGCTGGTGTCCGTACCCACGCCCAGGACAGCGACCACCCGGCCCTCCGCCTCCAGCACCAGGCAGTGCTCCCGGCGCTCCCGGGGGATTTTTTTCTCAATGAGCAGCTTTTTCAGCCGCTTCCGGCACTGTCCGGGGAGCTGTATCCGATCCCCAGCCTGTCTCGGCCGGAGCAGCAGCGCCCCTTGCGGGGGACGCAGATAGAGGCACCCGGCCTCCGGCGTCTCCGGACAAAGACAACTCCGGCACATTATCGTCATATCCAAATCAGGAAACTCCGCCTCTCCGCCCGGAGCCAGCTCCACCAGCTCCGGCTTTTCAAGGGGCGGCCTTTCCGCCGTGACGACCAGTCGGTCGTAGACTCGCAGGCCCCGGAGCCCCGCCGTCAGGCTGCACCGGGCAGAAGGGCTCTCCCCTGCCGCCAGTGTCAGCATCCGCCGCCGCTGCTCCCAGGGCAACACCGTTCCCGGGCGAACCGTCTCCACCATTAGCTGTATCAGCCGGAGAGCGATGGCCTCCGGCTGGGCCAGAAGATCGTTCACAGAGACGGACACGCCCTCCGGCTCCTGCCGGAGCAGCTGCGCTCCCCGCTCCCGTGCCAGGCCATCCAAATATCCCTCATCCAGCCGCAGGCTCTCCGCCGTCCGGCCCAGCGTGCGGGCCAGATTGGGGTTCCGCTCCTTCAGCAACGGCATCACCTGGTGTCGGACGAAGTTGCGGGTATAGGCGGTGTCATCGTTGGACGCGTCCTCCCGCCAGGGGATGGCGTTGGCACGGGCGTAGGCAGTCAGCTCCTCCCGGGTGACCTCCAGCAACGGCCGGATGAGCTTCCCTCTTCTGGGCGGGATGCCCCCCAATCCCCGGAGTCCGGAGCCCCGGAGCAGATGGAGGAGCAGCGTCTCGGCGTTGTCGTCCGCCTGGTGAGCGGTGGCGATCCAGTCCGCCCCCAGCGCCCCGGCGCAGTCCTCCAGAAAGGCATAGCGCAGAACCCGGGCGGCCTCCTCAGTCGTCTCCCCCGTGTCCCGAACCCGGGCAGGGACGTCTCCCCGTCCGGTGCGGACGGGAATGTCCCGCTCCCCGCACCATCGGCAGACGAAATTCACATCCTCTGCCCCGGCCTCCCGGAGCCCGTGGTCAAAGGTGGCCGCCGTCAGGGAGAAGCCCTCCCGTCGGCTCCACCGCCACAGCAGGTGGAGCAGCGCCATGGAGTCTACGCCCCCGGAGACGGCGCAGAGAACGACATCTCCCCGCTCCAGAGGAAATCCCATCCGGCGGCAGTACGCCTCCACCCGGCGATCCAGGCTCACTCCTGATGCTTCCATTCCCGATTGGCAAAGGTGGTGAACTCCGGCAGCCACTGCACCATGACCTTGCCCGTCTCGCCATGGCGGTTTTTGGCAACGATGATCTCCGCCTGGTTCTTGTATTCACTGTTCTCGTTATAATAGTCGTCCCGGTAGATGAACATGACCTCGTCGGCGTCCTGCTCGATGGCACCGGACTCCCGGAGGTCGGAGAGCATGGGCCGCTTGTCCGCCCGGCTCTCGTTGGCGCGGGAGAGCTGGCTCAGACAAAGCACCGGCACATTCAGCTCCTTGGCCATGATTTTCAGCGCCCGGGAGATGTCGGAGACTACCTGCTGGCGGCTCTCCCCGGAGTAGTTCTGCTTGCCGCCGGAGGAGGTCATGAGCTGGAGATAGTCGATGACCACCAGGCCCAGATTTTCCACCCGCCGGCACTTGGCGTTCATATCCGCCACGGACAGCGTGGGGTTGTCGTCGATGAGGATGGAGGTGGCGTTCAGGCTCCGGCAGGCCAGGGTCAGCTTCTCCCAGTCCTCCTCCTCCAGCTGTCCGGTTATCAGCTTCTGACTGGGAATAAAGGATTCGCTGGAGATCAGGCGCATGACCAGCTGCTCCCGGCTCATCTCCAGAGAGAAAAACACCACCGACTTGCCGGAGTGCTTTCCCGCCTCCAGCAGAATGTTCAGGCCCAGAGAGGTCTTTCCCATGCCGGGGCGGCCCGCCAGCAGCACCAGGTCGGAATTGCCCAGGCCGGCGATCATCCGATCCAGGTCAGTCAGGCCGGTGGAGAGGCCGGGGACCACGCTGTCCGACTCGGACAGCTCCCCGATGCGGGCGTACACATCCGCCGTCACAGCAGAGATGGGGATCAGTCCCTGGGCGGCTCTGCCGTGGCGGACGGCGTAGATTTTCTGCTCTGCCGCCTCCAACACGTCCGCTCCGGTGCCGGTGCCCTCGTTCACCAGGTCCGTGATCTCCCCCGCCGTCTCCGCCACCCGGCGGAGCAGTGCCTTGTCCCGGACGATCTCCACATACTCCATGACGTTGGCGGCGGTGGGCGTCACCTCCATCAGCTGGAGCAGAAAGGCCCGGGTGGTGCCCTCCACATAGGTGCCGTCCTGGCGCATTTGCTCCTGGACGGTCACCGGGTCGATTTTTTTGGACAGGGAGAACATGGAGTAGATGGCCTCATAGACCTCCAAATGCTGCTTGACGTAGAAATCCTCCGGTCTCAGCTTCTCGATGACCTGGGGGATACAGCGGCTGTCGATGAGCATTGCACCCAGCACCGCCTGCTCTGCGGCGTCAGAATGGGGCATCTGTCGACTCAACAGTTCATCCAGTTCGGGCAATGGTATCACTTCCTTGGAAACGAAGGCTTTCCCTGCCTCCGGCGGGGCGCAGCCCCGCATTTGCCTGCTTGTTTTCAGCTCAACGTGCAATCAAAGAGGCTTCTTATGCCTCCTCCACGAACACATAGACGGTGCCGGAGACCTCATATCCCAGCTTCGCCTTCACCTGATAGCCCCCAAAGGCCTTGATGGGGTCAGACTGGAGGCTGGTCTTGGGGACATCCACGCCGTACTGCTCCCTGAGCGCCACGGAGATCTCCTTGGTGGTGACGCTGCCGAACAGCCGCCCGCCGGAGCCTGCCTTGGCCTTGACGTGAACCGGCATATCCTTCAGCTTTTCCGCCAGCTCCAGGGCGGCGGCCCGCTCCCGGGCCTCCTTCTCCAGGCGGGCCTTCTCCTGCTGCTTCATGGTGTTTACGTTGTCCGCCGTGGCGGCCACCGCCAGCTTCCGGGGAATGAGAAAGTTCCGGGCATAGCCGTCGGAAACCTCCACCATCTGGCCCTTCTTACCCTGACCCTGGACGTCCTTTTGCAATATGACTTTCATGTTTGGTTCGTTCCTTTCTGATGCTCCTCTGCCGTCCCCGGACGGAGGGAAAAGTCCTCAGCTTTCGTAATATTTGTCGATGGCCTGGAGGAGCCGCATAAGCGTCTCCTGCAGGGTGCTGTTGTGTACCTGTGCCCCGGCTGCCGCCGCGTTTCCGCCGCCGCCCAGCATCTCCAGGATGTACTGGACGTTGACCTCTCCCACGCTGCGGCCGCTGATGATGACCGTGTCCCCGTCAGGATACAGCACAAAGGAAGCATCCGCCCCCGCCACGTTGAGCAGCTCATCGGCGGCCTGTGCCGCAATGACCCGGCTCACCGCGTTGGGTACCGCCGCCACTGCGATGTCCCCGTGGACCATTTTGGCCATGCGCAACACGTCATACTTGGCGATGGTGTCGTCCAGATTGTTCTGGAACAGCTTTTTGACCTCGGTGGTGTCCGCTCCCCGGCGGCGGAGGAAGGCCGCCGCCTCGAAGGTGCGGCCCCCGGTGCGGAGGGTGAAGTTCTTGGTATCCAGCACGATGCCCGCCAGCAGGGCCTCCGCCTCGGTGCGGAGCAGATCGGACGGCTCGATTAGATACTGGATCATCTCAGTCACCAGCTCGCTGGCGGAGGAGGCGTAGGGCTCATGGAAGTTCAGCGCCGCATTGGAGATGTAATCCGCCGCCCGGAGATGGTGGTCGATCACCGCCACCTTGGATGCGGATTCCAGCAGATCTCTGGCGATGACCTGCTCCGGTCGGTTGGTGTCCACCACCACCAGCAGAGACTTGTTGTTCAGCCGCAGCATGGCCTCCTGGCTGCTGATAAACCGGCCTTCATACTCCGGGAGCTGCATGATCCGCTTTTTCATGATGGAGCCGGGGTAATAGGTCGGCTCCTCGATGATATAGGCAGGGACGCCCTTGTGTCGTGCGATGGCACAGATGCCGATAGATGCGCCCACAGCGTCCAGGTCGGCGAACCGGTGTCCCATGACGAACACCTCCGAGCTGGTGTGGAGCAGCTCGTTGAGCGCGTTGGACATGACCCGGCTCTTGACCTTGGTGTGCCGCTCCGTCTCCTTGGCCCGCCCGCCGTAGAATTCGAAGTTGAAGCGGTTCTTGATGACCGCCTGGTCGCCGCCCCGGGAGAGGGCCATCTCGATGGCCAGGCTGGCGAAGTCCATCATCTCCCCGAAGCTGGCGTCCATGCCAATACCGATGGAGAGGGTGGCGTTGACCCCGTTGGGGCTGACTATCTTATGCACTGCGTCCAGCACGGAGAATTTCCCCTGCTGGAACTGCTCCAGGTACTGCTCCTCAAAGATGCAGAGATACCGATCCCGGTCATACCGGCACAGCAGGCCCCCGGAGGGCTGGAGCCAGGTGTTGATCTCGTCTTCCACCGAGGAGCGGAGGGAGCTTCTGGCCTTGTCGTTGGTGCTGCGGATCAGATCTTCATAGTTGTCGATGAGCAGGATGGAGACCACCGGCTTGGTGGCGTAAAACTGCTCCCGAACCTGGGCCAGCGAGGTGATGTCGATCCAGTAGGTGGTGGCCAGCAGGGTCTGATTTCCCTCTCCTGAGCGGGAGACGTGACCAAAGACCATATAGCTCTTACCGTCGATCTTGTACTCAGTAGGGCACTCGGTCTTGCCGTCCAGCAGCCACTTGGTGGAAAAGCCGGGAACTGCGGCGTCGATCTTGGTATCAAACAGATGCTCCCGATCTCCGGTGATCTTCAGGAACCGATCGTTGGACCAGATGACATCTCCGGTATCCGGCTGAAAGATGACCATGGGGAGAGGTGAGTTAACCATGGTATCCTTGCTGGCGGCGTCGATATGGTTGGTGACCCGGGCAATATACCTGGCCATCTCCTTCCGGCGGCGGTTCCGGACGATCAGGTAGTAAATGAACAGCACCAGCACCAACCCCAGCTCTACCAAACCCAGCTGGAGCTTGAAATAACAGGTGATTCCGGCAAATACCGCCAGGAGGATCAGATAGAGCCTGACCTTTGGCTCCAGGATACGGTTCAGCTTCTGGTTCACCCGAGTCTCCCCCTTTCTCGCCCGTTCGGCCCGAACAGGCAGGTTCCCATTATATGTCCAAATTATGGCACAACAGAGCGAGAATTGCAAGGGCTTCACCGCATAAATCGGCAGCGGCAGTGTTCATTTGTCAATGATGTGAGACCAGGGAAAGCGAAAGCGTTTGTTCGTTA
>JAJPXB010000049.1 GCA_021205695.1 Clostridiales bacterium
GGCCGTCTTCTGCGCGTTGTACAGGGTGGCCCGCATAATATCCTCGGTCTCCCGGTACTCGTTGATCTTGTCCGCCAGGATCTTCAGCTTGCTCCGCAGGTCGGCGTTCTCGGCGCAGAGCGCCCGGTAATCCTGGGTGATCTGATCCAGGAAGTTGTCCACTTCCGTCATAGTATATCCGCCACGTCTGGCTTTGGTAAAGGTTTGCGCCTCAACGGCTTCCGGTGTCAGCACAGGTAGTCCCCCTTTTGTCTAATATCTCTGTCCCGCTGGACAGGGTCTCCGGTCAGTGCAGGCCGGAATCAGAAATGCATCCCGTTGCTCTCCAGCTCGTCCATCAGATCGCCGATGATGTCCACGTTGTACGGGGTGATGATGTAGGTGGAGATGGCCACCTTCTTGATCTTCCCCTCCAGGGCATAGGCCACGCCGGAGAGGAAGTCCACCATGCGGCGGGCGATATCCTTGTTGGCGGCCTCCAGGTTGAGCACCACGGTGCGCTTGTCCCGGAGGTGGTTGGCGATAGAGGAGGCCTCGTCAAACTTCTCCGGCTTGACCAGGACCACCTGGAGCTGTGTGGTGGTGTTGATATTTACCACGTTGCCGCTGGAGCTGCGGCGGTCAGAGGAGCCCGAGTCGGAGTATTCGGAATAGCCGGAATAGCTGGGCTCCTCCGTCCGGGTGCTCCGGTGAGAGCGCTCCTTGGCAGGCTCCGCAGCAGTCTCCTCGTCCTCGTAATCCGCATCCTCCACATCGTCCTCATAAGGGCGCGCCAGGCGCTTGAGTTCATCCATAAAGCCCATTTTGAATTCCTCCTGTACGGGTGTATTATATCTCTATCCATCACCCGTTGGCCCGCATGGGCAGCCGCGCTCCAAAGAGGGCGGTGCCGATCCGCACCTGGGTGGCTCCATGGGCGATGGCCTCGGCAAAATCTCCGCTCATGCCCATGGACAGACAGTCAATACTTACTTTATTATCATACATTTTGCCCCCGATGTCAACAAATAGCTGCTGCATTTCGGCAAAATATTGCTCATTTCCCCTGGGAATCTCTGCCACCGGGGGGATCGCCATCAGTCCCCGGGGGTTGACGCCGGGCAGTCGGGCGGCCTGAGCCACCAGCGCGGCGGCCTCTGACGGCGCAACGCCGGATTTGCTGGCCTCTCCGCCGATGTTCACCTCAATGAGAACATCCTGGACGACGCCCAGTTTCCGGGCCCGCTGATCGATGGCCAGGAGCAGCTCCTCCGAGTCCACCGACTCGATGAGGCTGACCTTGCCCACTAGGTACTTCACCTTGTTTTTCTGGAGATGGCCGATAAAGTGAACCTGCGCCCCCTCATAGGCCCCGTCCGCCCAGTGGGCGTTGAACTCCTGGACCCGGTTCTCCCCGCAGACGGTGATGCCGGCGGCGATGGCCTGCCGGATCGTCTCCGAGGTCTGCACCTTGGTGGCGGCCACCAGCGTCACCTCCGAGGGGTCTCTCCCCGCCCGGCGGGCCGCCTCCGCCACGGCCTCCTGTACTGTCGCCACATTTTGGGCGATCTGCTCATGCGTCATCGATAACCACCTTCCCATCGTGGAGATCCTTTCCGCTGACCAGGACACGATCCCCGGCCCGGAGCTGCTTTGCCTCCTCGGACTGGGTCATGTTCTCCGTGGTCACTGACTGGACCAGGTAGTAGTCGCTGCCGGTGTACAGCAGCTCCACCTCTACCCATTTGGCCTGACCGCCGGTGACCCGATAGACCCCGTACGCCCCGGTCTCCTGGTCGATCCGCAGCGCCTTCAGAGGAATGCGCAGACCGGTATAGGTGCCGTAGGCCACCTCCGCCTCCTGCTCCCGGAGCAGGGTGGTGGAGGACAGGTTTTTGTTGGAGTAAAACACCACCGCCACCTCGCCGCTTTCGTTGGCGGAGCTGATGGACTGGACGGTCATCTTCTGGCTCCCGGCGGAACCGTCGAAATTCACCGTAACGGTATCCCCTGTGGAAAGGTACTTGGTGACGCTCTTGTCCATGATGGCGGCATAGTACCAGTCAAAGCTGGTGATGATCTTCCCGGTGGCCTGGCCGGAGGGCTCCTCCTGGACGGCGGCGGCCGCCCGCAGGCTCTCCGGCGTCAGGCCGTCCAGAATGTCGAAGGTGAGGCAGCTCTCATAGCCGTCCACCACGGCGGAGAAGATACCGGCAACCGAGGTGCGCACAGAGGAGATGGCGGACTCGGTGGCGTTCTCCAGCTTGTAGATCTGACTTTTCAGGTCAGCGATCTCCTCCGTGAGAGAGGATTCGGAGCTGATGGTATAGTCCCGGCGAAAGATCAGCTCCTCCAGCTCCAGCACCCGGTCGGACAGGTCGTCCAGGTCGCCTGTGCTGACCGTGGATCTCAGGGCGGTGATGGCGTCCACGATCTGGCTGTTGAGCTCCATGGCGTCGGACTCCTCGGTGCCGTTGCTCTGGAGGTATTCCAGCCGCTCCAGCTCGGTCATGAGCTGATCCAGCTCCTGGTGCTGCTCCAGGGCCTCCTGGGTGTTGTAGATCCGGGCAACGACGCCCCCTGCCGCCACATTCTCGCCCTCGCCCACCACGATCTCCATCAGATCGCCGCCGTCCCCCAGGACGGTCTCCTCCCGGACGATGTAGCCGGAGGAGGCGAGGGTGCTCTGGCTGGTGTAGGAATAGACGGTGGCCGTCTCATATCCTCCCACGAACACCTGATAGGCGTAGACGCCGAAATAGGCCAGCGCCCCCGCCAGCAGCACCAGCATGAGGATACGGAAGATGTATTTGCTTTGCTTCATCGCTGCCTCCCTGTCCTCGCCCCGGCAGGGAGGCGTGGGTCACTGACCGGCCTGCTCCGGGGCGCCGTACTCCCGCAGGTCGATGGGACGCTCCGGGACGATGGTGGATATGGCGTGCTTGTAGACGATCTGCTGCTTCCCCTCGGTGTGGACGACCACGGTGAAGGGGTCAAAGCCGGTCACCACTCCCCGGAACTGAAAGCCGTTCATCAAAAAGATGGTGGCGGACATCCCGCTCCGGCGGAGTCTGGTCAGGAAGAAATCCTGTAAGCTGCCGTTGGTTTTCTGCTGCATGGTTGGGACACATCCTTTTCTATGTAATAGGTGAGGACGTGTCCTGGGGCGGGGAGACAGGGCCTGTCCTCCCTGTCATCCTATACCCGCCGCCGCTGCTTTTTCTGTCGCAAATTGACAGGCCGCCGCAATATCCGGCTGCCCCTCCCATAGATACCACTCCATAGCGGGATTGCGCCGGAACCAGGTGAGCTGCCGCTTGGCATACTGGCGGCTGCGGAGCTTCACCTCCGCCACGGCGTCCGCCAGGGAGCACGCCCCCCCGACGGCGCGGGCCAGCTCCTTGTAGCCGATGGCCTGCATGGCGGTGCAGCCCGGGTCGATCCCCCGGCTCAGGAGGGCGGCGACCTCGTCTGCCAGCCCCCGGGCCATCATCCGGTCCACCCGGAGGTCGATGCGCCGCCACAGCTCCTGCCGGTCGGGAAAGTTCAGCCCGATCCAGCACCCCCGGTACCGCGGGGGCAGGGCCCGCGTCTCCCGGTCGTGCTGGGAGATGGTCTTTCCCGTCTCATGCCAGACCTCCAGGGCCCGGAGGATACGCTTCCGGTCGTTGCTGTGGAGCCGGGACGCCGCCTCCGGGTCCACCTGCCGCAGCTCCTCCAGGAGGGGCGCGATCCCCTCCGTCTCCGCCCGCTGATTCAGGCGCTCCCGCCAGCCGGTGGAGGGGCAGGGGGCGAAGCTCCGCCCGTCCATGAGGGAGTCGATATACAGTCCGGTGCCTCCCACAATGATGGGGACCCGCCCGCGGGCCAGGATACCGTCCACGGCGGCGGCGGCCAGCTCCACATACCGGGCCACGGAGAAGCTCTCCTCCGGGTCGGCCACGTCCAGCAGATGGTGGGGGACGCCCTCCCGCTCGGCCAGAGTGGGCTTGGCGGTGCCGATGTCCATATGGCGGTAGACCTGCATGGAGTCTGCGCTGACCACCTCTCCCCCCAGGCGCTTCGCCAGGGCGATGGAGAGGTCGGTCTTGCCGGAGGCAGTGGGCCCGGCGATTACGATGACGTTTGCGGGCATGGGCGGAGCCTCCTGTCTCTGTGTGTAATGGTCAGTTCCGGCGGCCGAACTGTTTTTCCAGCTGCTGTCGGGTCAGCTCGATGGCCACCGGCCGGCCGTGGGGACAGTATTTCACCTGCCCGGACATGACCGCCCGGGCCACGACCTCCAGCTCTGCCGGGTCGTTTTCCCAGCCGCCCTTGATGGCGGCCTTGCAGGCCATGGTGCGCAGCAGCCCGTCCCGGGCGGAGGCGGGGTCTGCGCCGCCGCTCTCCAGCAGCTGACCGGCGATCTCGGAGAGCACCCGGTCCGCCTCGTCCCCCTCCACATAGTCGGGCACCTCCCGGACGAGGATGTCCCCGCCGCCGAAGTCCTCCGCCTCAAAGCCGAAGGAGCGGAGGAGCTCCAGGTTCCGGAGCAAAATCTCGCTCTCCGCCGGGTCAGGCTTGACCACTACCGGGGCGAGAAGGACCTGTCTCATAGGAGTATAGCCCTTCTCCTTCATTTTGTCAAAATTCATCCGCTCATGGGCGGCGTGCTTGTCGATGAGGACGACCCGGTCCCCCTGCTCCACGATGATGTAGGTGTTCAGCACCTCTCCCGCCAGACGCCAGTCGGCGTCCTCCGGAGAGAGGCCGCTCTCCGCCCGGGTGGTCAGCGCCGGCTCCCCGGGGGCGGCGGCGTCCTGCGTCAGATCGGGAACGTCCGGAGCGGCGGGCTGCGCCTGGGGCACGTCCCGGAACAGCTCCTCTGCCGTCACCGCAGGGGCGGGCGCTGTGTCGGCGTCCGCCCGCTCCTCCTGCATTCCCAGGGCCTCCAGCACCACCTGGACCTCCCGATCCTGGCGCTGCTTCTGCTCCCGCCGCTCCTGCTGGCGCTGGCGCTGCTGCTCCAGAAGGGCGGCGGCGTTGCGGCTGGTGGCCGCCTGCCAGGGGGAGATCTCCCGGTCATAGGCGGGCTGGGCGGTGGAGCGGAGCAGGTCGGGTGCCTGCTGGCGGTATTCCTGGCTGGTCATGCTCCTGAAAAACGTCTGATTGGGGGTCACGGTGTCCTGGCGCTGGGGCTTGGGGGGCTGCTGGGGCAGCTCCGCCGCCACATGGCCCTGCTCCAGCGCCAGAGCGGATTTGGCGGCGTAGTACACCGCCTCAAACAGCGCCCGCTCGTCGGTAAACTTCACTTCGGTCTTGGCGGGGTGGACGTTCACATCCACGGCGTTGAGCCTGGTGGTCAGCTTCAGGACGCAGGCGGGGAATTTCCCCACCATCTTGGTGTTCTGATAGGCCTCCTCCAGGGCGGCGGTCATGGTACGGCTTTTCACATACCGCCCGTTGACGAAGAAATATTGGCTCACCCGGCTCCCGCGGCAACAGGCCGGACGGGAGAGATAGCCCTCTACCCGGATGTCCTCCCCATAGCCGGGGCAGGGGAGCAGGCCCAGGGCCGCCTCCCGGCCCAGGACGGCGTAGAGGGCAGACTGGAGCCTGCCATCCCCCGGGGTGAGCATCTCCTCCTTCCCCTCCCGCAGAAAGCGGAAAGAGATCTCCGGATGAGCCAAGGCCTCGTGCTGCACCACTGTAAACACGGCGGCGCCCTCGGCGGCGTCCCGCTTCATGAATTTCAGCCGGGCAGGGGTGTTGAAAAAGAGGTCGCGGACGATCATGGTCGTCCCCTCGGGACAGCCCACCTCCTCCTGTCCGGTCAGCTCTCCCCCCTCCAGCCGGAGGGAGGTGCCGAAGTCCGCCCCCCGGGTACGGGTCAGCAGCTCCGTCCGGGAGACGGCGGAGATGGCGGCCAGCGCCTCCCCCCGGAAGCCCAGGGTGCCGATGGCCTCCAGGTCGTATTCCGTGCGTATCTTGCTGGTGGCGTGGCGGAGGAAGGCGGTGGGGGCGTCCTCCGGCTCCATACCGCAGCCGTTGTCCGTCACCCGGATGTACCGCATCCCGCCCCCCTGGATTTCCACCGTCAGGGCGGAGGCCCCCGCGTCGATGGCGTTCTCCACCAGCTCCTTGACCACGCTGGCGGGACGCTCCACCACCTCCCCGGCGGCGATCAGATCCGCCACATGGGAGGAGAGTTGTTGTATCTTGGGCATAGCTTGCTCCTTCTAAACATGAGTGAAGGGAAATGAACAGCCCCCTCACACCTCATCCGTGTCAAACACCAGCGTCACCGGCCCGTCGTTGACCGACTCCACCTGCATATCCGCCCCGAACTCCCCGTGCTCCACCGGAAAGCCCAGGGCGCGGCAGTCGGCCAGAAACGCCTCGTACAGAGGGACGGCCAGCTCCGGCCGGGCGGCGTGGGAGAAGCCGGGGCGGCGGGAGCGGAGGTCGGCGTAGAGGGTGAACTGGCTCACCACCAGCAGCGACCCGCCCACGGCGGCCAGGTTCCGGTTCATCTTGCCGTTTTCGTCCTCAAAGACCCGGCAGCCGCAGATCCTGTCCGCCAGATGGCGGGCCTGCTCCTCCGTGTCCTCCGGGCCGACGCCCAGCAGGACGAGAAAGCCCCGGCCGATGCGCCCCCGCACCTGTCCGTCAACAGAGACGGAGGCGGAGGAGACCCGTGTGACCACTGCTCGCATAAAAATCCTCCTCCTGCGGCGCAGGGCGGCCTCAGCCCCCCGCCCGCTTCACATCGATAACCCCGGAGATGCCGTGGAGCTTGCGCATGACGCTCTGGAGCTCCTCCAGATTTTTCACCATCACCAGCGCGGTGATAAGGGCATAGCCGTCGGGCATCCCCTTGGCAATGAGGGAGTCCACCCGCACCTTGGCGGCGGAGAGGGTGGCGGCGATGTCCAGGAACAGGTTCTGCCGGTCCTTGGCGGAGATGCTCAGGCTGGTCTGATACCCCTCCTGCTCGCTGGGGCCCCAGGAGACCGCCAGCCAACGGCCCTGCTCCGCCCCCTTCCGCCGCTCCGGGGCGGCGTTGGGGCAGTCCTGCCGGTGGACGGAGATGCCGTAGCCCCGGGTGACAAAGCCGATGACCGGGTCGCCGGGGACGGGCGTGCAGCACTTGGCGAACTTCACCATGCAGTTGTCCAGCCCCTCGACGACGATGCCGTTCTTGGAGTAGGTGATCTTTTTCTGGGGCAGGGGGGCCAGCTCCCTGCTCCCCGCCACCTGCATATTCTGGACGGCGGGCTCCTCCTGCTGGAGGGCGGCCAGCCGCTCCTTCTCCTCCCGGCTGATGCGGAGCATCTCCTCCCGGATGCGGGAGACGGCCTTGGCGCTGGTGATGCCCCCGTAGCCGATGGCGGCGTACAGGTCGTCCAGGCTGCCATACCGGGCCTTTTTCAGCACCCGGGGCAGCACCTCCTCCCGGGTAATATCGTTGATGGTAAAGCCCGCCCGCTTCAGCTCGGACTCAAAGGCGGCGCGGCCGGTGGCGATGTTCTCGTCCCGGCGCTCCCGCTTGAACCACTGGCGGATTTTGTTCCGGGCCTCGTTGCTCTTGCAGATCTTCATCCAGTCCCGGCTGGGGCCTCTGGCATTTTTGGAGGTCAGCACCTCCACGATATCCCCGTTGTGCAGGGTGGAGTCCAGGGTGACGATGCGCCCGTTCACCTTGGCCCCCACCATCCGGTTGCCCACGGCGGAATGGATGGCGTAGGCAAAGTCGATGGGGGTGGCCCCGGCGGGCAGGTTGACCACGTCCCCCTGGGGGGTAAAGACAAACACCTCGTCGGCGAACAGGTCCACCTTCAGGCTCTTGACGAACTCCTCCGCGTCGGAGTTCTCCTGGCTCTCCAGCAGACGGCGGATCCACTCATAGGACTCGTCGCCCCCCAGGGGCTGGGCCCCGGCCTGCTGCTTGTACTTCCAGTGGGCGGCGATGCCGTATTCCGCCGTCTCGTGCATCTCCCAGGTCCGGATCTGCACCTCAAAGGGGATGCCCTCCCTGCCGATGACGGTGGTGTGGAGGGACTGGTACATATTGGGCTTGGGGGTGGAGATATAATCCTTGAACCGGTCGGGCACCAGGTTGAACATATTGTGGACAAAGCCCAGCACCTTGTAGCAGTCCGCCACCGTGTTCACGATCACCCGCAGGGCATACAAATCGAAGATCTCCGACATGGTCTTCTGCTTGGTATAGATCTTCCGATAGACGGAGTAGATGGATTTGACCCGGGAGTGGATGGTGCACTCCACCCCCTCCTGATCCAGCCGCTCCTTGATCTTGTTCTGGACCTTGATGAGAAACTCCTGCTGATGGGCGGTGAGGGCGGCCAGCTCCTCCTCGATCTCCCGGTAGCCCACCGGGTCGAGGTATTTCAGAGACAGATCCTCCAGCTCCCACTTGATGCGCTGCATGCCCAGCCGGTGGGCGATGGGGGCATAGATCTCCATCGTCTCCAGGGACTTCTCCCGCTGCTTCTTGGGGGACTGGTACTGCATGGTACGCATATTGTGCAGACGGTCGCACAGCTTGATGAGCACCACCCGGATATCCTTGCTCATAGCCAGGAGCATCTTCCGCAGGTTCTCCATCTGCTTCTCTTCCATGGAGACGTACTGCACCCGGGTCAGCTTGGTGACCCCCTCCACCAGATCGGCCACGGTGGGGCCGAACTGGGCGGCGATCTCCTCATGGGTGGCGTCCGTGTCCTCGATGCAGTCGTGGAGCAGGGCGGCGATGAGGGAGTCCGTGTCCAGCTTCAGATCGGCCACGATATCCGCCACCGCCAGGGGATGGGTGATATAGGGCGTCCCGTCCCGGCGCAGCTGCTTGGAGTGATGGTTGTCCGCATAGTGAAAGGCGTCCCGAAGCCGCTGGCAGTCCAGGTTGGGATTGTAGGCCAGGACCTTTTCCTCCAACGCCTGATAGCTCTCCAGAATAGGGTCCATAAGTTGCTCCTCCCTTCAAACGGCCCCCGCTCTTGTCAGGAACGGGCCGGGAAAATAAGGTATCAGCCCTCCGACCGTTTCCGGCGGAGGCGAATGAGAATCTCCGAGGCGTCCAGGTCCACCTTCTGGTCGGTCTTTCGGATGGTGACGGTGATGCTGTTCCGGTTGCCCCGGAGGTCGATGAGCCCCCGCTCATGAAAGACCTCCAGACAGACCATGGTACGGCCCAGCGCCTCCTGGCGGCCGGAGGTGCGGGAGATGCTCTGAGAGAGCTTCAGCGGGTCCACCTGCAGGCCGGAGCCGCTGTGGCTGAGATACCGCCAGACGGCCACAAAGTCCCTTCGGTCGGGAATGAGCCGCTCCAGCTCCGCCACGGTCAGGGCTGAGCCCGCCCGGTAACGGCGGTAGAGGGCCTCCTCCGGCAGCACCCGGGCGGGACGGCAGTCGGTGATCTGGAGCTGTACGGAGCGGGTCCCCCGAAATTCGTTGATCTGGGCGTGAAAGGCCACGTCCACCTGCCGGTTCAGGGCCAGCTGGGCGTCCTCCGGCGTGGCGGAGAAAAAGATGCCGTCCAGCAGCGTGTCGCCCTTGCGCAGCTGGAGCCGGGTGTGCCGGCCCCCGCCCACCCGGGCGAGGCCCGTCACCGTGACCTGCTCCAGCACGAACACCGGGCTGGGATTGCCCGCCCCGTGGGGCTCCAGCAGCTCCAGGGACTGGATCTGCTCCAGGGTCAGCAGCCGGGCGTCCGGCAGCAGCACGTCCGCCGTCAGGGCAGTGTCGGCGGGGTTGGCGGCGTACCACGCCGCCGCCAGGGCGCACATCCTGTCCCGGAAGGCGGGGATATGCTCCTCCCGGATGGTGAAGCCCGCCGCCAGGTCGTGGCCGCCGAAGCCCTCCAACAAGCTCTCGCACTGCTCCAGGGCGTGAAACAGGTTGAACGCCCCCCAGGAGCGGCAGGAGCCCTTGCCCCGGCCCTCCTCCAGGCAGATCATAAACACAGGCATTTTATATCGTTCGGACAGTCGGGAGGCCACGATGCCCGCCACCCCCTGGTGCCACCGGGGACTGGCCAGGACGATGGCCCCCTGAGCGGCCTCCGGGTGCCGGGCCAGATGCTCCAGACACTCCTCATAAATTTCCGACTCCACCGCCTGCCGGTCCCGGTTCAGGGCGCAGAGCTGCCGGGCGTACAGCTCCGCCTCCTGGGGCGCACGGGTCAGGAGCAGCCGGACGGCCAGCTCCGGACAGCCCATCCGTCCGGCGGCGTTGATGCGGGGGGCCAGGGAGAAGCTCACCGTTCCCGCAGTGACGGCGCGGCCCTCCTGCCCCGCCTCCCGCAGCAGCGCGGCCAGGCCGGGGCGACCCCCCTCTCCCAGCTGAGCCAGGCCCAGGGAGACGATGGCCCGGTTCTCCCCCCGGAGGCGCATCACGTCCGCCACGGTGCCCACGGCGGCCAGGTCGCAGTACTCCAGCAGCACCGCCTCCCGGCGCGCGGGCGAGGTCATGGCCAGGGCCAGCTTCAGCGCCACCCCCACTCCGGCCAGGGAGTCGTCCGGATAGGCGCAATCCGGCCGGTGGGGATCCACCACCGCCGCCGCGTCCGGGAGCTGCTCCTTGCACTCGTGGTGGTCGGTGACGATCACATCCATACCCAGGGAGGCGGCCAGGGCCACCTCCTCCACATTGGTGATGCCGCAGTCCACCGTGACGATCAGCGTTATCCCCTGTCGGGCCAGGGATCGGACGGCGGCGTCATTGAGGGAATAGCCCTCGGTGAGCCGGTTGGGGATGTAGGGCAGCACGTCGGCCCCCCGTTGGGTGAGAAAAGCGGTGAGCAGGCAGGTGGCGGTGATGCCGTCCACGTCGTAGTCGCCGTAGACACAGATGTGTTCTCCCCTCTCCAGGGCCCTTGTCAGCCGGGCCACCGCCCGGTCCATATCCCGGAGAAGAAACGGGTCGTGGAGCAGGCCCGTATCCCTGCGGAGAAAGCTCCGGGCCTCCTCCGGGGTGGCGCAGCCCCTGGCGCTGAGCACCAGAGCGGGCAGTGCGGGGATCCCGGCCTCCTCCAGGGCGGCGGCGCCCTCCGGATTTCCCTGCAAAATATGCCATTTGTCGTATTTTATCATGATAGCCTCATACCACCGGTGCCGGCCGTCTGCCAACGGCCGGCAAGAATCATTTTCCCTACATTATAACAAAACCGTCCTCATATGACAAGGGATTCCGCCTCATTTTAACGCCCCTGCCCGGACGGCCCCGGGCGGGAAAGGGTCGAGCCGGGTCGAAAATTTCTCGCCCCTTTTTCCGGGAACTTTTCCCCTGCCGATTGCAAAAACCGGCGGGGGTGGTTATAATGTAACAGAGAATACCTGTGGACAAAAAGGTGATCGACATGAGATTTGTACGAGATATCGGCATCGACCTGGGCACCGCCTCGGTGCTGGTCTATGTGCAGGGCAAGGGGGTCGTCCTCCGGGAACCGTCGGTGGTGGCCATCGACAAGACCACCGGCCGTCTGCTCAAGGTGGGCACCGACGCCCGGAAGATGCTGGGGCGGACCCCCGGCAACATTGTGGCCATCCGTCCCCTCCGGGACGGGGTCATCTCCGACTATGACATGACCGAGCGGATGCTCAAGGAGTTTATCCGCAAGGCGGCCCCGGTGCGCTTCTTCAAGCCCCGGGTGGTGGTCTGCGTCCCCTCCGGCATCACCGAGGTGGAGGAGCGGGCGGTTATCGACGCCGGCATCCAGGCCGGGGCCCGAAAGGTCTACCTCATCGAGGAGCCGGTGGCCGCCGCCATCGGCGCGGGCATCGACATCGCC
>JAJPXB010000002.1 GCA_021205695.1 Clostridiales bacterium
CAGCGATTTTGGTCTGCCTTCCTGCCAGGCGCGGGGGCCTGTTTCCATGCAACTTCCCCTTGCATCGAAGATGGTTATCGTCTATAATGCTGATGTACGGTCCACCGGTCATCTTTTCCGTACAGAGGAGCAATTCATTATGGTCAAAGCAATCGTAGGAGCCAACTGGGGCGACGAAGGCAAGGGCAAGATCACCGATATGCTGGCCCGGCAGTCCGACATCGTGGTACGGTTCCAGGGCGGGGCCAACGCCGGACACACCATTATCTGTGATTACGGCAAGTTCTCCCTGCACCTCCTGCCCTCCGGCGTATTCTATCCCCATACCACCAATATCATTGGAAACGGCGTCGCACTGAATGTAGAGAGCCTGACCCGGGAGCTGAAGCACCTGGAGGACGGCGGCGTTCCGGCCCCTCATCTGATGATTTCCGACCGGGCAGAGCTGCTGATGCCCTATCACGTGCTGTTTGACGCCTATGAGGAGGAGCGGCTGGGCGGCAAGGCCTTCGGCTCCACCAAGAGCGGCATTGCTCCCTTCTATTCGGATAAATACGCAAAAAACGGCATCCAGGTGGCGGACCTGGACGACCCGCAGCGGCTGCGGGAGCGTCTGGAGTACGTCTGCGAGCTGAAAAACATCCTGCTGGAGCACCTGTACCACAAGCCCCTGCTGAACGAGGACGAGCTGTTTGACCAGCTCATGGGCTGGCGGGAGATTCTGCTGCCCTATGTGGGGGACACCGTCACCTATATCCACGATGCCGTCCGGGCGGGAAAGCAGATCCTCCTGGAGGGACAGCTGGGCAGCATGAAAGACCCGGATCTGGGCATCTATCCCTTCACCACCTCCAGCCACACGGTGGCGGGCTTCGGCTGCGTGGGGGCCAGTATTCCTCCCACCGCCGTAGAGGATGTGATCTGCGTCACCAAGGCCTATTCCTCCTCTGTGGGCTCTCACAAGGAGCCCTTCGTCTGTGAGCTCACCGGAGCGGAGGGCGAGGAGCTTCGCCGTCGGGGCGGCGACAGCGGCGAGTACGGCGCCACCACCGGACGGCCCCGCCGGGTGGGCTGGTACGACGCAGTGGCCAGCCGGTACGGCTGCATGGTGCAGGGGGCTACCCAGGTGGCCATGACCTGTCTGGACGTGCTGGGCTATCTGGATGAGATCAAGGTAGTCACCGGCTATGAGATCGACGGCCAGGTGACGGACGTGTTCCCTGTGCCCGCCCGTCTGGCCCGGGCCAAGGCGGTGTACACCACCCTCCCCGGCTGGAAGTGCGATATCCGGGGCTGCACCGAGTACGACGCCCTTCCGCAGCAGGCAAAGGACTATGTGGACTTTATCGAGAGACAGATCGGCGTGCCCATCACCCTGGTCTCCACCGGCCCCAGGCGTCAGGAGATCACCTGCCGGACGCCCAGGCTGTAACAGTGTAAAACAGAGCAAAAACATCCCTCCGCGCCGGATTGTCAGCGTCGGAGGGATGCTTTTGCTCTGTCATTATTATGCCTTTTCTGTTCCGGCAGGCCGCTCGCCGTAGCCGCCGTAGTGGCGGTAGCTGCCATAGCCATAGCCGTAACCGTAGCCACCGGAGGATGCGGTAGTGCCGTTGAGGACACAGCCGATCATATGGATGTGGCTCTCGGAGAGCTGCTCCATCGCCTCCAGGATGTCCCCGGTCTTGGCGTAGTCCTGTTTGACCACGAAGATGGCGCCGTCTGCCAGAGGAGCCAGCACCGCCGTATCGGTAATCATGCCCACCGGGGCGGTGTCCAGAATCACATAGTCCACCAGGGGCTTGACGCTGCTGAGCAGCTCCTGCATCTGCCGGGAGTCCAAAATCTCCGAGGCGTTGGAGCAGGGCTTCCCGCCGGGGAGCACATAGAGCTGGTGGGCCTTGTCGTATTGGAACACCTCGTCCAGATTTGCCTCTCCGGTGAGCAGCTCATGGATGCCCTTGCCCGGCTGGAGCTGGAGCATCTCGTGGACGGTGGGATTGCGCAGGTCACAGTCCATCAGCAGCACCTTTCGCCCATCCATGGCCAGAGACATGGCGATGTTGGCGGCCAGGGTGCTCTTGCCCTCTCCGGGGGCTGCGCTGGTGACCAGCAGGACCTTCCTGTCCTGCTCACGGGCGTCCCGCTCTATACGGGTGCGCAGCACCCGGACGGCGTCCAGAAAGCCCTGGGAAATGCGGGGGTTGTAGATGGAGACCATGGCCTGCGTCTTGCCCTTTGCCCGCCGTTTCACCGAGATCTGGGGGATAGACGCCAGGCATTCGCTGTTGAGCCGTTTTTTGAAGTCAGACTCCCGCTGAACGGTCTGTCTGGAGATGGCGATCAGGAACAGGATGACCAGGCCCAGGCCCAGGCCCAGCACTCCGCCCCTCACAGAGGTGCTGACGTAGTCGAGCGTATTGGTCGGCTCCGTGGGGACGCCGGACTCGTCCAGCAGTTCCAGATGGGTGGCGCCCACCACCTGTTCCGCCACCTCAGGGTATTTGTCAATCAGGGACTGGACGATGTCATAGGCCATCTGTGGGTCGCTGGAGCGTACCTCTATGGTGAACAGGTTGGTGTTGGCCATCACAGAGGCGGTGATGGTGCCGTTCAGGGAGGACACGCCCAGATCATCCGCCACGATCTTGGCCAGGCTGCCGCTGGTGAGCAGATAGGGGAAGGTGTTCTCCAGCTGACTGGCGGTGGTGGTATTATAATAGTTGCTGGTGGAGTAGGTGCCCTGGCTGCTGCTGGTCACCGTAAAGGTGGCATAGGCCATATACTGGGGCGTATAGGTCAGATAGGCGCGGAGGGCCATCCCCCCTGCGCCCAGCACTATCAGCAGCAGCACCAGCCAGAAATAGCGGCAGAACGCCTTCCACATTTCCTCCAGCAGGTGGATCAGATCAATAGGCTCGACCTGTTCCTCCTTCTGGGCTTCAGAATATTCGCTCATCTCCTGGTCACACCTCCTGTCATTTCCGCTCCTCCTGCTTGCCGTAGTAGGCGCCGTAGCCGCGATTGTACCGGCCGTAGCCATACCCATAACCATAGCCGTAACCGTAGCTCCACTTTTTGGTGCCGGAGAAGAGGCGGGTCTTCACATCGTTAAAGACGCAGCCCAACAGCTGTGCGTGGCTGCCCTCCAGGGCGTCGACGGCGTCGTTGATCTGGGGGGCGAAGGTCATATTCTGCCGAACCACCAGCAGGGCGACGTCCGCATACTCCGCCAGCACCTCGGCGTCCGCCATGATGGCCATGGGCGGCGAGTCGATCACCACATAATCGCTCCGGCTGCGCAGTGCCTCCACCAGTCCCCGCATGGCCTCGCCGGCCACCAGCTCGGTGGAATTGGTGCAGTTCCTGCTCCCCAGCACCAGGTTGAGTCCGGAGTCCGAGTCCTGCAGCACGATATCATCCACCGGGATATCACCGGACAGGAACGCGGACAGCTCCGCGGAGGGGGGCACCGGCTTGGAAAACATCTTGTGGATGGCGGGGCGGCGCAGGTCGCCGTCGATAAGCACTACCCGCTTCATCTTCTGGGCCAGCGCCAGGGCGATATTGGCCGCCACTGTGCTCTTGCCCTCGTTCTCCCCCACGCTGGCCACCAGCAATACCCTGGCCCCGCTCTTTTCCGACTGGTACATCAGCCGGGTGCGAAGCTTTTTGAAGGTCTCTGAAAACAGGAAGCTGGTGGAGACCCCTGTACTGAGGATCGACTTTTTAGAGCGCTGGAAACGGCTTTTCAGGGTCTTATATTTGTTCTCGTGATAGACCGTCATATACAGCCGCGCATCCAGCTTGCGGGAGACGTCTTTTTCCGTCTTGACAGTATCCCGCCGGACGGAGAGGACCGCCAGCAGCAGGGCCATACCTCCCACTCCGGCCCAAAAGGCATAGAACAGAGTGCTTCTCGTGTTGAGGGAATTCGAGGGCGATGTGGGCACCGAGGGCGATTCCAGCTCGTTGAGGACAACGTTCCCCAGAATATGGCTTGTAACCTGATCATAGTTGTCCAGGATACTCCGCAGAACACGGAATGCGCTCTCAGGTTCGTCAGACGTGACCTGGAGGGTCATCAAATTGGTGCCGGATACCAGGCTGGCCTCGATGTCCGGCAGCTCGTCTACCCCCAGGTCTTCCATGACATACTTTTTCAGCAGGCTGCTGTTCAGCACCTCCGCCAGAGTCTCCGCCGTGGTGCTGGAGACGGACAGGTCGGACACCGCCCCGCCGGTGCTGCTCTTGGCGGAGATAATCAGGGTCGCGCTGCTGGTATACACCGGTACATAGATCATCTGCAAAAACAGCCAGGCCACCATCACCGCCGCCAGTCCGGCAGTGAGAATCATCCACCAGTCGTGGATCAGATCCCGCAGAACGCTGAAAACGTCCACCAAGGTGGGGATTTGGAACTGGGTGGTCTGATAATCGGCATTCTGGTGGGCGTCGGTCTGGTGAGAGTGGCTGGAACCGGTATGGTGTCTCTGTTCTTCTGCCATAGCTGCCTCCTTTATTCCACCACTACCAGGAGCAGCGTCGTTCCCTGGTAGTCCTCACCCTGATAAGTGAGATAAATCTGATAGACCCCTGCGGTATCCATATCCGCCGTGCCCCGCACCCGAAGAGCGGCTCGCCGAAGGGTGGAGCCGTCGCTTCCGGTGGCGGAGGCAGCCCCCTCTGAGAAGGTATAGCGGACGCTGCCCGCCACAACGCTCGTCACATAGGAGCGATAGTCCGGCTCATCGTCCCCCTCCTGGCAGTAAACCAGGTAGGTGGACAGGTTGATGTCTGCATCGTTGTAGTCCGGGTCATAGACCTCCAGCTCAGTGGTCAGGGAGGCGGAGTCCCCTGCGCTGTTGGTCACAGAAAAGGTGACCTGGTACACTCCGGCGGTGCGGGTGCTGAGGCTGCTGTCCGTACTGACCTTGATCTTGCTGGTGATATCCCCGTCCAGACAGTCCGTGGCCTGAACCAGCTCGTCCAGGTCGATCTCCTCCCCCGTCTGATAGCGGAGGGAGTGGGACAGCGTAAATCGGGGAGCGGTGTAGTCGCTGTACTGGATACTCCGGGTGGCCTTGGTCACATTGCCGTCTGAGTCAAAGGCTGCATAGGTCACCTCGCGTAAGCCATTATAAAAATTGGAGATACTCTCCACCAAAACAGAGGAGGTCACATCTCCGTCCCGCCCGTCCTGGGCAGTTACATCCTGAAGCAGAACGTCCTCTCCGTCCTCAATGCTCACCGTGAACGTCTCCTTCGGGACGGAGATGCTGGGGCCGCCGTCCTGTCCCCAGATCCGCTGCACCACGTTCACCGCCAAAAAAACTGCCGCCACAACAATAAAGCAGCCAGCCCAGATCATTCGAAATCGTCTCATATCGGCTCCCATCCCGCCGGCTCCTGTCCGGCCTTCCTTTATATGTCGGAATCACGCGCCATCGGCAGCGCCGGGAGCCGGGATATCCCCGCTTTTCCGGCATATACAAATGGCTACATTTTAGAATAGCAGTTCCGGACAGAAATGTCAATACGCGGCAAACGGAATCCGGGCGACACTTTCCCACGGGAAATTTCTGAAAAAACTGTTGACAACCGAGAGGCCCTTGAGTATAATAATACCTGCGCTTGGCGAGAGGCGCACGGGACTCCGGACGGGAGCATAGCTCAGCTGGTTAGAGCACCTGCCTTACAAGCAGGGGGTCACAGGTTCGAGTCCTGTTGTTCCCACTCTCCGCCCATGTGCAACGCCCGTTTTGGGACACTGTCTGGCCCGGTAGTTCAGTTGGTTAGAACGCCAGCCTGTCACGCTGGAGGTCGTCGGTTCGAGCCCGATCCGGGTCGTTTACTCTCCCCTTGGCGACCACCTGTTCTCAGGTGAGGGAGAGGCCCTTTCGAGGGTCGCTGTTTATGCCTCTGTAGCTCAGTTGGTAGAGCAGGGGACTGAAAATCCCCGTGTCATTGGTTCGATTCCGATCGGAGGCACCATCTGCGGGAGTAGCTCATCTGGTAGAGCGCCACCTTGCCAAGGTGGAGGTAGCGAGTTCGAGCCTCGTCTTCCGCTCCAAATGAAAACAGGAGCAATCAAGTTGCTCCTGTTTTCCATATGGCAACATAGCCAAGTGGTAAGGCGTGGGTCTGCAAAACCCTGATTCCCCGGTTCGAATCCGGGTGTTGCCTCTTCGACCGGTTTCTGTCCTGTGACAGGAGCCGGTTTTGTCTGCGCTTCCAAATGACCCGCCCCTCTTTTAGGGGCACTTCGTGAAAATCAATGTTGAAATCCCATGATTCCTGTGCTAAACTTTGTTGGTACATACCATGGAAATATTCTGCAGGAGGCAGTTTCCGTTATGATCGAAACCTGGGATATCCTCTTTCCCTCCCCCACCGGCCCGGAATCCCGGCGGGCCTACGTCTACCTCCCCACCTCCTATGAGGAGGCCACTGAGCAGCGGTATCCTGTGCTCTATATGTTCGACGGCCACAATGTCTTTTTCGATGCGGACGCCACCTATGGCAAGAGCTGGGGCATGGGGGATTACCTGGACTTCACCGACACCGGGCTGATCGTGGCCGCCGTGGAGTGCAACCACAGCCCTGAGGGGGGCCGTCTGTCGGAGTATTCCCCCTTCACCTTCCGCGACCCCACCCTCGGCTCCATTCAGGGAAGGGGAAAGATCACCATGGACTGGTTCGCCCAGGTATTCAAGCCGCTCATCGACCGGAAATACCGCACCCTCCCCGACCGGTCCAACACCTTTTTGGGCGGCAGCTCCATGGGTGGGCTGATGAGTCTCTACGGAGTGCTGGCATACAACGACGTGTTTTCCGGAGCTGCGGCCCTCTCCCCCTCCATCTGGTTTGCTACCGACCAGCTGGAGCGGATGATTCTCCAGGCCCCGCTCGACCCGGATACGGTGGTGTACATGGACTATGGCTCCCGGGAGATGAAATTCCATTCCAATATGGCCCATCAGTTTGGGGAGGTCACCGCCATGCTGCTGGACCGGAAGGTGCTCCTCACCAGCCGTATCGTCCCCCGAGGCGACCACTGCGAGGCCTGCTGGGAAAAGCAGATCCCCTTTTTCCTCAACGTACTGCTGTACCGTCCCTGACCCGGCGGATACAGCGACTTATACATCATCCCCACAGGGAGAGACAGAGAGATGGAAACCAGTTATTTTAAGGACTACAGCCCCATCCTGGGCCGGGACATGGAGTGCAAGCTATACGGCCACGCCGGACGCCCGGTGCTATTTATCCCCTGCCAGGACGGGCGATTTTACGATTTTGAAAACTACAAAATGACCGACGCCTGGGCGCCCTGGATCGAATCCGGCCAGGTCATGGTGCTCTCCATAGACACCCTGGACAAGGAGACCTGGTCCAATAAGGGGGGCGATCCCTCCTGGCGGGCCCGCCGTCACGAGCAGTGGATGCGCTATATCACCGACGAGATGGTTCCCTTTCTCCGGGGCATCGCCAACGAGCGCAACGGCTGGGAGGGCTATCCGGGTATCATCGCCTTCGGGTGCAGCCTGGGGGCTACCCACGCCGCCAACCTGTTCTACCGCCGTCCCGACCTGTTTGACGGTCTGCTGGCCCTCAGCGGCATTTACACCGCCGATTACGGCTTTGACGGCTATATGGACGAAGTGGTGTACCAGAACTCCCCTGTCCACTATCTGGCCAATCTGCCGGAGGATCACCCCTATATTGATCTGTACAACCGGAAAAAATCGGTGATCTGCGTGGGCCTGGGCAACTGGGAGCTGCCCGACTCCACCCGGCAGCTCCACGGCATCCTCCAGAGCAAGGGCATCCACACCTGGGTGGACTACTGGGGCTATGACTGCTGCCACGACTGGCCCTGGTGGTATAAGCAGGTGGCCTACTTTGTTCCCTACCTGCTCAGCTGAATCTGACCAATCCATTTATCTATAAAACCTGAGAAACGAAAGCGAGCGATCCCTATGAAAAACTTTATCTTCATCTCTCCCAACTTTCCCACCAACTACTGGCTGTTCTGCCGGGAGCTGAAGAAAAACGGAATGAACGTCCTGGGCATCGGCGATCAGCCCTACAACGAGCTGACTGCTGACCTGAAGGCAAGCCTGAACGAGTACTACAAGGTGAGCAACCTGGAGAACTATGACGAGGTCTACCGGGCGGTGGCCTTCCTGATCTTCAAGCACGGCCCCATCGACTGGCTGGAGTCCAACAACGAGTACTGGCTGGAGCGGGACGCCAGGCTCCGCACCGCCTTCCACATCACCAGCGGCTTCCAGGTGGAGGATATGCCCCGCATCAAGTACAAATCCAGGATGAAGGCCTACTATCGGAAGGCGGGCATCCCTGTGGCCCGGTACCATCTGGTGGACACCGTCGAGGGCTGCAGGAACTTCATCCGTCGGGTGAAATATCCCGTCATCGTCAAGCCGGACAACGGCGTGGGGGCCTCCGATACCCACAAGCTGTCCAACGATGAGGAGCTGAAGCGGTTCTTTGAGGTGAAGGACCCCGCCGTGACCTATATCATGGAGGAGTTCGTCCACGCGGAGGTCAACTCCTACGATGCCATTATCGACTCCAACGGGGAGCCCCTGTTCGAGACGGGCAACGTCACCCCCAACTCCATCATGGACATCGTCAACGACAACGACAACTCCATCTATTACATCCTCAAGGAGCTGCCGGAGGACACCCGGGCCGCCGGTCGGGCCACCGTCAAGGCCTTTGGCGTGAAGAGCCGATTCGTCCACTTTGAGTTCTTCCGTCTCACCGAGGATCAGAAGAGCCTGGGCAAGAAGGGCCAGGTCGTGGCCCTGGAGGTCAATATGCGTCCCTGCGGCGGCTTCTCTCCGGATATGATGGATTTCGCCCACAGCACCGACGTCTACAAGATCTGGGCCGACATGATCGCCTTCGACAAGTCCTCTCTCCCCGAGGGAGAGCACGCCTTCTGCGCCTACGCAGGCCGCCGGGACGGCAAGGACTTCATCTACAGCCACGCCGAGATCATGGCCAAATATGCCGCCAACATGAAGATGGTAGGCCGTATCCCCGACGCCCTCTCCGGCGCCATGGGGAACCAGATGTATGTGGCCACCTTCCCCACCCAGGAGGCCCTGGATCAGTTCTACCAGGACGTGCTGCGGGTCAGGTAAGGCGCAAAATCCCCCTGGCGGGAACCGCCGGGGGGATTTCAAATTATTGTGAACAGACTGCATGTCGGCAAATATAGGCAGGCCGAGAAAGGCAGGATAGTCAATATGAGCGATGTCAAAACGGAAAAATTTGAGTGTGTGCGGGATGCCATGACCATTCGCGGTCTTTATTTCCACCCACAGGGGCAAAACCTCCCCATCGTGATCGTCAGCCACGGTTTCATGGCAAATTACCAGACGACGAGGGGATATGCAAAATGGTTTGCAGAGCATGGCTACGCCGCCTTCTGCTTCGACTTTAATGGCGGCGGACTGATGTGCAAAAGCGACAAGGATACCACAAGGATGACCATTTTCACCGAGGAACAGGATCTGAAATCGGTCATCGCATACGCCAGCTCTCTCCCGGAAACCGATGAATCATCTGTCACACTGATGGGATGCAGCCAGGGCGGCGTGGTCTCCGCGCTGACTGCCGCCGATCTGCAGGAGCAGATTGCGCGGCTGATCCTGTTCTATCCCGCGCTCTGCATCCCGGACGACGCCAGAGCCGGGAAAATGATGTTTGCCCGCTTCGACCCGGAGCACATTCCGGCGACCTTTCCCTGCGGCCCGATGAGGCTGGGGCGCGATTACGCCGCTTCCGTTCTCAAGCTCGACCTGATCGCAGAAATCAGCAGATACACAGGAGACGTCCTGATCGTCCACGGTACCGACGACAAAATCGTCCATCCCCGCTACTCCCAGCAGGCGGCGGAGGCATATCAAAACGCCACCCTGAAGCTGATTCCCCAGGGCCAGCACGGCTTCTCCAAAAAGCACGACCGGATCGCCCTGACGTATGTGGAGCAGTTTATTGCATAACAGAGCAGGCCCTGTCTCGCCGTCGGCCCCGCACCTGTCTTGCCGGGTGCGGGGTCACTGTTCGCCTGTCTCTCCGGTCAGGTAGTCCACGGCGATCCTGGCGTGGAGGGCTGCGGCAATGGGCAGAGCCTCCTCCGACACCCGGAACTGTGGGGTGTGGGAGCGCCAGCGCTCCGGCCAGGTCGGGTCTGCCGTCCCCAGCTGGAAGTAACAGCCCGGAACCTGATGGCTGAAATAGCCGAAATCGTCCGTCCCCATGGAGGGCTCCGTCCCCACATGGACCTTCTCCGGGCCGAGCAATCCGGCGGCGCTCCGCCGCACCAGACGGGTCATGGTCGGGTCGTTTCGGACGCCGGGATAGCTCTCCTCAATGACCACCTCCGCCTGACAGCCCATAGCCCTGGCGATCGTCTCCACCATCTCCCGGAACATGGCGGTGACCTCACGGCGCTTTGCATTTCCCATGGTGCGGATAATGCCGGTGAGCCGCGCCTCCGTGCCCAGCACGTTGCCCGCCACGCCGCTGTGGAAGGTCCCCACCGAGATGACCACCGGCTCGGTGGGGGCCGTTCTCCGGCTGACCAGAGTCTGAATGGCAGTGACGATCTGCGCCCCCGCCACGATCACGTCGTCTCCCTCATGGGGCTTCGCCCCGTGGGCGCCCCGGCCCCGCAGGGTGATGGAGAAGGGGTTTGAAGCGGCGCAGATGCGCCCCTCCATCACCGATATCTCCCCTGTCGGGAGCTGGCTGTCACAGTGAAGGCCAAAGACGGCGTCCACATGGGGGTCCTCCATGCACCCGTCCCGGATCATGAGCTGTGCGCCCCCGTCCCCCTCCTCGTTGGGCTGGAAGAAGAATTTCACGTTTCCCGGCAGCTCCTCCCGATGGGCGGCCAGGAGTTGGGCCGTGCCCAGCAGGGCGGCGGTGTGAAAGTCGTGGCCGCAGGCGTGCATGACGCCCTCGTTCCGGGAGGCCCATGGCAGGCCGCTCTCCTCCTGGATGGGCAGGGCGTCCAGCTCCGCCCGGATGGCCACCGTTTTCCCCGGCCTGCCGCCCCGGAGGAGCCCCACGATCCCCGTATCCGCCACCCGCCGGGCCTCCAGTCCCATGGCCAGCAGCCGCCGTTCCACCAGGACGGAGGTCGCCTGCTCCTGCCGTCCCAGCTCCGGATTCTGATGGATAATGCGGTACAAATCTCTCATCTTGCCCGAAAGCGCCTCCGCCTCCCGCCGCAGAGCGTCGTTGCCGATTCCTTCGCCGTTCATGTCTCCACGCTCCTTATCCACGCACGAAATGATAGTTTATTTTACCATATCTGACACATTTCATCAAGTCCCTGACCGCCTCTTGCCAAAATTTCAATGTTCATTTGTCAATGATGTGAGACCAGGGAAAGCGAAAGCGTTTGTTCGTTA
>JAJPXB010000039.1 GCA_021205695.1 Clostridiales bacterium
CCAAGTCCCCCTATCCCAAGACCCACAACCCCCGATTCGAGGCCCTGGCCAGAGCCCGCCTGCGGGAGATCCTCTCCGACCCCAATGCCCCCATCCACGCCGTGGTGAACCGCCCGGCCCTGGAGGAGGGGCTGCTCTCGGACGCCGGAGACTACGGGTACCCCTGGTTCGGCCAGCTCATGGCGGGCCCCCAGATGATCGCCTGGCTCATCCAGCTCAACGGCTGGATGGAGCGATACCGCCTGAGCCTGTGAAAAAGTCCGCCGCACCCTGCGACAAGACGCAGCGTGCGGCGGACTATATCATGGGTGGGGGCGCTTGCCTCACAGCACCTCTTCCGCCCGGTTCAGGGCGCTTTCGATGACCCGATCCATGTCGTAGTACCTGTACTCTCCCAGACGGCCGCCGAAGAGCACCTTGTCCTCCCGGTCGGCCAGGGCTTTGTACTGCTGATACAGCGCGCCGTTGCGCGCGTCGTTGACGGGGTAATAGGGCTCGTCCCCCGGCTTCCACTCGGAGCTGTACTCCCGGCTGATGACCGTCTTGGGCAGGTCGTTGCCGTCCTCGTCCTTGCCAAACTCGAACCACTTGTGCTCGATGATACGGGTCCAGGGGGTCTCCCGATCGGTATAGTTCACAGCGGCGTTGCCCTGGAAGTTGGGCTTGTCCAGCAGCTCCGTCTCGAACCGGACGCTGCGGTACTCCAGATAGCCCAGCCGATAGCCGAAATAGGCGTCGATGGGGCCGGTATAGACTACCCTGTCCGCCAGAGCGTCCAGGCTTGCCTTGTCCGCCAGATAGTCCGTGTTCAGCCGGACCTCGATGCCCTCCAGCAGCCGCTCCACCAGACCGGTGTAGCCCCCGATGGGGATGCCCTGATACAGGGCGTTAAAATAGTTGTTGTCGAAGGTCAGCCGCACGGGCAGGCGCTGGATGATAAAGGCGGGCAGGTCCCTGCAGTCCCGGCCCCACTGCTTCTCCGTGTAGCCCTTGACCAGCTTTTCAAAGATATCCCGGCCCACCAGAGAGATGGCCTGCTCTTCCAGGTTGCGTGGGGTGCCGGTGATCTCCCGCCGCTGCTCCTCGATCTTGGCGGCGGCCTCCTCCGGAGTCACCACGCCCCACATCTTGTTGAAGGTGTACATATTGAAGGGCATGGAGTACAGCTCCCCCTTGTAGTTGGCCACCGGGGAGTTGGTGAAGCGGTTGAAGTCGGCGTATTGGGTGACATAATCCCAAACCCGTTTGCTGTTGGTGTGGAAGATGTGCGCGCCGTAGACGTGGACGTTGATGCCCTCTACCCGCTGGGTGTAGACGTTTCCGGCGATGTGAGGCCGCTTGTCGATGACCAGGCAGGTCTTCCCCGCCTTCACGGCCTCCCGGGCAAATACGGCCCCGTACAGTCCGGCGCCCACGATGAGATAGTCGTACATACTGATTGCTCCTTTGCTAAGTTTGAGGTCAGATCGCTTCGGGAAGGTTATCTTTGCTTTCTGCCCACGGTTCGGCTGTAGAGCCGCACCACGGACGGCCGCACTGGGCGGAGACGGGGCCAGACCGTGCGAAAGAATTCCCACCAGAAATCGCCGGGGCCGATGAGCTGACCCTTCCGCTCCACCTGGACGGCGACGGCGAAAACGGCCTCCCGGGGAAGGGGGCCCTCCACCTCCGTCTGGGCGTCTCCCAGAAAGTAGTAGCCCTCGGGGCGGATCTTCCAAATGCGGTGGAACACATACTGCCCGTTGGGACGGCGGAAGAAGGCCATGTCCCCCAACTGCAGAGGGTCCTCCGCTTTTTTCAGAAAGATACGATCCCGGTGGGAGACGAGAAAGGGGGTCATGCTGCTGCCCGTGATGATCACGGGGACCGTCTTGCCCTCCTCCAGGATGGAGCGGAGCATGGGGATGTAGACCTGTGCGTCTACCACCCGCTGTGTGTAATTCTGTCCTTCCAGGGAAATACGCCTCTTTTCTGCGTTCCGGTCACCACATGGGGCGACGGAATGGGGTGGGCTGAAGGCCGGTGACAGGCTGGCTCTCGAGAATGCGGGCGGGATTGTCCTCCAGCAGCAGGCGGGGGCAGGCTGAGCCGTATGCCTCCCCCAGCGTGTCCCTCACATCCGCCATATGGGGCGTCCGGAATCCCGAGCGGTGACAGTCAGTGGCGACACAGGCGACCACCTGATGATTCAGCAGCCTCCAGGCGGTGTCGTGTACCCGCCTGCCGAACCGGCCCAGAATACTGCCCCGGTTGACCTGGAGGGCGCAGCCCATGCGCACCCACTCATAGGTCAGCCCGGGGTCGCGCATCACGAAATGATACCGCTCCGGATGGGCGACGAGGGGGATATACCCCTCGTCCAGAATGGCCTCCAGGATGAAAAAGACGAAGTCTACATCCTCTCCGAAGCCGAACTCCACCAGAAGGTACTTCCCGTCGTTGAGAGAGATCAGCTTTTTCCGGCGAAGGAGCAGAGGGATCTCGTCGGTGGAGTACACCTCGCATCCGGCGTACAGCTCCAGGGGAATACCCTCCCGCTCCACGGCCAGCTGGAGCTGATCCATCCGCTCCCGAAGCTCTGAGCTGTCGTAATTGGTGCGGGGGTTATCCGGGAGATTGCAGTGCGGCGTCAGGGCCATATGCCGGACGCCGCTGTCGGCGGCGATCCGGGCCATTTCCAGCGACATCTCCAGACTCTGAGAGCCGTCGTCTACTCCCGGCAGTATATGGGCGTGCAGGTCGATCATCATTTGCCTCGATTCCAGGCCGGTCAGCCAAAATATCGATTCTTTTAAACATTATAGCACATCGGCTGTGGCGTGTCAAAAGCGATCTGAGCGGGCCGGGCGTGGTATCGGCGGGATTTACTTTTCCCTCCCCTTACGGTACAATAAAGAAAGAAACTGCCGCCTCTGCCCCGGAAAGGAGAACCCCATGCCCAGAAATGCCCACCAGAAGTATAAGCTGCTCGTCCTGCTGCAGATTTTGCAGGAGGAGAGCGATGAGGAGCACCCCATCTCCGGCCCCCGGCTGCTCCGGATGCTGGAGGGGCGGGGCGTCGCCGCCGAGCGGAAAAGCCTCTATGACGACATCGCCGCCCTTCGGGAGCTGGGGTATGACGTCCAGCTCCAGCGGGGCCGGGGTTACTTTCTGGGGGAACGGGACTTCCAGCTGGCAGAGCTGAAGCTGCTGGTGGACGCCGTCCAGTCCTCCCGGTTCATCCCGGCGGGGAAGAGCGCCCAGCTCATCAAAAAGCTGGAGCGGCTCACCTCCGTCCACCACGCCCGGGAGCTGCAGCGGCAGGTCTATGTGGCCGGACGGGTCAAGAGCCTGAACGAGAGCGTCTATTACTCCATCGACGCCCTCCACCAGGCCATCGGGGACGACCGGCAGGTCCGGTTCCGGTACTACAAATACGACCGGGAACGGCGGAAGGTGCTTCAGCACGGCGGGAGCTGGTACCGGGTCAGCCCCTACGCCCTTCTGCGCAGCGACGAGAACTACTATCTGGTGGCCTATGACGGCCGCACGCAGGAGATCCGCCACTACCGGGTGGACAAGATGCTCTCCCTGAGCCAGACCGACCAGCCCCGGGAGGGAGGCGAGGCCTATCGCTCCTTCGACCTGGGGGCCTATACCCGGCTCCACTTCGGAATGTTCCGGGGCAGAGAGGCGGACGTGACGCTGCGGTGCGAGAACCGGATGGCGGACATCCTCATCGACCGCTTCGGCGCAGATTTGAGCATGGCCCCGGACGGGCCGGAGCACTTCACCTGCATGGTGCATCTGTCGGTGAGCCCCCAGTTCTTCGGCTGGCTGTTCGGCCTGGGGCCGGGCATTCGGCTCACCGGCCCGGCCTGGGCGGTCAGGGAGCTGGAGGAGCAGCTGGAGGAATGTCTGGCGCTGCACAGGGAGAAATAGGGAATCGTTGCAGCATTCCCCGGCCCTGATGCGTATAAGAGACAGAACACGAAAAGGAGGCCCATAGCTATGAAACAATTGCTGTCCATTCTGCTGACCCTGGCCCTGCTGTCCGCCCTGGTGACCGGGTGCGCAGAGAAGAACGTCACCGACGGTGTGACGGAGACCGGCGGGGAGACCGCCAGCACAGAGGAGGAGCCCGACGCCGGGACAGAGGAGCCCGACGCCGGGACAGAGGAGCCCGACGCCGGGACGGAGGAACCCGACGTTGAGACGGAGGAACCCGAGGCCGGGACGGAGGAACCCGATGTTGAGACAGAGGAACCCGATGCCGGGACGGCGGGCAGGACAGTCGGAAAGGTGGACGTGACCGACCTGGTGGTGGAGCTGCTGTTCCAGGAGGGCTTCCAGGTGGAGGAGACGACCCTGGGGGCCGAGGACTACCTGTACCGGGCGGACTGGGTGGACGAGCTCACGGTCTATCCCTCGCCGGAGGAGGACGATCCGGAGGGGGAGGACGGGACAGGCGGCAGCCTGGGCACGGTACAGATCTTCCACTATGCCGACAGCCAGCGGGCGGCGGAGGTGGCCGGGGGCTTTGACCCCGCTGACCCCTCCCTGTTCAGTATGGAGGCGGAGGAGGACGGGGAGGCCACCGCCATGGTCGTAGACTTCGTGGCCCCCATCCGGCTCTATCTGGCGGAGAATTGCATCGTCCTCTACTGCGGCGACAGCCAGGGCGTGGAGGACACCCTGGACGGCGAACTGGGCGCGCCCTTTGCCCCTGTGGATGAATAAAACGGACGAATATGCAGCTCAATAATGAATATTTCGGGCTGTATTTGGAATAGTATACAAAACGGGCGGGAAAGAAACGAAAAAATATGCAAAATGGGGCTTGCAATCCGGGACGGGGGATGGTAGTATATTGCTCGAAAGAAATACAGGGCGGTCTGCCGCCCGGTGCAGGAGGCAATCTACCATGAGCAGTGTGAAGAAGATCGTGCTGGCCTATTCCGGCGGCCTGGATACGTCCATTATCATCCCCTGGCTGAAGGAGAACTACGACGACCCGGAGATCATCGCCGTGGCCGGCAACGTGGGCCAGGCGGACGAGCTGGAGGGCCTGGAGGAGAAGGCCCTCAAGACCGGGGCCTCCAAGCTCATCGTGGCCGATCTGGTGGACGAGATGGTGGACGACGTGATCATCCCCTCCATGAAGGCCGGGGCCAAGTATGAGACATATCTCCTGGGCACTGCCTTCGCCCGGCCCGTCATCGCCAAGAGCCTGTGCGAGATCGCCCTGGCCGAGGGCGCGGACGCCATCTGCCACGGCTGCACCGGCAAGGGCAACGACCAGGTGCGGTTCGAGCTGACCATCAAGCACTTCGCCCCCGGCATGAAGATCATCGCCCCCTGGCGGGAGTGGAGCATCAAGAGCCGTGACGAGGAGATCGACTTCGCCGAGGCCCACCACGTCCCCCTGAAGATCACCAGGGAGACCAACTATTCCAAGGACAAGAACCTGTGGCACCTGTCCCACGAGGGGCTGGACCTGGAGGACCCCGCCAACGAGCCGAACTATGACAAGCCGGGCTTCCTGGAGATGGGCGTCTCTCCCACCCAGGCGCCGGACGTGCCCACCTATGTGACCCTGACCTTTGAGCGGGGCGTGCCCGTGGCCATCAACGGGGAGCGCAAGAAGGCCAGCGACATCATCGCCGACCTGAACGTCTACGGCGGGCAGAACGGCATCGGCATCATCGACATCGTGGAGAACCGGCTGGTGGGCATGAAGGACCGGGGCGTCTACGAGACGCCGGGCGGCACCATCCTCTACAAAGCCCACGAGCTGCTGGAGATGATCTGCGTGGACAAGGACACCCTCCACGAGAAGGAGAAGCTGGCGGTGGACTTTGCCGACCTGGTGTACAACGGCAAGTGGTATTCCCCCCTGCGGGAGGCCCTCTCGGCCTTTGTGGACAAGACCCAGGAGTACGTCACCGGAACCGTGCGGGTGAAGCTGTACAAGGGCAACATCATCCCCGCCGGGATGACCTCTCCCTACAGCCTGTACTCCGAGAACCTGGCCACCTTTGACGAGTCCGACTACAACCAGAAGGACGCCGAGGGCTTCATCAACCTGTGGGGCCTGCCCACCAAGGTGCAGGCGCTGCGGGCCCAGGGCAAATTACAGTAAGCAGCAGACAGCAAACACAACACATCGCGGGATACATGGGGGATAGGGCCACTGTCCCCCTGTATTCTGTTTTACCCGTCTCTCTGCATTCGGCGGAGGGCGCAGGACGAGGAGGAAACTGTACATGAAATTATGGGGCGGCCGCTTTGACAAGGAGACGGATGCGCTGGTCAACGACTTCAACTCCTCCATCCGGTTCGATTCCCGGATGTATCGGGAGGACATCGAGGGCTCCATCGCCCACGCCACCATGCTGGGGGAGCAGGGCATTATCAGCAGAGAGGAGTCCGGGCAGCTGGTCGCCGGACTGCGGGAGCTGCTGGCGGATATCCAGGCGGGGAAGGTGGAATTCTCCGAGGACAACGAGGACATCCACATGAATGTGGAGACGCTGCTGACCCAGCGGCTGGGCGCGGCGGGAAAGCGGCTGCACACCGGCCGGAGCCGGAACGACCAGGTGGCGGTGGACTTCCGGATGTACGTCCGGGGGGAGATCCCCAAGATCGTGGAGATGCTGCTGGAGCTGGAGCGGGTGCTGGTGCGCCAGGCGGAGGCCAACGTGGACACCGTCATGCCCGGCTATACCCATCTCCAGCGGGCCCAGCCCGTCACCTTCGGCCATTACATGATGGCCTATGCCAATATGTTCCGCCGGGACATCACCCGCTTTGAGGACTGCCTGGAGCGGATGGACGAGTGCCCTCTGGGGGCCGGGGCGCTGGCCGGCTCCACCCATCCCCTCGACCGGCAGCGGACGGCGGAGCTGCTGGGCTTTGCCCGGCCCACGGACAACTCCCTGGACTCCGTCTCTGACCGGGACTTCGCCATCGAGTTCCTCTCCGCCTGCTCCATCCTCATGATGCACCTGTCCCGGTTCTCCGAGGAGATCATCCTCTGGTGCTCCTGGGAGTTCAAGTTCATCGACCTGGACGACGCCTACTCAACCGGCTCCTCCATCATGCCCCAGAAGAAGAACCCGGACGTGGCCGAGCTGGTGCGGGGCAAGACGGGCCGGGTGTATGGCAGCCTCATCACCCTGCTCACCGTGATGAAGGGCATCCCCCTGGCCTACAACAAGGATATGCAGGAGGACAAGGAGTGCGTCTTTGACGCCATCGACACGGTGGAGCTGTGCGTCCCCGTCTTTTCCGCCATGCTGGACACCATGACCGTCCGGACGGAGAACATGGCGAACGCCGCCGCCGGAGGCTTTATCAACGCCACCGACTGCGCCGACTATCTGGCGAAAAAGGGCGTACCCTTCCGGGACGCCTATACCCTGGTGGGACGGCTGGTGAACCACTGCATCGCCACCGGACAGACCCTGGACAGCCTCCCCCTGGAGGAGTATCAGGCGCTCTCCCCCGCCTTCGGGGAAGACGTGTATCAGGCCCTGAGCCTGAATACCTGTGTGAGCCAGCGCAAGACGGTGGGCGGCCCCGCCCATGACGAGGTGCTGCGGCAGGTCGCCCGGATCCGGGCCTTTGTGGAGGAGCGGAGCGAGCAATGAGCAGACCGAAGATATATATCGACGGGCAGGCGGGGACCACGGGGCTGCAAATCATGGACCGGCTGGCCCGCCGGGACGACCTGGAGCTGCTGCGCATCGACGACGACAGACGGCACGACGACGCCGAGCGGGCCAGACTGATGAACGCCGCCGACCTGGTGTTCCTCTGCCTCCCGGACGCCGCCGCCGTGGAGGCGGTGACTCTGGTGACGAACCTGGATACCCGTATCATCGACGCCTCCACCGCCCACCGGACGGACCCCGCCTGGGTCTACGGCTTTCCGGAGCTGTCCCCCCGGCGGCGGGAGGCGATACAGTCCGCCAGGCGGGTGACCAACCCCGGCTGCCACGCCTCCGGGCTGATCGCGTCGGTCTATCCTCTGGTACAGGCGGGCATCCTGCCTCCGGACTACCCCTTGACCTGCTATTCCCTCACCGGCTATTCCGGCGGGGGCAAGAAGATGATCGCCGAGTATGAGGACGAGGGCCGAAACGGGCTGCTCTCCTCCGATCGGGTCTACGGCACCAACCTGAAACACAAGCACCTGCCGGAGATGCAGGCGGTGTGCGGGCTGAGCCGGAGGCCGGTGTTCTCCCCGGTGGTGGGGGACTTCCCCCAGGGGATGGCCACCACCATCCTGCTCCACAACGACCTGCTGAACGGACAGCCCACCGCCGAGGGCGTCCGGGCGGCGCTGGCGGAGCATTACGGCCGCTGCCCCGGCCGCCCCATGGTCCGGGTGGCCCCCTTTAACGGGGAGGGCGCGCCCATCTTTGCCGGTACTCTGGCGGGGACGAACCGAATGGAGCTGATCGTCAGCGGCGGAGCGGAGCAGACCATAGTCACCGCCCTGTTCGACAATCTGGGCAAGGGCGCCTCCGGCGCTGCGGTGCAGAATATGAATCTGATGCTGGGATTTGACGAGGACGCCGGACTGGTGTAAGATGGTGTCACCCGGCTTCGCAGGGAAGAAAAAGAGAAAAGGGAAGTGACTCCAAATGAAGGAGATATCCGGCGGCATCGTGGCCGCAAGGGGATTCCGGGCCGCCGGCGCCCGGGTGGGGGTGAAGGCCTCCGCCCTGCCCATGAGCGGAGAGGGCAAAAAGGACCTGATGCTGCTGGTCTCTGAGAAGCCCTGCACGGCGGCGGGGATGTTCACCGCCAACCGGGTGAAGGCCGCCCCGGTGCTGCTGACAAAGGAGCAGATCGCCGACGGCGTGTGTCAGGCGGTCGTTGCCAACTCCGGCAACGCCAACGCCTGCGCCCCCAACAGCGAACGCCACGCCCGGGAGATGTGCCGGGCGGCGGCGGCGGCCCTGGGACTGGCCCCGTCTGATGTGGCGGTGGCCTCCACCGGGGTCATCGGGCAGGAGCTGAATATCCGGGCCATCACGGAGGGCATCCCCGCGCTGGCGGAAAAGCTCTCCTGCGACCCCTCTGCCTCCGCGGACGCCGCCCACGCCATTATGACCACCGACACCACAAAAAAGGAGATCGCCGTGGAGACGGAGATCGGCGGCGTCGCCGTCCGGGTGGGGGGCATCGCCAAGGGCTCCGGCATGATCCATCCCAATATGGGCACCATGCTCAGCTTCGTCACCACCGACTGCGCCATCACCCCCAAGCTGCTCACCGAGCTGGTGCATGAGGTGGTGCCCCGGACGTTCAACCGGGTGACGGTGGACGGGGACACCTCCACCAACGACGCCTTCCTGGTGCTGGCCAACGGCGAGGCGGGCAACCCCCTCATCGACTGGCAGGGGCCGGATTATCAGGCGCTGAAGGAGGCTCTCATGGCCGTCTGTACCCATCTGGCCCGGTGCATGGCCGCCGACGGAGAGGGGGCCAGCCGGCTGCTCACCTGCACCGTCCGCGGGGCGGAGAACGAGGCCAAGGCGGAACGGCTCAGCCGGTCGGTGGTGGGCTCCTCTCTGGTGAAGGCCGCCATGTTCGGCGCGGACGCCAACTTTGGCCGGGTGCTGTGCGCCATGGGCTACTCCGGGGCGCAGTTCGACCCGGAGACGGTGGACATCTCCTTCCGCTCCCGGGGGGGAGAGGTCCAGGTCTGTCGGGACGGCATGGGCCTGTGCTTTGACGAGGACGCAGCCAAGACGGTTCTGAGCCAGGACGAGGTGGTCATCGACGTCGCGCTCCGGGAGGGGACGGCGGAGGCCACCTGCTGGGGCTGCGACCTGACCTATGACTATGTGAAGATCAACGGAGATTACAGGAGCTGAGAGAGAAGATGGCCTACGATCATGTGGAACGGGCGCAGGTGCTGATAGAGGCCCTGCCCTATATCCAGAAGTACAGCGGCAAGACGGTGGTGGTAAAGTATGGCGGCAACGCCATGGTTTCCGAGGACCTCCGCTCCGCCGTCATGAGCGACATTATCCTCCTCCGGCTGGTGGGCATCCATGTGGTGGTCGTCCACGGCGGCGGGCCGGAGATCAACGAGATGCTGAAAAAGGTCGGCAAGCAGTCCCGGTTCGTGGACGGCCTCCGCTATACCGACGAGGAGACGGTGGACATCGTCCAGCAGGTGCTCTGCGGACGGGTGAACAAAAACCTGGTGGCCACCCTGAACCGGATGGGCGGACGGGCCATGGGCCTGTGCGGAATGGACGCCTCGCTGTTTGAGGCGAAGGTCAAGGACGTAAAATACGGCCTGGTGGGAGAGATCGTCAGGGTGAACCCCCAGGTGGTGCAGGACTGTATCGACAACGGCTATATCCCGGTGATCTCCACCGTGGCCCAGGGGATGGACGCCGAGACCGCCTACAACATCAATGCCGACACCGCCGCCGCCAAGCTGGCGGTGGCGCTGAATGCGGAAAAGCTCATCCTGCTCACCGACGTCCGGGGACTGCTCCGGGACCCCAAGGACGAGAACACCCTCATCCATGTGGTGCATATGTCCGACGTCCCCATGCTGAAAAAAACCGGAGTCATCTCCGGGGGCATGATCCCCAAGGTGGAGTGCTGCGTGGAGGCAGTGCGCTCCGGCGTCAAGCGGAGCCACATCCTGGACGGGCGCATCCCCCACTCCATCCTCATCGAGATGCTGTCGGACAGAGGCATCGGCACCATGCTGCTGTAAAGCGGGAGGCGAGACGAGATGACATTTGAGGAATTGAAGGCGCTGGATCACCGGTACACCATGCAGACCTATGGCCGTTTCGACGTGGCCCTGGACCACGGCGTGGGGGCCACCCTCTATGGCCTGGAGGGAGAGGAGTACATCGACTTTGCCAGCGGTATCGGGGTGAACTCCCTGGGCTACGGCCATCCCGCCTGGGTGAAGGCGGTGGAGGAGCAGGCCCACAAGCTGGCCCACGCCTCCAACCTGTTCTACACCGAGCCCTACGCCCGGCTGGCGGAGGCCCTGTGCAAACGCACGGGAATGTCCGCTGTGTTCTTCGCCAACGGCGGCGGCGAGGCCAACGAGGGCATCATCAAGCTGGCCCGGAAGTATTCCTTCGACAAATACGGCAGGGGCCGGGCCAATATCGTGACCCTGTATAACTCCTTCCATGGCCGCACCATCACCACCCTCCAGGCCACGGGCCAGGAGGTGTTCCACAACTACTTCTTCCCCTTCACCGAGGGCTTCCGCTACGCCGAGGCCAACGACCTGG
>JAJPXB010000050.1 GCA_021205695.1 Clostridiales bacterium
CGGCGATGCCCTGGTTGGCGGAGACCAGCACGTTGGGGAAGGTGGTGGGCAGCAGGGTCGGCTCCTTCATCCGGCCGTCGTAGTTGTCCACAAAGTCCACCGTGTCCTTGTCGATATCCCGGAAGAACTCATTGCAGATGGGGTCCAGCCGCACCTCGGTGTACCGGCTGGCGGCATAGGCCATGTCCCGGGAGTAAACCTTGCCGAAATTGCCCTTGGAGTCCACCGGAGGGTGGAGCAGAGCGCCATAGCCCCGGGAGAGGCGCACCATCGTGTCATAGATGGAGGCGTCTCCGTGGGGGTTGAGCTTCATGGTGGCCCCCACCACGTTGGCGGACTTGGTCCTCGGCCCGTTGAGCAGGTGCATCTGGTACATGGTATACAGCAGCTTCCGGTGGCTGGGCTTGAACCCGTCGATCTCCGGGATGGCCCGGGAGACAATGACGCTCATGGCGTAGGGCATATAGTTGACCTCCAGCGTCTCGGTGATGGGCTGCTCCATCACCTCGGGCCGCAGGCCCATGACGTTGGGGTTGTTCTTGTGGGAATTGTCCTTGGGCTGTTTCTTCTTGGCCATGAAATTTCTTCCTTCTGCGTTTCGTTACGAAATATCCGCCAGCTCCAGGTACTTATACCCGTTGTCGGCGATGTGCTCCTTCCGCCCCTGGAGGTTGTCCCCCAGCAGCAGGTCAAAGACCTGAGCGGTGCGGATGACGTCCTCGGGCATGACCTTGATGAGCCGTCGGGTCTCCGGATTCATGGTGGTGAGCCACATCATGTCCGGCTCATTCTCGCCCAGGCCCTTGGAGCGCTGCACCTCCAGCTTTTTCCCTGCGTTTGCGGCCACGATGTCGTTTTTCTCCTTGTCGGAGTAGGCAAACCAGGTTTTCTCCTTCCAGGTGATCTCATAGAGAGGAGACTCGGCGATATACACATAGCCCTGCTCGATGAGCTGTGGGGTCAGGCGATAGAGCATGGTCAGCACCAGCGTCCGGATCTGGAACCCGTCCACGTCGGCGTCGGTGCAGATGACCACCTTGTTCCAGCGGAAATTGGACAGGTCGAACTCCGCCAGCTCCTTATTCTTCGCCTTGGTGTGGGCGGGCAGCTCCACGCCGCAGCCCATGACCTTGATGAGGTCGGTGATGATGTCGCTCTTGAAGATGCGGTTATAGTCCGCTTTGAGGCAGTTGAGGATCTTGCCCCGGATGGGCATGATGCCCTGAAACTCCGCGTCCCGGCTGAGCTTGACGGCGCCCATGGCGGAGTCGCCCTCCACGATATACAGCTCCCGGCGGGACACGTCCCTGCTCCGGCAGTCCACAAACTTCTGCACCCGGTTGGCGATGTCCAGGGAGCCGGAGAGCTTCTTCTTGATGTTCAGCCGGGCCTTCTCCGCCGTCTCCCGGCTCCGCTTGTTGATGAGCACCTGGCCCGCCAGCTTTTCCGCGTCAAAGGGATTCTCAATGAAATAGACCTCCAGCTGTGCCCGGAGGAACTCCGTCATGGCGTCCTGGACGAATTTGTTGTTGATGGCTTTTTTCGTCTGGTTCTCATAGGAGGTCTGGGTGGAGAAGTTGTTGGAGACGAAGATCAGGCAGTCCTGGATGTCGTTCCAGGTCACCTTGGCCTCGTTCTTCTGATATTTCCCCTGTTTTTTCAGATAGCCGTCCACCGCGGAGACGAAAGCGGAGCGCATGGCCTTCTCCGGGGAGCCGCCATGCTCCAGCCAGGAGGAGTTGTGGTAATGCTCCACAACGTTCACCGTGTTGGAAAAGCAAAAGGCCATGCTCAGTCTGACCCTGTACTCGTCCCTGTCCGCCCGGTCACGGCCCTGGCGCTCGGCCTGGAAAAACACCGGCTGGGTCAGGGGATTCTCCCCGGCCAGTTCGGCCACATAGTCGATGATACCGTGGTCGTAGCGGAAATCTGTCGTCTCAAATTTGCCGTCCACCTGGTTGCGGAACCGGAAGGTGACTCCGGCATTGACCACCGCCTGGCGCTTCATCACGTCGGTAAAGTACTCGGCGGGGATGTCGATGTCGGTGAACACCTCCAGATCGGGCCGCCAGTGGAATCTGGAGCCGGTCCTGTGCCGGGGACAGTCCTCCGTTTTCAGACCGCCCACGTTCTCCCCTTTTTCAAAGTGAAGGGTGTACCGCTTGCCGTCCCGGTGGATGACAGCGTCGAAATACTCCGAGGCGTATTGGGTGGCGCAGGAGCCCAGGCCGTTGAGTCCCAGGGAAAAGCCGTAATCGTCCCCGTACTTGCCCCCGGCGTACAGCTCACAGAAAACCAGCTCCCAGTTGTAACGGTTCTCCTTGGGGTTCCAGTCCACCGGACAGCCCCGGCCAAAGTCCTCCACCTCGATGGAGTGATCGGCGTACCGGGTGACGATGATGGTGTCCCCGTGCCCCTCCTTGGCCTCGTCCACGGCGTTGGAGAGGATCTCAAAGACGGCGTGCTCACAGCCCTCCAGGTTGTCCGACCCGAAAATAACGCTGGGGCGCTTCCGGACCCGATCTGCACCCTTGAGGGCGGAGATGGACTCATTGCCGTATTCCTGCTTTTTCTTCTTTGGTGCCATATGATCCCTCTAGTTCACAGTAATTCACCTTATTTTACCCGTAAGGGGAAGCTTTGTCAAGGAAGGGGCATCGCCGGTGCACAGATATGCGGATGGGAGGGCTTTTCCCCAATTTTCTCCCACGACAAAACGGGAGCCAGAGTTTTCTCCGGCTCCCGCTGCTGCATATTCTGTTTTCACGCTGCCCGGACGAGGGAGATCACACCTCGAACAGCAGGTCGCCGTAGCTGTACATGGGCCACACATCCTGGTCCACCAGCAGCTCCAGCTGATCGATAGGCGCCCGAAGGGCGGCCATGCAGGGAACGATGGTGTCGTGGAAGGCGTGGGCCATTGCGCCCATGGAGTCCATGGAGTTGACCTGGGGCAGCTTGCACTCCAGATCGGCCAGAGCGGCGGAGGCCTGCTTGAGCAGGGCGTTCACCTGGCTGAGCAGCTCCTTCTGGACGGATGCATCGGCGTCCACCGCCTCCAGAGCGGCCACCGTATTGGCCAGATCTCCGGAATAGGCCACGACGGCGGGGATGTATGCCTTGGAGGCCATGTGGATCATGGCGTTGGCCTCGATGTTGATGGTCTTGGCGTAAGTCTCATACTGAACCTCTACACGGGAGGCCAGCTCCGCGCGGGTGAACACGTTGAACTTCTCATACATATCCACCACATCGTCCTGCACCAGGACGGGGATGGCGTCCACCATGCTCTTGATGTTGGGCAGGCCTCGTCTGGCGGCCTCCTCCACCCAGGCGTCGGAATAGCCGTCGCCGTTGAAGATGATGCGCTTGTGCTTGGAGATAGACTCTCTGATATAGGCCTTGCAGGCGGACTCGAAATCCTCCGCGCCCTCCAGCGCGTCGGCGGCGTTGCAGAAGGCCTCGGCCAGGACGGCGTTCAGAGCGGTGTTGGGAGATGCAATAGAGTCGTGAGAGCCCACCATACGGAACTCGAACTTGTTGCCGGTGAAAGCGAAGGGGGAGGTACGGTTCCGGTCGGTGGCGTCCTTCCGGAGAACGGGGACGGTGGACACGCCGGTGTTCAGATCGGACTCGGTGGTGGCCGCATTCTCGGAGCCCTTCAAAATCTGGCTCACCACCTCATCCAGCTGGTCGCCCAGGAAGATGGAGATGATGGCAGGAGGCGCCTCCTGTGCGCCCAGACGGTGGTCGTTGCCCACATCGGCGGCAGACTCCCGGAGCAGGTCGGCGTGGTCGTCCACGGCGGCCAGGACGCAGGAGAGCACCAGCAGGAACTGCAGGTTGTGGATGGGGTCATCTCCCGGCTCGAAGAGGTTCTCTCCCTCGTCGGTGCCGATGGACCAGTTGTTGTGCTTGCCGGAGCCGTTGATGCCCGCATAGGGCTTCTCGTTGAGCAGGCAGACCAGGCCGTGGCGGGTGGCGACCCGCTTCATGGTCTCCATGGTCAGCTGGTTCTGATCCACGGCCACGTTGGCGGTGGAGTAGATCGGGGCCAGCTCATGCTGGGCGGGGGCCACCTCGTTGTGCTGGGTGGTGGCGGTGATGCCCAGCTTCCACAGCTCGATGTCCAGATCCTTCATGTATGCGCCGATGCGCTCCCGGATCTGACCGAAGTAGTGGTCGTCCAGCTCCTGGCCCTTGGGGGCGGGGGCGCCGAACAGGGTGCGTCCGGCATAGACCAGATCCTTCCGCTTCAGGTACTTCTCCCGGTCCACCAGGAAATACTCCTGCTCCGGACCGACGAAGGCGGTGACCTTTTTGGCGGTGGTGTTGCCGAACAGCCGCACAATACGGATGGCCTGGGTGGACAGGGCCTCCATGGAGCGGAGCAGAGGGGTCTTCTTGTCCAGGGCCTCGCCGGTGTAGGAGATGAACACGGTGGGGATGCACAAAATCACACCGCAGCCCGACTCCTTGACGAATGCGGGAGAGGTGATGTCCCAGGCGGTGTAGCCCCGTGCGTAGGAGGTGGCCCGCAGACCGCCGGAGGGGAAGGAGGACGCATCCGGCTCGCCCATGATGAGCTGCTTGCCGGAGAGCTGGAGGAGGGTCTTTCCGTCCTTGGGATAGGTGATAAAGGAATCATGCTTCTCAGCGGTGGAGCCGGTCAGCGGCTGGAACCAGTGGGTGTAGTGGGTCGCGCCCTTCTCCACAGCCCAGTCCTTCATGGCGTTGGCCACCACGTCGGCGGTCGCCATGGAGATCTGCCCGCCGTTTTCCATCACGTCAGTGACCTCGGCGAACACCTTCTTGGGCAGGCGCTCCTTCATAACGGATACGCTGAACACGTTTACTCCAAAAATCTCGCTGATATTCATACTTCTCAACCCTTTCGATATTTGCGATATGATATTTGGGATACAGACCGGACGGAAGGCCCGTACAAACAAAGAAGGCGACAACGATTCCCTGCTCTCTCAGGGGACGCCATTGTCACCTTTGTTCCCGTGCCTGTTCGGTTATGAGGCCCCAGGGAGCCTCCGCTTTACATGAAAAGAATACACTATCTGGCGGGAATATGCAAGTGTTTTTTTGATTTCATTCAAATTGACCGCAAAACCTCCCCCTCTCCTCTCTTATTTTATGAAATATGAACGGAAGATGCATTGGAAAATTCAAAAGTTGTCAGAATGTCTTGACATTCCCGCCCGAACTGATTAGTATAATACTATCCGCAGGCATTTTCTGCCCCTCCCCCCTCCGGCCCTCCGGCGGTCGGGAGCCGGTCGGAAATGTCCGCCCCTCTGACGACAAAAATGCAGGATGGGGCCGGTCGGCCTGCGTCATTTGCCACCTCGCCCCCGTCTCCCGGGCGGCAGAGCCGGAAGGAGCAGCGATCACATCATGGGTCACACAAAAGAGGATATCCTCCGCATCGTCCGGGAGGAGGACGTGAAATTCGTCCGGATGCAGTTCGTGGATGTCTTTGGCGAGCTGAAAAACGTAGCTGTCATGGCCTCCCAGCTGGAGGACGTTCTGGAAAACGGCGTGATGATCGACGGCTCCTCCATCGAGGGCTTTGTGCGGGTCAACGAATCCGACCAGTTCCTCCGCCCCGATCTGGACACCTTTGCCATCTATCCCTGGCGGCCCAACCGGGGCCGGGTGGGCCGTCTGCTGTGCGACGTGTACAGCGCCGACGGCACTCCGTTTATCGGCGATCCCCGGGGAGTGCTCCGTCGGGCGGTGGACCGGGCGGCTGCGTTGGGCTATACCCTGAACATCGGCCCGGAGTGCGAGTTCTTCCTGTTCCAGACGGACGACCGGGGCCGCCCCACCACCGAGACCATCGACCGGGCGGGCTACTTCGACCTGGGCCCCCTGGACCAGGGGGAGGCCACCCGTCGGGAGATCTGCCTGAGCCTGGAGGAGATGGGCTTCACCGTGGAGGCCAGCCACCACGAGATGGCCCCCGGCCAGCATGAGGTGGATTTCCGCTACGAGGAGGCCCTCCATGCGGCGGACAACATGACCACCTTCAAGCTGGCGGTCAAGACCGTCGCCCAGCGCAACGGCCTCCACGCCACCTTTATGCCCAAGCCCCTGACCGACGCCCCCGGCTCCGGCCTGCACATCAACCTGTCCCTCCACCGGAACGGAAAGAACCTGTTCTGCGACCCGGAGGGGGTACACGAGCTGTCCGGAGAGGCCTATTCCTTCATCGCGGGCATCATGGCCCACATCGACGCCATCACCGCCATCGCCAACCCTCTGGTGAACAGCTATAAGCGGCTGACCCCGGGCTACTCCGCCCCCTGCTATGTGTGCTGGTCGGAGTCCAACCGTTCCGCCCTCATCCGCATCCCCGCTGTCCGGGGAGAGCACACCCGGCTGGAATTCCGCAGCCCCGACCCCTCCTGCAACCCCTATCTGACCTTCGCAGTCTGTCTGGCCGCCGGGCTGGACGGCATCCAGCGGGGGCTGACCCCTCCGCCGGAGAACACGGAGAACGTCTATCGCCTCTCCGACCACCGGCGGTCGGCCCTGGGCATCCCCAGTCTCCCCGCCAATCTGAAGGAGGCCATTGACGCACTCCGGGCGGACCAGTTCATCCTGGATGTGCTGGGGCCCCACGTCTCCGCCGCCTATCTGGAGGGAAAGTCCGCCGAGTGGGACAGCTACCGGCGGCAGGTCTCCCAGTGGGAACGCGACCAGTACCTGATCCGTTACTGAGCCGGATCAGCTGAGACTGGGAGTTGTTTCATGTGGAGAGAGTAATCGTCGTCTTTGACAGCGACAAAAGCGCCCGGCGCATCTGCGAGATGATCGAGTCCGCCGGAGCCGCGGAGTGTCAACTCTGCCGCTCGGGAGGGGAGGCCCGCCGGGCCGTCGCAAAATATGATATCGACCTGGTCATCTGCGGCTTCCGTCTGCCGGACGGCACCGGAGAGAGCCTGTTTGAGGATCTGCCGGAGGGTGCCTCCATGCTGATGATCGCCCCCCAGCACCAGCTGGATCTGGTGAGCGACGACATCTTCCGCCTCCCGGCCCCCATTTCCAGGAGCGATCTGGTGGCCTCGGTGCGGATGGTGTTACAGATGAGCCACCGCCTCAGTCGGCTGGTCAAGCCCCGCAGGAGCAGCGAGGATCAGGACGTGATCCGCCGTGCCAAGGAGCTGCTGATGGAGCGCAACGGCCTCACAGAGGAGCAGGCGCACCGTATGTTACAGAAGAAAAGCATGGACTCCGGGGTCAACCTGGTGCAGACCGCCCGGCTGGTGCTGGGCGACCTGTGACCGGCCGCCCCGAAGAATACAGGAGGGAGAGTTCCTATGGTCAAAGTGAACCAGAATTTCACCAAGCTCCCCGGAGGCTATCTGTTTCCGGAGATCGGGCGGCGGGTGCGTGCTTTCTCCGCCCAGAACCCGCCCATGCCCCTGATCCGTCTGGGCATCGGCGACGTGACTCAGCCCCTGGCCCCCGCCGTCATCCAGGCCATGGAGAAGGCCACCGCCGAGATGGGAGTCAAGGAGACCTTCCGGGGCTACTGTGAGGAGACGAACACCGCCTACGACTTTCTCCGCTACGCCATCCGGGACGATTACAAACGTCGGGGCGTGGACATCGCGGACGACGAGATCTTCGTCTCCGACGGGGCCAAGAGCGACTGCGGCAACATCGGGGACATCTTCTCCGTGGACAACGTGGTGGCCGTCTGTGACCCGGTCTACCCGGTCTATGTGGACACCAACGCCATGGCCGGACGGGCGGGCGACTATGACGGGGAGAAGTGGACAGATCTGGTCTACCTCCCCTGCACCGCCGAAAACGGCTTTTTCCCCGACCTCCCCGCAGGGGACCGGGTGCCGGACATGATCTATCTCTGCTCCCCCAACAACCCCACCGGAGCCGCCGCCACCAGGGAGCAGCTCCAGACCTGGGTGGATTACGCCAACGAGCACGGCTCGGTCATCCTCTTTGACTCCGCCTATGAGGCGTTCATCTCCGAGCCGGGCATCCCCCACTCCATCTTTGAGATCCCCGGGGCCAAAACCTGCGCCATCGAGTTTCGCTCCTTCTCCAAGACGGCGGGCTTTACCGGCAACCGCTGCGCCTACACCGTCATCTCCAGGGAGCTGGTGCGGGAGGGGGTCAGCCTGAACCGGCTGTGGAACCGCCGTCAGGGAACCAAGTTCAACGGCGTGCCCTACGTCATTCAGCGAGCCGCCGAGGCCACCTTCACCGAAGAGGGTCAGGCGCAGATCAAAGCCACCATCCGGTACTACCTGGAAAACGCCAGGGTCATCCGGGAGGGCCTGACCGCCGCCGGGCTGACCGTCTACGGCGGAGTGAACGCCCCCTATATCTGGTTCCGCACCCCGGAGGGGTACGGCTCCTGGGCGTTCTTCGACAAGCTGCTCCACGAGGCCTGCGTGGTCACCACCCCCGGCGCCGGGTTCGGCCCCAGCGGAGAGGGATATATCCGCCTGACCGCCTTTGGCGACGCCGACGACACCCGGGAGGCGGTCCGCCGCATCCAGGAGCTGCTGAGCAGATAAAAAAATACAATCACGTCAGAAAAGTGCCTCAATGGGGAGGCCGCAAAGAGGAGATTTTATACCCTTTTTCGGCTGCCTAAGGCACTTTTTTCTGGAAAGGGGAACGAGACAGATGGAACAAGTGAGAACGGAGAGCACAATGCCCGCCCAGGGCCTCTACGACCCCAGCTTCGAGCATGATGCCTGCGGCATCGGCTGCGTGGTGGACATCCGGGGCCGAAAGAGCTATGCGACGGTGGACAACGCCCTGAAGATCGTGGAGAAGCTGGAGCACCGGGCCGGAAAGGACGCCGAGGGCAAGACCGGCGACGGCGTGGGCATCATGCTCCAGATCGGGCACAAATTCTTCCAAAAGGCCGCCCAACAGGCGGGCTTCACCGTGGGCGGAGAGCGGGACTACGGCATCGGTATGTTCTTCTTCCCCCAGAACACCCTGGCCCGGAACCAGGCCAAGAAGATGTTCGAGGTCATCGTGGAAAAGGAGGGCATGGAGCTGCTGGGCTGGCGCACCGTGCCCACCCATCCGGAGGTGCTGGGGCAGAAGGCCGTCTCCTGTATGCCCTACATCGAACAGGCGTTCATTCGCCGCCCGGACGGCGTGAAGAAGGGCCTGGCCTTTGACCGGAAGCTGTACATCGCCCGTCGGGTATTCGAGCAGTCCAACGACAACACCTATGTAGTCTCCTGCTCCAGCCGCACCATCGTCTACAAGGGGATGTTCCTGGTGGCGGAGCTGCGGCAGTTCTACACCGATCTCCAGGATGAGGACTATGAGTCCGCCATCGCCATGGTACACTCCCGGTTCTCCACCAACACCAACCCCTCCTGGGAGCGGGCGCACCCCAACCGCTTCATTCTCCACAACGGCGAGATCAACACCATCCGGGGCAACGTGGACCGGATGCTGGCCCGGGAGGAGACTATGAAGTCCAACGTCCTCAGCGAGGACGACCTGGACAAGATCTACCCGGTCATCAACCCGGTGGGCTCTGACTCCGCCCGGCTGGACAACACCCTGGAATTTCTGGTGATGAACGGTATCGAGCTGCCCATGGCGGTGATGATGTGCATCCCGGAGCCCTGGGTGAACGACAAGAATATGTCCCGCACCAAGCGGGATATGTACCGCTATTACGCCACCATGATGGAGCCCTGGGACGGCCCGGCCTCCATCCTGTTCTCCGACGGCGACTGCGTGGGAGCCGTGCTGGACCGGAACGGTCTGCGTCCCTCCCGGTACTACATCACCTCCGACGACCAGCTGGTGCTCTCCTCCGAGGTGGGCGTGCTGGACTTCCCCCCGGAGAAGGTGATCAAAAAGTCCCGGCTCCAGCCCGGCAAAATGCTGCTGGTGGACACCGTACAGGGTCGGCTCATCACCGACGACGAGCTGAAGGAGGGCTATGCCGTCCGGCAGCCCTATGGCGAGTGGCTGGACATGAACCTGATCCATCTCTCCGACCTGAAGATCCCCAACAAGAAGGTGCCCAGCTACGACCAGGAGCACCGCGACCGGCTGTACAAGGCCTTCGGCTACACCTATGAGGAGGTCAAGAACTCCATCCTCCTCATGGCCCAGACCGGCTCCGAGCCCACCGCTGCCATGGGGGTGGACATCCCTCTGGCGGTGCTGTCGGAAAAGCACCAGTCCCTGTTCAACTACTTCAAGCAGCTCTTCGCCCAGGTCACCAACCCCCCCATCGACGCCATCCGGGAGGAGATCGTCACCGACACCTCCGTCTATCTGGGCCGGGAGGGCAACCTGCTGGAGGAGCGGGCGGAGAACTGCAAGATGCTCCGCATCCACAACCCCATCCTCACCAGCATCGACCTGATGAAGATCCGGAACATGAAGGTCCCCGGCTTCAAGGTGGAGACCGTCTCCCTGCTGTACTACAAGAACACTCCCCTGGAACGGGCCATCGACCGGATGTTCGTCTCGGTGGACCGGGCCTATCGGAACGGGGCCAACATCATCATCCTCTCCGACCGGGGCGTGGACGAGAACCATGTGGCCATCCCCTCCCTACTGGCCGTCTCCGCCCTGGAGCAGTACCAGATCCGCACCCGTAAGCGCACCTCCCTCTCCATCATCCTGGAGTCCGCCGAGCCGAGAGAGGTACACCATTTCGCCACCCTCCTGGGCTACGGCGCGGCGGCCATCAACCCCTATCTGGCTCAGGAGTGCATCGGAGAGCTGATCGACAAGAACCTGCTGGACAAGGAATACTCCGCCGCCGTGGACGACTACAACCGGGCCATCCTCAACGGTATCGTGAAGATCGCCTCCAAGATGGGCATCTCCACCCTCCAGTCCTACCAGTCCGCCCAGATCTTCGAGGCGGTAGGCATCAACCAGGAGGTCATCGACAAATACTTCACCAACACCGTCTCCCGGGTGGGCGGCATCGGTTTGAAGGAGATCGACGACGTGGTGGAGTGGCGGCACAACCACGCCTTTGACCCTCTGGGCCTGACCACCGACACCACTCTGGACTCTGTGGGCGCCCACAAGTCCCGGGCGGGCTACGACGCCGAGGATCACCTGTACAACCCCGTCACCATCAGCCTGCTCCAGCAGTCCCTCTGGAACTCGGATTACGCCACCTTTAAGAAGTACTCCGCCGCCGTGGACGACGAGAACAAGCCCCACACCCTCCGGGGTCTGATGA
>JAJPXB010000079.1:0-5375 GCA_021205695.1 Clostridiales bacterium
CAAACTCAATCGCCTTTTTCTATCCTCTGGTCTCACATCTATTGTAATGCTACAGGAACCGCTGATTGCGTCTGATGCCATTCTTGACATTAGGTTTGCGGTGTGATATGCTTTGCCCAGAACATAATAAGGAACAGGAGGCAGGGGAGCCCCGCCTGAAAAGAGCGGCGTAGAAAAGGAAGCCGCTTTTTCAAGAGGCGCAAACCTGAACAAAATAAAAATTTTGTTCAGGTTGAGGGAGGCAAAAATTGCCCGTCCAGGCCGGAAGACCCCTGATTTAGCTTATGGACTACCGTGAATTTGCATCGCCTTTGCTGTGCGACTTTTTATCCTATCACGAGACGGTGAAAGGTCATTCTAATCTCACTGTGGATGAATACTGTCTGGATCTGCGGGGTTTTTTCCGCTACATGAAGCGGCTTAAGCGGGTCGTCCCACGGGATATGCCGGAAAACGAGATCCCGACCGACGATATTGATATTGACTTTATTCGACAAATCTCTCTCAGTGATGTTTACAGCTATCTGACCTACCTGAACCGCGAAAAAGGTCTCAACGAGGCGTCCCGGGCCAGAAAGATATCAGCCATTCGTTCGCTGTTCAAATACTTGACTGTCAAGACCCACAAGCTGGAGGAAAATCCTATCCAGGATCTGGACTCCCCGAAGATTCGAAAATCTCTGCCGCGATACCTGACCCTGGAGGAATCCGTCCGGCTGCTCGACTCGGTCCACGGCAAAAACCAAGCGCGGGATTACTGTATTCTGGTGTTTTTTCTGAACTGCGGCCTGCGAATCTCCGAGCTGGTAAATCTGAACGTGTCCAGCATCCAGGGAAACACGGTCCGCGTACTCGGCAAGGGCAATAAAGAGCGGATTTTGTATCTAAATGATAGCTGTGTGGACGCTTTAGAGAACTATTTGGTGGTCAGAAATGGCATGACCCTGATCGATCCGGAAGCGCTGTTTGTCAGCAATCAGAGAAAACGCATTTCTAAAAGTGCTGTCCATTTGATGATCAAAAATGCCCTGGCTTCTGCCGGGCTTGATCCCAGCCTTTACTCCGCCCACAAGTTGCGCCATACCGCCGCGACACTGATGCTCCAGAGCGGCGTGGATGTCCGCACATTGCAGGAGGTTCTGGGCCACGACCACCTGAACACCACTCAAATTTACACCCACGTCAGCAGCGAAAATCTGGCGGACGCCGCAGAGATGAATCCTCTGGCCCATCTTAAGGGAAAGAAATAGAAAGAGATATGCAGAGCAGGCTTGTTATTCGTCTGCTCTGCACGGTTTTCCCCATCAGAGGATGATGCAGATCAGTCCTCCGGTGCCCTCGTTGATGATGCGCTCCAACGTCTCCCGAAGCTTGACCCGGGCGTCCTCCGGCATCCGGTTCAGCTTGCCCTGGAGATCCTCGTTGACCAGCTCATGGAAGGATTTTCCGAAGATGTTGGACTCCCAGATCTTTTGCGTGTCCCCCTCGAACTCCTGGAGCAGATAATTAATCATCTCCTCACTCTGTTTCTCGCTGCCCACGATGGGCGAAATGACCGTCTCAATGTCCGCCCGAAGCATATGGATGGAGGGAGCGCTGGCCCTGAGCCGAACGCCATAGCGTCCCCCCTGCCGCATGATCTCCGGTTCCTCCAGCGTCAGCTCATCCATGGACGGGACGACGATGCCGTAACCGGTTTCCCGAACCTCCCGGAGCGCTGCGTCAACCTTGTCATATTCCCGTTTTACTGTGGAGAGCTGGGTCAAAAGCTGAATCAGATCTCCATCGTCTCCAATCGAAAAGCCGGATTGCTGGCTCAACGTCTCGTAGAACAGCTCTCTGGGCACCTCCACGGTGGCCTGGACCTCTCCCCTGCCCAGATCTATCCCGGACAGCTCACACCGGCTGACGCTCTCACAGGCTCCCAGCTGAGCCAGGCTGTCCCGTACCTGTCGGATACGGCTGATCTGCCCACCTACGGTCTGGATAGACTGATAGAGCCCGGATTTGATGGGATGGTCATAGGGCAGTGCATCCACCCAGGAGGGCAGAAACAGCGCCAGCTCCTGTAACGGGAACTCATAGAGGACGGACTGAATGATCTGGGTTACATCCTGCTCCCGCAGCTCCAGACAGTTCACAGGGAGACAGCTGACCTCGTATCGGGAGGAAATATCCGTGGCAATCGCCCTCGCCCTGTCAGAGCCGGGTTCCTGGGAGTTGAGCAGCACCAGGAAGGGCTTGTTCAGCGCCTTCAGCTCCTGAATGACCCGATCTTCCGCTTCCAGATAATCCTCCCGGGGGATTTCCGTGACAGTGCCGTCCGTGGTCACTACGATTCCGATGGTGGAGTGTTCAGCTATGACCTTCCTTGTTCCCAGCTCGGCGGCCTCCGCCATGGAGACCTCGTGGTCGAACCAGGGCGTTGTTACCATTCGGGGACTCCCGTCTTCCGTCTGTCCCACTGCGCTGTCCACCAGATAGCCCACCGAATCAATCAGACGGACGGAGAAGCGGACGCCGCCCTCCAACTCCACCTGCGCGGCTTCCTCGGGGACGAATTTGGGCTCAGCGGTCATAATGGTGCGGCCGCTACCGGACTGGGGCAGCTCATCCCTGGCACGTTCCCGGCGATAGACATTTTCAATGTTTGGAATGACAAGCGTCTCCATAAAGCGCTTGATGAAGGTGGACTTCCCTGTCCGAACCGGGCCCACGACGCCGATATAGATGTCCCCTTCTGTCCGCCGGGCGATCTCCTCATAGAGTTTGACGTGTTCCATCTGATTCCTCCCTTACCGCTTCCGGGGGATCAGCAGCATCTGATCTCCCAGCAGCTGACCTTCCTCCAGACCGTTGGCAGCACAGATCTCCTGGCAGGTGGTGGAGCAGCGTTTGGCGATATCCCACAGGGACTCTGACGGAGCGGGACGGCGCAGCACAACAGAGGGCTGTCCGGCGTGCTCCTGGGGATGCTCCCGATCTACATCCAACCCGGCCAGGCCAGAGACCTCTGTTTCCTGCCGGGTCTGTAGGTGCAGCGCGATCGTTCCCCGCAGCTCCAGCCCGGCAGCGGCAGGCAGGGCCTCCATCTGAAGCAGTGTACAGCCGCACCGAAGCCCCTGCTCCGGAGGGCATGGCATCTGGAAAGCGGCTGCAAAGGAACGCAGGACGGAAAACAGGCTTCCATCCTCATCCAAGCACAGGACAGTGGCAGAGACAGGGACGGTAACGGTACACTGACTGCCCTCCCTTGTCATCTGAGCAAGTCCTAACTCCCCATGGCAGTCTAATACGGTCTGAATGCCCTGCTCACAGGCGACGAATTCGCGGACAGGCTGTCGGGCCTCCTCCTGGTTCTGCTGACAGATGTTCCAACGCTCCGTATGCAGCTTCGTGGGATAATAGACGCTGTATGCGTCGGTGATCAGGGACATGGGGATTCGCTCGCAAAATACTGCCTGGGCACACAGCTCCAGAGTGATTGGCAGAGATCTCCCGTCTCCGGAGAGCTGACCAAACTGCCAGCTTTGAAACTGAAGCCAGACCCGGTATTGGGCGCCTTCCCCCACTCCGGCAGCGTCCAACATTTGAGAAAAGGGAATGTCAAAGCTGTCGGAAACCAACGCTCCTCCCTCCTCCTGCCAGAGAGACTGGAGCCGGACGGTCCCTTTCAGCACCAGCTTGGAACCGATCAACCTGGCCTCCCCGCAACAGGCCTCTGGGCGTATCCGCAACGGAGCACCAAATACAGCCCGGTTGCCGGACGGGCTCAGCTCTTCTTCCAGGACAAAGACCTTTTCAGCAGTCTGAGTCACCAGGTCGGTCTGTTCCTGCTGCAACAGGGTTTGAATCCCAAGTGTGTCGTCAGCGTTCAGCGCGCCGTAAACCCGGAGGGTCTGAAGGCGATAAAGCTGCACCTTTTCACAGATATCTGTGCGGATCAGGACTTTTCTGGGGTTCAATATCCGGGTCTCCGCTGAGGACACCCATGCCCTGGCCAGCAGACGGGTGTTGCCGTCCACCTGGGCGCACTCGCTCAGATGCTGGAAGGACAGCTCTGCTTCCAGCCGTTGCAGCCCCCTGCCACCCTCCGGAATATACAGGATTGTCACCCTGACCCGCCCTGTCAGCAGGGCACCGGAGTCTGTCACCTCCCGACGGGTCAGGCAACAAAAGCCCCAGGTGTCCGTCACCTGTGCGATATCTGGGCAGGCATCCGGGACAATCATCTCCAGTGTCTCCTCCCGGCTGTATCCGCTGTCCTGTATCAGCGCAAAATGGTCGATACTGGTTCCGGTCAATTCAAGTTCCAAAAGTCATCCTCTCCTTTGCGCCCGGCCAGACCGGACGCGGTTCTGAGAGAGAGTATGCGTCAATGCCGCCCGTCATTCCTTTGAATCGATTGCATCGATGTGGAACGCCAACTTAAGCAGACCGGACAAAAATTTCGGCGATTTTAAAATGATGATCTTCATTGACAGTGCCCCCTTCCCTGTGCGGCATCGTCAGCGCAGATAGAAAAGCTGCCCCTCTGGATACCCTGCTGTTACAGGATATGCAGAGGGGCAGCGGTTTGTGTCAGATGGATTTCCTGCGATGGGTTTCTGTATCACTGACAGACGGCGGAGACACCGGTTTCGTCGTACCAGCTGAGACCGTTTGCGCTTTTTGCCTGAACCGTATAGTAGTAGGTCGTTCCGGAAACACCTGAGGCATCATCATAGCTGGTATCGCCGCTGTCCAAAGTGGCGATTTCTTTCCATCCGGTGCTGGCGGTCTTGCGGTAAATCAAATAGGAGGTCGCTCCGCTGACCTTGAGCCAGCTGACCGTAATACCGGAAGCAGTGCTGTCGGCACCACTGAGTTGAGGAACTGCAAGGAAATGAATCATCATACCTGTAGTGTCATAGCTGCTGTAACAGGTCGTTCCGTTCACAGTTGTGTAAGCCCGCACGGTATAGTAATAGTTGGTATTGTAATCAGCAAGGCTGGAGTCTGTATAGCTCGTGTTTGTGACCGCTTTCAGGAAGGTCCAGCTCCCTCCTTCAGTTCTGCGGTAGACACGGTAGCCGGAGGCGTTTTCAACGGTGTTCCAGGAAATCTTTACGCCGGCAGACACCGTTGTAACGGAGGTTAACTCAGGAGTGCCCAGCCAGCTTCCGGAAATGCCAGTAGTGTTATACCAGCTCATATTCCCGTTGCAGACAGCTCGAACTGTATAAATATAAGCGATCCCACTCTGCACTGAGGTATCCGTCCACGAGGTTCCGCTGCTGACGGTACCCACCCTGGACCAGGAGCCGCCACTCACCTTACGGTAGATATAATAGCTGGTGGCGCCTGTCACACTGCCCCAGCTCACTGTCAGGCCA
>JAJPXB010000079.1:5385-47581 GCA_021205695.1 Clostridiales bacterium
GTAGATATAATAGCTGGTGGCGCCTGTCACACTGCCCCAGCTCACTGTCAGGCCAGAGCTTGCAGCCTTTACGCTCTCCAATGCGGGGACGCCCAAATAGCAGAACGTGCTGTTGGATGCAAGTGCGCCGAGGACAGTGGAGCCGCTTAAGGACGTGCAGCCTCGCACAGTGTAAAGATATGTTGTGCCGGAAGTCAACGCATCGGTATCGTCATACTGGGTCTTGGTAGTGGTTGCCAGTAGCTTCCAACTGCCGCCAGTCGTTTTGCGATAGATGCGATAGTTGGCAGCTCCATCCACACTGCTCCACTTAATACGAACACCAGTGGCAACAGTTGTCACAGATGCGATTGTAGGCGCAGACAGCCATATGCCGGAGATTCCAGCGGTATTATACCAACTCAGGCATCCATCCTTGACTGCGCGTACAGTATAGATGTAGACAGTTCCCGCTTTGGCAGAGGCATCCGTCCACGAGGTTCCGCTGCTGACGGTACCCACCCTGGACCAGGAGCCGCCACTCACCTTACGGTAGATATAATAGCTGGTGGCGCCTGTCACACTGCCCCAGCTCACTGTCAGGCCATTGGACGAGCTTGTCACCCCTGTCAAAGTGGGCGTTGCCAAATCAGTAAGGAGAATGCCATCCGACTGATAGCCTCCCATAACAGTTTTGCCATTATAAGTGGCAAGCCCGCGAACCGTGTAATAATACTTTTCGGTGGAGCTCAGTGTTTCTGTTTCAGAATAGGAGGTCGTTGTAACAGTGGCTACCCTTTTCCAACTCCCAGAAATTCCCGTTTTTCGGTATACAGCATACGTTGTAGCCCCAGATACAGCATTCCATGTGACGGTAATCCCAGAATCTATACGAGAGGCATACTTAAGGCTGACTGTACCCAGATACAGACCAGAAACACCAGACTCGTCATACCAGCTCATATTGCCAGAAACGATGGCACGGACGGTATAGGTATAGACTGTGCCGCTGGTAGCTGTAGAATCCAGATAAGAGGTGGCTCCGCTGGAGGTTGTGCCGATTTTGGACCAGCCAGAGCTGGAGGTTTTGCGGTAGATGTAATATGTCGTAGCACCGCTGACCGCATTCCACTGAATTTTCATGCTGCTCCCGCTCATGCCGGCACTGATCAGCGTAGGCGTAGCGACCCGGGTGCCAGAAATACCGGAGCTGCTATATGGGCCAAGGATGCTGCCCTGATAAGCCCGTACCGTATAGGTATAGGAGGTACCAGAGGCAGTGGCATCACTGTCATAGTAGGAGACGTTGCTGCTTCCGGTTATGACAGAGAGCAGCGTCCAGCTGCCATTCACCCTTCGATAGACCCGGTATCCGTCAGCTCCTGACACAGCACTCCAGGTCACCTTCATGCCCGTCTTATAAGAAGAGGCGGAGACCAGCCCTGGCGCGCCGATCCAGGTCAACTGAATGCCGTAAGTGTCGTAATCATCCTTTGCCCCGTTGCTTACACCTACAATGGTGTAGGAATAGAGCGTCCCACTGGTCAATTCGGTGGTATCCAGATAGGACGTCTTGGACACATCTGTAATAGTTGCGACCGTTGTCCAGCTACCGGAGTATCCGCTCCTGCGCAGGATCTGATAGGAATCATAGTCGGAGGATGCACTCCAGGTGAGCTGGACTCCACTGCTGGTTTGCTTTGCCGAGGCGAGGGAGAATTCCGGCTCGTAATCGACCTCTGTTCCCGTCCGCTGATAGGGAGAGAGAATGGAACCATCGCAGGCACGGACAACATACTCATAGGTCGTCCCTGCCACTGCGGTTTCATCCAGCCAAGTCCGTTCATCACTGCTGCTGACAGTGCCCAGCTTTGTCCAGGCGGTTTCTCCGGAAACCCTTCGATAGACGACATAGCTGTCCGCCAGAGATACATTGCTCCAGGCCAGCCGCACGCCCGTAGCGGCACAGTAGGTCAGCGTGATAGTGGGCGAGGGCAGTTCATAGCGATAGTCCACATCCACTCCGCTGGAAGGAGAGCTGATGCCGCTGACAGAGCCGCTGTCAGAATACTGCCAGTAGGTATAAGTACCGGAATAGGTCGCGCTGGACCGCCACTGAGCCAGCCATACCTCATAGCCTGCGTCCACGATCTGCTGGGCATAGACATCGTCCTCCAGCATACTCTTGTTGGCATAGACCATGGCGCCGTAGCCTGCGGCATCCACCGTATCACAGAAGGCCAGGCAGATATTGGTTCTCTGGGTCTTGGTCAGGCTCGCCGTTGCCAGGCGACCAGAGGTAGTCGTATAGTACTCATAGTCCAGAACGATGGGAAGCGTAAAGGAATAGCCTGCGCACATTTGGAGCGCGAGATTGGCTTCCGCCTTGGCCTCTGATGTGGTGATGGCCTGAGAATAGACGTAAACGCCAACCTCCAATCCGGCTGCAAGGGCGCCCTTGATGTTCGTCTCAAACATACTGTCCGTATACAAAGTACCATCGCTGGCTCCCCGATAGCCGCAACGGATTATAACAAAGCTGATACCGGATGCTTTGACCTTGGACCAGTTGATCGTTCCGTTCCACTTGGAGACGTCAATGCCCTTTGTGATGGTATAGCCGTTAAACCGGCTGCTGTGGGAATAAGAGGCAGCGGTAGAGATGCCATCGTCCTCGCTTTCCTCAAAAAAACCGTTCTCCAGCAGCTGAAGAAACTGGGGATCGTTATAATCCGCCTCGTTTCCGTTGTATAGAGCGTCGTCATCCTCAACGGCATCAGCGACATTATCTGCAGTATCCTCTGACGATTCTTCCTCCGAATCATCGGAAATAGCTACCGCCTCATCCGCTGCCTCTGCATCGGCAGTCTCTTCCGCTTTCTCAGATTCTGCGGCAACAGCAGCTTCGGCCTCGTCTGCTACGGCTTCATTCGCCTCGTCGCTTCCATCAGCGGAGGCGGAGGCGTCTTCTTCGTCATCGGCAGATACCTCACCCGACGTGCTCACATCGTCTGTCACGTCTGTCGTGGTCATTACCGCAGAGGCAGGAACACAGAGCTGCAGGCAGAGCACGGCAGTCAGGAGCAAAGCGATTATCCTTTTCATTTCAGTCTTTCCTTCTTTCTCATAAATCGGCGGATTCAGGCTGCGAGCGGATTAAATAGATATGACCCGCTCGAATGGTGAGTACAGCGGTGGTTCCTGGCAATATCTCATTGCTGACTGACCGGGTAGAGCCGCGGTGAAGCGTGAAGCTTTCCAACGGATAGCGAACACCGGTCAGCGTGACACCGGTGACAGTCATATCCAATGGGATTAAGCCCAGATAGTGGTATGCCGGTCGGTTTTCGATCTGATAGCTGCCTGGCCCCAGAAAACGCACCTCATTTACCCCATCCAGCAAGGTGCCGCAGCCGCCCCGCTGGTCAATCTGCTCCAAAAGGCCCAAGTTGGCCAGGTGATGGTCGCTCCTGCCACCGGTGCAGCCCAGGAGCAGCAGCTCCCTGTAGCCCAGTTTGAGGGCCTGGTCAACAGCCATCTCCATGTCAGAGACATCCTTTTCCGATGGCAGAAGAGTGGCTGGCAGCCCCTCCGGCCGTCCACCGGAGTCATTGTCTCCTACATACCAGTCCGGCCGCAGGCCCAAACGCTCTGCCAACCCCCGTCCACCGTCGGCACAGATGATGAAGTCATCCGGATGTACCCGCTCCGCCAATTCAGGCGGAAGGGAGTCAGATGCCGCGCCGATCAGAACGGCCCGTTTTTTCCGTGATTCTCCCACGGCCGAAACTCCTTTGCCTGTTGATAGAGCCGCACATAGCTATCATGGCGGCTTTTGGATACCTTCCCTTCCTCTATTGCGGCCAGCAGGCCACAGCCCTTTTCCTTCACGTGAGCGCAGTCCGCAAAGGCACAGTCGGACAGGTAGGGCCGAAATTCCGGGAAATCGTCGGCCAGCGCCTGCGTATCCATCAGCTCCGGGGTCTGGGCATCAAAGGCGGCAAAGCCTGGCGTATCCGCTACCAGAGCATTTCCCGGAAGGCGAAACAGCTCTACCATCCGGGTGGTGTGTCTCCCCCGTCCCAGCCTGGCGCTGACCTCTCCGGTGGCCAGTTCCAAGCTACTCTCCAGGGCATTGAGCAGGCTGGACTTCCCCACACCCGAATTTCCGGTAAAGACGGAGATGCGATTCTGCAAACAGGAGCGGATCGCCTCCACCCCCTGGCCGGTTCTGGCACTGCACGGAATGACGGTAAAACCGGCATTTCCATAGATCTCTGCCAGCTCCGGGACAGGCACCAGATCCCATTTGTTGAACAGGATAATCGGCTGACAGTCCACGGCAATGGCCAGGGCGGTGATTCGGTCGATCAGGAATGGGTCTGTCACGGGAACTGCACCGGAGGCTACGACAAGGATTTGATCCATATTGGCCACAGCAGGGCGCTCCAGGGCGTTGCGCCGGGGAAGAATGGCGTCCAGCGCACCCTCACGCTCGGTGAGCCGGGTCACCTCTACTTGATCTCCAACCAAGGGTTTCTGCTTCTGATATCGCAGCTTGCCCCGGCCTCGGCAACGGAGCGTCTGCCCCTGGACATCCACATCGTAAAAGCCGCTGAGAGAGCGGATAATGACCCCCGTCACTCAGAGATGTCCTCACAGGTAAAGACGTTGGTCTGTACCCCGTCGATCAGGACAATGATGTCGCTGATCTCTCCGCTGTATACGGTGGATGCCTGAGTCGCATCTGCGGAGTAGGTCATATTCAGAATGACCTCCCCGTTGATCGTCACAGATACGGTGGGAGTGGTGCCGGCATCCTCGTCCGATGTGTGAAGGGGGATGAGGATTTCATAGACCGGCGTAGTGGATGTCTGTTCAGCAGAGCTGTCATTGGAAGAAGCATCGCTTCCCCCTGTGCTGCTGTCGGCATCGTCTGAGCTGTTTCCAGAGCTCAGGGAGCCGTCGCTGATTTGAACATGAACCTCCGTGCCCGGGTCCACCTCGCTGCCGTATTTTACGCTCTGATAGATGATCTCGCCGGCAGTCCGGCTCCCGGCAACGGTTACGCTATCGCCCAGGGTCAGGCCGATGCTCTCCAGCGCCTCCCGGGCCTCTTCCAGATCCATCCCCACCAGATTGGGCATGGATACTGCCCGGGTTTCAGGGCCCTTACTGACGTAGAGAATGACAGTCTGCCCTTCCTCCAGCACCGAGCCGGAAACCGGATCGGTAGAGACGATCAGTCCCTCGTCAATGATATCGGAGTAGACCCTGTCTCCATAGGTGACTACCACACCATAATCATTTTCCAGCTCTGCCTCGGCAGTACGGTAATCCTTCCGAATCAGATTGGGCATATAGATACTGTCATCCTCCAACACACCGGAGCTGACGACAACGCTGATTGTTGTCAGGTCGCTCTTGGTCGTGCTGCCATAGGAGGGTGCCTGAGAAATGATATCTCCTGCCTCCACGGAGTCGTCATATTCCGTGGAGGATATGACCACCTCAAAATGTCCGCCGAGCTCGGTGGCAATCAGCTCCTTGGCTTCATCCACCGTCATGCCGGAGAGGGAGGGCACCTCATAGACGTCCCCTGTGTCCAGAATATCTTCCAGAAAATTCTGGTAGAGCATAAAGCAGATGGCAATGATAACGCCCACAATGGCAACGATGGCACAGGTGTAAATGATGCGCGCCTTTTTCCGCTGCTGATCCTCATAGGCCTCCAGCGCGGCAGTATTTTCGAACTCCAGCTCCCCGTCTCCTGGCTCCTGCTCTGCCTGGCTCACAGTCCGCACAGAGCTTACCGGAGCCGCAGGCTGTGGGTGGTCAGAGTTGGGCGAACAGTCGGTAACCTTCGTCTTTGCGTCCCACGGATCGGCATAGGGGAACACAATATTCGGGTTCCGGCGGAATTCCTCCAGATCCTTCAAAACCAGCTTGGCGTCGGCATATCGTAGCTCCAGCCGGGCGCACATACACTGCTTACAAATCTGTTCCATGCCCTCGGGCACCCGGGGATTCAGCTTCCGGGGCGGTGTGGGCGTGGCGTTTATGTGCTGGAGCGCGATGGAGACGGGCGTATCCCCGTCAAAGGGCAGCTGTCCGGTGAGCATTTCATACAGGACGACACCGGCGGAATAGATATCGCTCCGGGCATCCACCGAGAGGCCCTTTGCCTGCTCCGGAGAGACATAGTGGACGCTGCCAAAAGCCTCTGTAGTCAGCGTTTTCTGGCTGTCCATAATACGGGCAATGCCAAAGTCGGCCACCTTGACGCTGCCGTCCCGGAGAACCATGATGTTCTGTGGCTTGATATCCCGGTGGACGATGCCCCGGCTGTGGGCATGACGAAGGGCCTGCATGATCTGCGTTGTAAAGTGAAGCGCCTCCCGCCAGTCCAGAACGCCGCCGCGCTTCTGCATATACTCCTTCAGGGTGATCCCTTCGATCAGCTCCATGACGATATAGTCTGCGCCCTCGAACTGACCGACATCGTAGACACTGACGATATTGGGACTGGAGAGCATGGCGACCGCCTGAGACTCGTTGTGAAACCGGCGGCGGATATCGTCGTCTAGCATCATGTTGGGGCGCAAAATTTTGACCGCAACCAGACGATTCAGGCGATGGCACCTGGCCTTATAGACCACAGCCATGCCGCCGCTGCCGATCTCTTCCAGTATCTCATATCGATCGTCAAGGTATTTTCCGATGTATTGATCCATGAAAAACCTTCCTTACCTTTCCGCGCTGTTCTGCAGATCCATAAGGACTGCCGTCACATTGTCGTGCGCTCCACGGAGCAGGGCCGCATTGAGCAGTCGCTGACAGCCCTCTTCAATAGGCCCATCCTGCTGTACCAGCTCATAGATCTCGCTGTCTGTCAGTTCATTGGTCAGCCCGTCGGAGCAGAGCAGAAGTCGCTCACCGGACTGAAGTCTGTGGACGAACAGGTCACCGGCGATATGGCGTTCGGTTCCCAGCGCCCGGGTGATTATATTTTTCCTGGGGTGATTCCTCGCCTGCTCCGGCGTGATGCGCCCCGCCCGGAGCAGCTCTCCCACCAGGGAATGATCCTGGGTGATTTGCCGGATTCCGCAGCCTCGAAGCGCATAGGCCCTGCTGTCTCCCACGTTGAGAATATAGGCCGTTGATTCGAGTACCAGGGTGGCCACGATGGTCGTACCCATGCCCCGACATTCCGGGTGCTCCCAGCCATAGCAGTAGACCGACTGATTGGCCCGCTCCAGGGCATAGCGCAGCTGTTCCTCTGGAGGACACTCACTTCCGCCTGCCGGTGCAGAGAGTGCCTGGAGCAGCGTCTGCGCGAAGCTGTCTATGGCCAGCTGACTGGCGACCTCTCCCGCGTTGGCGCCGCCCATGCCGTCGCAGACGATGCCCAGGCTCATATCGTCCTCCACACAGGTGAAACACGCGTCCTCATTGTGAGCGCGCACACAGCCCACATCGGTTTTTTTCCATGCAGCGACCTGCACTTTCTCACCGGCTTTCCCGCAGACCTGTCGGTCTGTTATTCTGTATCTTTAAGACCCAGGGTCTTTCTCCGAAGCTGACCGCAGGAGGCATCAATGTCGCTGCCCAGTCTCCGCCGGACCGTGGTGGTGACCCCCTGCTGCTCCAGACGATGCTGGAATTGCCTCGTCCGGGTGCTGGGCTTTAGAGGACTTTCCCGCACGTTGTTCAGTGGGATCAGGTTCACATGACCAGGGATCCCCTTCAGGCGGCGGGCCAGCAAATCAGCTTGCCAGTCGTGGTCATTGACCCCGTCCACCATGGCATACTCGTAGGAAATGCGCCGCCCGGTGGTTTCAAAGTACCGCCGGCAGCAGTCAAACAGCCTGTCCACCCCCACTGAACGGTTGACCGGCATCAGCCGGGAGCGAGTTTCGTCATCCGGGGCATGGAGCGATACTGATAAAGTTAATTGTAACCGATAACCGGCAAGTTTGTCAATTTTTTCTGTTAGACCGCAGGTAGAAAGAGAGATGTGTCGCATCCCGATATTGACTCCGTCCGGATCGTTGACCAATTCCAGGAAGCGCATGACTGCATCGAAATTGTCCAGCGGCTCTCCGATCCCCATCAGAACAATGTTAGAGATTTTTTCCCCTGATTCCTTCTGAACAAAAATAACCTGATCCAAAATCTCTCCGGCGGTCAGGCGACGAACCAGGCCGCCCAGAGTGGAGGCGCAGAAGGCGCAGCCCATGAGACAGCCCACCTCGGAGGAGACGCAGACGGTGTTCCCATGCCGATAGCGCATCAGCACCGACTCTACGCAGTTGCCGTCCCCCAGTCTCCAGAGATATTTGATCGTCCCATCCAACCGGGAGACCTGTTTTCGCTCTACATGGGGAACAGTGAGAGTGCATTGGTCTGCCAGCTGCTCCCGTAGTGCCTTTGGCAGGTCGGACATCTCCTCAAAAGATGCGACGCCCCGGTGGAGCCACTGAAAGACCTGCTTGGCCCGAAATTTGGGCTGTCCCAATCCAATCATCAGGGCCTCCAACTCGGCGCGGGACAGGGATTTAATGTCGGTCATGTCTCTCTCCTCAGCTTTGCCATAAAGAATCCGTCCGTCCCGTGCAGGTGAGGCCAAAGGGTCTTCATCCCGTCGCAGTCTCCCACTCCGGGCAGAGTGAACGCCTCCGGATGAAAACCGGGGTGTCCGGAGAGAAATGCAGAGACGACCTCCTGATTCTCCCGACGCAGAACCGTGCAGGTGGAATAGAGCAGCGTTCCGCCGGGGGCCACGTACCGGGAGACGTTGTCCACAATGGCCCGCTGGATCTCCGGCAGACGATCCAGCGACGCCGGCTCTTTATATCGGATATCTGGTTTTTTACGGATAATGCCCAGGCCGGAGCAGGGGACGTCCGCAAGCACCAGGTCAAATTTCTCTTCCAGCTCCGGTTGAAATACCCGTCCGTCCATTGCCCGGGTGGTGATGCAGCCGATGCCCAAACGGTCTGCCCCCTCACGGATTCGGGAGAGCTTTTTGGCCTGGAGGTCGCAGGAGAGGATGGAGCCCCTGTCACCCATCTCCATGGCTGTCTGAAAGCTCTTGCCGCCCGGGGCGGCGCAGGCGTCCAGCACGTCCATGCCAGGCCGGGGCTCTGCAGCTAATACGGCCAGACGAGCGGCGGCGTCCTGAACCTGAAACAGTCCCTCCCGAAAGCTCGCCAAACGGCTCAAGTCCCCCGTTCCGGACACCTGGTAGCAGCCCGGCAGGAATGGATGGGCCTGCGCAGTGACCCCCTCCCCTTCCAAACGGCGCAGCAGCGTCTCTCCATCCGTTTTCAGAGGGTTGACTTGAACGACGGTGGCCGGCTGGCTGTTATTCGCCTGGAGCAGCGCTTCCAGAGTGCCATCGGGAACCTCGTCCCGCAACAGCTCTACCAGCCACTGGGGATGACTGTAGCGGACAGAAAGGGATTCGGGAGCGGAGAGCGCGCCCTTTTGGCGCAGAAAAGACCGAAGGACGCCGTTGACCAGACCGGGAGAACGGGGATTCCTGCTCCACGCCCGGGCCAGTTTGACGCTCTCATCCACTGCGGCGTGGGCGGGGACGCGATCCAGAAACGCCAGCTGATACAGGCCCAGCTCCAGAATCAGACGGATGGGCAGCTCCAACTGCTCCACAGGAGTTCGGCAGAGCTGCTCCAACCAGTAGAGGAGGAGCATTTGGTTCTGCTGCACCCCATAGCACAGGCGGCTGGTCAGGGCGGCGTCCCGGCCGGAAAGTTCCGCCCGACGGATCGCCGCAGACAGTGCGCTGTCCGACCACGCATGGCGTTTTTCGCAGGCGACCAATACCTCCAGAGCCACCGCCCGAGAGGATGATGCAGAGTTGTTCTTCTCCATATCAGTTCAACAGAGTGTAGGCAAACAGTTCCCAACGCAGCCGGGACCCCACCTCCAGCCCCTCCGGCAGCAGCGCCAGCGCCACCTGATTCAGCTGGTCAGAGAGCACATCTGTCCGGCGCAGAAAGGCATAGTCGCCGGTGATCTGTGCTACCACATATTCCTTGGGAGATATATCCATGGTGATCGACCTCACTCTGTCACATTTTCGCTATACCAGGGGATGGCCCCGGAGGTAGTCGGCGGCCTGCATCCGCTTTTTGCCGGGGGCCTGAACCTCCGTTATGCGCAAGACACCGCCGTCGCCACAGGCCATCAGGATGCCATGGCCGTCTGTTCCCAGCAGCGTTCCACCCGCTCTGTCGGTCTTATCTCCGGTGACTTCGGTGGCGAACACCTTAAAGGACTGCCCGCCCACCTGGGCTGTGGTCGCGGGCCAGGGGACCAGACCTCGGACCTGGTCGTGTATTGCCCGGGCGCTGCGGTTCCAGTCGATAGGGGAAAGCTCCCGACTGAGCATGGGGGCATAGGTTGCAAGGGAATTGTCCTGAGGTATCCGGTGAACCGTCCCGGCATCGATCCGGTCCACTGTCTCGCTGAGCAGGTCGGCACCCATCTCTGCCAGCCGATCATGAAGGGCCTCCGCCGTCTCATCGGCGTCGATGGGGGTTGACGCCTGAGAGAGGATATCCCCCGCGTCCAGCGCCTCTGCGATGTCCATAATGGTCACGCCTGTCTCCCGCTCACCGTTGATGACCGCCCAGTTGATGGGGGCGGCCCCCCGGTATTTGGGGAGCAGAGACGAGTGTACATTGATGCAGCCCAGAGGGGGCAGCTCAAAGAAGGGACGGGGCAGAATTTTGCCGTAAGCCGCCACGACCATCAGCTCGGGCTGAAGTGCCGCCAGCGTCTCCAGTGCCCCCTCCTCCCGGAGCTTCTGGGGCTGGACGACAGGTATCCCATGGGCCAGAGCGACCTCCTTCACCGGGGAGAAAGTCAGCTTCATCCCACGGTTTTTGGGCTTATCCGGCTGCGTGTAGACGGCGGCAATCTCATGGCCGTCGGCAATCAGGCGCTTCAGCGAGGGGACGGCGAACTCCGGTGTCCCCATAAAGACGATGCGCATCACTCTGCCTCGCTCTCGTTTTTGGCGGCCTCCATCTCGTCCAGCTCCTCTGTGGAGTAGGTTCGGTCGCACAGCTCGTCAAACAGGTGCCCGTCCAGATGGGCCAGCTCGTGACAGAAGCATCGAGCAGTGAGCCCCTGATCCTCCACCTCGAACCAGTCTCCGTTCCGGTCCTGGGCCCTGACTCGAACTGTCATGGGCCGGGTGACATAGCCGTACTGCCCCGGAAGGGAGAGACATCCCTCCAGCCCCGTCTGCTCTCCGGAGGAGGAGACGATGACAGGGTTAATCAACTCGTGGATATGCTCCTCCTCGTTCATGACCAGAACGACCCTGCGGAGAATGCCTACCTGAGGAGCGGCCAGGCCGACGCCGTTGGAATCGATCAGCGTCTCCCGCATATCGTCCAGCAGACGGTGGAGCTTAGGATCAAATTTGGTGACAGGGTGACAGACCTTGTTCAGAACAGGGTCTCCCTTTTTGACAATGTTTCGAATCATAGCACTCTCTCCTATCGTTATCCGCATTATCCATCCATAGGATTGACATCTGCAAAGACAGCCAACCCCCGGTTTTGTTTATCCGCTGACGCCGCCCGCAGCAGTTGGGCGACCATCTGCCGCATGGAGCGGTCGTTCCGTCCGGTGACGGTGAGATGGTAGCGGTAGCGGCCGTTTACCTTGACCACATTGGCAGGGGCAGGCCCCAGCACGGAAAAGGGCGTGTCCTTCATCAGAGTGCTTCCCTGCCAGGCTACAAGTCCGTCCCGTAGCCGCATACTGCTCCGAAGAACGGCGCCCTCCTCCGGACCGGTGACGGTCAATACGATCAGATCCCGATAAGGGGGCAGCTGCCGCATATTTCGGAGGTGAATCTCCTCGGCATAAAAACTGTCATAGTCCTGCTTTGCGGCGGCATTGATGATGCTGTTCTGGGGGTGAAAAGTCTGTATGACTGCTCTCCCCTCTCGCAGCCCCCGTCCGGCCCGACCGACTACCTGGGTGAGCAGAGAGAAGGTACGCTCCCCTGCCCGGAAATCGTCCATGTGGAGCGTCATATCAGCGTCGATCACTCCCACCAGGGTCACATTTTCAAAGTCCAGGCCTTTAGCCACCATCTGGGTGCCGATGAGAATGGGAATTTTCTCCCGCTCAAATTTTTGCAGCAGTTGTCGGTGGGTGTGGGCGGCGGAGACGGTATCCGCATCCAGACGCAGGACAGGTGTGCCGGGAAATTGCTCCGCCAAATCCTCCTCCAGTCGTTGGGTGCCGTATCCCACAAAGACCAGCGGCCCGCCGCAGACCGGACAGCGGCTGGGGAGCGGCTCGCTGTGGCCGCAGTAGTGGCACATCAGCCGTCCGTTGGCCCTGTGATAGGTCAGGTGGATGGAGCAGCGGCTGCACTGAGGGGCCTCTCCACACGCAGCACAGATGACCATCCGGCTGGCCCCACGGCGATTGAGCAGCAGGATCGACTGTTCTCCCCGGCGAAGGTTTTCCGTCAGCTCATCCCGCAGTACGGCGCCGATGGAGGAGTCATTTCCCTGCCGCAGGTCCTCCCGGGTGTCGGAGAGAAGCACCCGGGGCAGCTCCCGGCCGTTGTACCGCCGCTCAAGACGAAACAGGTGATACTTTCCGGTCTGGGCAAGATACATACTCTCCACCGACGGGGTGGCAGAGCCCAAAACCAGCAGGGCGTTCTGCTGGGTACAGCGGAACTTTGCCACCTCCGCCGCATGATACCGGGGCAGGTTTTCCGACTTATAACTGGCCTCCTGCTCCTCGTCCAGGATAATGAGGCCGATGTTTTCCAAGGGCGCAAAGACCGCCGAGCGGGTTCCGATGACCACACCGGCCTCTCCCCTTTTGGCGCGCTTCCACTCATCATATCGTTCTCCGGCAGAAAGGGAGCTGTGCAGTACCGCCACCCGGTCACCAAATTGGGCGATGAACTGACGCATCATCTGCGGTGTCAGGCCAATCTCCGGCACCAGCACCAGGGCGGAACGCCCCAACTGAAGGGTCAGGTGAATCAAGCGGATATAGACAGAGGTCTTTCCCGAGCCGGTGACGCCATAGAGCAGGCCGCAGGCGGGCTTTTCCTGTTCCAACAGAGCGGAGAGCCCGTCAAAGGCGATCTGCTGTTCCCGGGTGAGCTGAGGCGGCTCCTGGTGGGGAACGGACTCTGTATCAGGCCGGCGAAATACCTCCCGCTGAAACAGGGTGACCAGACCGGCTTTTTCCAGCTCCTTCAGGGTACGACGGCTGGTTCCGGTAAAATAGGTCACATCCTTGGCGGAGGCAGAGCCGACGCTGCACAGCAGCTCTACCACCGCTTTACGGGCCTTGGAACGGCTCTTGGCGACTGCCTCTCTGGCAGCCTCCTGAGGGACGGCCAGAACGGCCACCTCCTCACTCTTGTCTCCCACGCCCCGCTGAGCACTGGTCTCCAGGATCAGTACGCCTTCCTCCATCAGATGCCGCAGCGCCCTGGAGGGATTGGTCTGGCCGAAGGCCTCCCGGAGCGCTTTGCGCTGGATGCTGCCCCCTTCGCCGGAGATCAGAGACAACACCCGCGTTTCCAGCTCCGTGCAGCGGTGCTCTTCCTGCCAGACAGCAGGATCTATATCCGGGTTCAGGCGATAGCTGTCCTGGAGGTCGTAATAGAGTCCGGCGGGGAGCATCGCCTTGACCGCGTCGTAGACAGTACAGAAATACCGCTCCCGCATCCAGAGTGCCAGGCGGATGCCGTCAGCATCTACCACCGGCTCCTCATCCAGAATGGCACAAAGCCATTTCAGACGGGGCGCAGGAGGCTCTTGCATCAGGTCAAGGACCAGCCCTTCAGACCGGCGGTTGCCCTTCCCAAAAGGGACGATGACGCGCATTCCGGGCCGCAATGACCGGGAAAAACCATCCGGGACGAGGTAGGTATAGGGCTTGTCGATGGCATAGGTGGCCGAGGCCACAGCTACTTTGCAGCACAGCACCGGTTCCAAGACGCATACCTCCTCTCCGGCGCAGAACATGACGCAGGGCAAGGGACGTCAGAGGCACACTGTCCCCGACGCCTCTTGCCCTGCAGATTGGTTTGCCGGTTGGCGGCTCACGCCTCAACCGCATCCTGCTGTATGACAGGCCGCTGAATCAGACCCGCCCGGGCCTCGTTAAGTGCGATAGTCACCGGCTTTTCTGTCAGCGGCTCATCGGCAGTCTCTGTAGCTGCAATCTCACGGGCCCGGTGAGCCACCAGGTTGACCAATTCGTATCGACTGTTGATGTCGTTCTTCATCAGCTCGTTCATGGGATAAAGAATCATAATACGATATCCTCCTTTATCATATCCAGCCGGGCGGAGACCCGGCAATCCTGTGCTTTTAGAATGGAGAGCACTTCGTCGGCTGCCTGGGGCACCTTATCGTTGACCACCAGAAAGTCGTAGGAGGGGATCTCCTGATATTCCTCCCTGGCCCGCTGGAGCCGCCCCTGGATGACCTCCTCGCTCTCGCTCTGTCTGCCGTGAAGCCGACGGGAGAGCTCGCCAAAAGAGGGGGGGATCACGAAGATTAGGGTCGCTTCCGGGCAGAGATGCCTCACCTGGGCGCCGCCCTGGACCTCGATATCCAACAGTACATCGTGGCCCGATTGGATCAGGGCCTCCACATCCGCCCGGGAGGTGCCATAATACTGGCCCTGATAGCAGGCATATTCCAAGAATTCCCCTGCCTCGATCATGCGGGAGAAAACCTCCATGTCCACAAAATGGTAGTGGACGTGGTTCTCCTCTCCGCTTCGGGGTTGACGAGTCGTGTAGGAGATGGAGAAGGTGAGACTTTGCCGTTGATTACGGACCTCAGAGATAACAGTGCTCTTGCCCACACCGGAAGGGCCGGAAATGACAACGATCTGTCCCTTTTTAGCTCTGGTATTCATCCTCAGCCTCCTTACCGTTCTCTCGTCCTTCCACCCGAACCGCAATGACCTCTGGCGTCAGAGCAGAGAGAATCACATGCCCGGTATCAGCGACCAGCACCGACCTGGTCCTGCGTCCATAGGATGCGTCGATGAGAACGCCCCGTTCCCGTGCCTCCTGGACGATTCGTTTGATGGGTGCTGAGTCCGGACTGACAATGGCCACGATACGGTCGCCGGCGACCATATTGCCATAGCCGATGTTCAGCAGCAGCATCCTGCCGCCTCCTTTGCAAGCTGTTATTCCACGTTCTGTACCTGCTCCCGGAGCTTCTCCAGCTCTGCCTTCATATCCACTACAATGGTAGACAGCTGCAGGTCATTGCACTTGGAGCCAGTAGTATTGGTCTCCCGGTTCATCTCCTGAATGAGAAAATCCAGCTTCCGACCGATAACGCCGCCCTGCCGAACCATATTCCGGAACTGGTTGATATGGCTGTGAAGGCGAACCGTCTCTTCGGCCACGGCTACCTTGTCTGCAAAAATAGCCGCCTCGGTGAGAATGCGGGAGTCATCGATCTGGCGATCCTCCAGCACCTCCCGCAGCTTGGCGGTGAGTCGCTCCCGATAGGCGGCTACCGTCTCGGGGGAACGGGACTCTACCTGGCAGGTATAATCCTCCAGCGTGTCCAGACGTCCCAGCAGATCCTCCGCCAGCTTTTCTCCCTCCCGGGCGCGCATGGCGTTGAAATCGGCCAGCGCCATCCGTGCGACCTGGCGGATGTCCTCTGTGAGCTGCTCCAGATTTTCCGGCGTTTTTTCTACCCGGAATACATCGGGAAAACGAGAGAGCAGGGACACGGAAACATCGTCCCGGAGTCCGAAAACCTCCCCCATCTCCCGCAGAGCCCTGAGATACCCGGCGGCCACAGGCTGATTCAGGGTGACAGAGACTGCGTCCGAACCGGAGGCGTCTACGGTCACGTTGACTTCTACCTTGCCTCTGGATACAGCAGCCTTTACCTCCGACTGAACCGCATCTTCTGCACAGGCATAGACCCGGGGCAGCCGGACGCTGCAATCTAAATAGCGGTTGTTGACACTGCGAAGCTCCACCACGATGGCGTGCTGATGCAGCACAGCCTCGCCCCGACCATAGCCGGTCATACTGTTCAACATTGGGCGCCTGTCCTCCTTGTTTGCAGCTTCAATAAATCATTATACCAAAATATTCTGGTTCTGTAAAGCGATTCCAGCCGGAGAAATCAGTTCCCTGTCTCGCCGTCGTCAGTGCCGCTGTCCGAATCGGCCTCAGTGGTATCTTCCTCGGAATCTGTTGTCTCCTCTTCAGTCGTCTCTTCCTGGATGAGGGTAGTCGTGACGCTGACATTGTAACTGCCTAAAATGCCCAGATCGGAAACGCCGGAGAGCTCCACCGTGGCCGGCACAGAAACCGTCTCCCCGTCCACCAGCTCCACACCTTCCAGATCCACTGTGACCTGGATGTCGTCATTGATGAGCAGATCAAAGTCCTCCGTTTTCCCCCGGAGCCTGATCTCTACATTCGCCACCTGGTAATTCCATCCGTCTGTCTTGTTCTCCAGGACGATGTTGCTGGTGGAGACAATCCGGATCTCCAGGCCGGTTATAGTGACCTGGACCTTAACTGTCGTCTCGTTGCTCATCAGGCTCACGCCGTCGGGCAGAGCGTCCTCAATGCTGAACTCATATTCGCCGGTGGTGGCGATCTGGCCCAGGTCGACCTCGCCCACCGTCAGAGTCTCCAGATCATCCAGGTTGATACTCTGCCCCACGACGGTGACAGACTCCACTGAGTAGGTGCACTCGGCGTTTTCTGAGGTCGCCCCGCCGCCTGAGATCAAATCGACCGTGAGCGTCAGTTCCCTGATACACTGGACGTAATAGGTGACTGAGATGGCCTCCGTTTCAAGGGTCAGGTCATCGGTTGAGACCTCATTTCCGTCTTTGTCGCAGAGGACGATGCTCAGCCAACCCGACCAGGTATCCGTCAACCCCGTATCGCTGAGAATCACCTTGGCATAGCTCACCGAGTCAACGACGCTCTCCTCTCCGCGGATCTCCAGCTCCTTCTGTTGCAGGACAAAGCTCTCATCGTCCGAATAGTAGCCGTCCGCCACGGAGCCGGTAAATTCCGGCGTGATGGTCACCGTCTTGCTGACCATTTGCACAACCGTCACATCCACCGCAGAGGCGCTTCTTGAGACGATGCTGACATCGCTGGAGCTGGAACTGGTGACTGAGCTGGGCAAATTGATGCTCAGGTCAAGGGTATACACCCCCGCCTCTGTGATAGAAGCGGTGGTGGCAGTGACGATAATGTTGCTGTTGTTGAGCTGCGTGATAATGCTCCTGGGCCCTTTGACCACCACGTTGATGGTCGGGGTCTCCCCGGTTATGAGCAGTCCTTCCGATTCCAGGTTCTCCTCGCCGATGAAGGTCACGGGGATACTGTTGATGGTCACCTGGGCGTCCGGCTGCTGGGCCAGATCCACATAGAGCCAACAGACAACAGAGAGCAGAACGGAGAGAAGAATATAAGAAAGGCGGCTGTTCCTGATCTTATTCCACATGATCCCCGTCCTCCTTTTTCCAGATGGAATCCAAAAAAGTTCTCAGCGAAGGGATGACGCTCTTTTTGTTCTCCTCCTCTGTCAGCAACTCATTGCGCAGAAGCTGCTCCAGCGTCTCTGCGGACAGGTGCCGCTTGAGCATACCGTCGGTGGCCACGGAAATGGAGCCGGTTTCTTCTGAGCAGATGACGACAACGGCATCGGTATGCTCGGTGACACCCAGCCCGGCCCGATGACGGGTCCCCAGCTCCTTGCTGATGTTGGTGTTCCCGGACAGGGGCAGCACACAACCCGCGCCAACGATTCGCCCCTCTCGAACAATGACAGCTCCATCATGGAGAGGCGCTTTGGGATAAAAGATATTTTCCAGCAGCTCGCTTGAAACCGCCGCATCCAGAGCAGTTCCGGTATGCAGGCAATCGGTCAGCAGACTGTTGCGCTCGAAAACGGTGAGCGCGCCCACCTTCTTTTTGGACATATCCCGATAGGCGGCGACCGTCTGAACAACGGCATCCTCCACTGCGCTGGTCTCCCCTTGGCGGCCCAGGTAGTGCCGCAGGTTTCCGGTGCCTACCTGGGTGAGAAAGTGGCGTATCTCCGGCTGAAAGACGACGATCAGCGCCAGGAATCCCACCTGAACCACGCTGTTGAGCAGGAAATTCAGCACATGAAGATTGAACAGGTCAGACAGCCACAGCAGGACGACCACAAAGGCTACGCCGCGAAATACCTGCCCGGTCTGGGATTTCCGGACAAGCTTTATCGCATAATAGAAAATAACGGCAATGATGGCCACATCCAATAAATCGGACAGGCCGATGGTCTGCATATACATACCCAGCTGCTGAAATGGGTTGAGCTGGGAGGAGCTTAGGGCTATGGGAGTTATCGTCAGCATGGCATTTCCTCCACAGGATAGAACACGCCTGCCAAATCTGGGCAGGAGGCTATTCATTCACAAAAATAGTATACTCCCAAAGCCCGGGAATGGCAAGCGTATCTACTTCTATTTTTCCCGTGTAATGTAGGTTCGTCAAACACACTTTACACACAGGGAGAGCAGAAAGAACGTCTTTAAGAGAGCACTGGTACGGAGGGCGCATAGGGATGTCCGTATCCTCAGATCATGGCGAGCAGGGTGTCGCCTGTCCTTCGTCCTGTCTTTGCAACGCAGCCTTTTCACTGCCCGCTCCTGTTCGCCGCCTCTTATGCCCTGTATCACATCGTTGCAACACCTGCTGCGCGTTTTCGATTTTTTCCGCTCTTTTTCTTGACAGCGGCATTTAAGGGCGGTATTCTATTAAAGGTCTGCGTCCGGCAGGCCCTAACGAACTGGAACGAGGTGCCGACTATGAACCCCAATCTGATCTCCTATGTGCCAAACCTGAGAGTGCTGGACTGTACCCTGCGGGATGGCGGACTGGTCAACGATTCCCGATTTTCCGACGACTTCGCCAAAGCGCTCTATCTGGCCGACCTGAAGGCCGGAGTGGACTATATGGAGTTTGGCTATAAGTGTGATAAGAAGATTTTCAGCCCCGAACGATATGGCAAATGGAAGTTCTGCGATGAGGCGGACATCCGGGCCATCGTGGGGGACAACGACACTGATCTGAAAATTTCCGTCATGGCGGATGTGGGCCGGTGTGACTACAAGAAAGACATTATCCCCAAGGCGGACAGCGTCATCGACACCATCCGCGTGGCCACCTATGTAAACGCCATTCCCACTGCCATTGAAATGGTGGAGGACGCCAAGAAAAAGGGCTATGAGGCCACGGCAAACATTATGGCCGTTTCCAAGGTCGACGGAGAGGATCTGAAAAACAGTCTGGAGCTGCTGGGACAGTCCTGCGTGGATGTGATCTATCTGGTGGACAGCTTCGGCTCCTTCTACCCGGAGCAGATCCGCCGACTCACCGACCAGTATATGGAAGTCGCTGTCAAATACGGCAAAAAGGTGGGCATTCACGCCCACAATAACCAACAGCTGGCCTTCGCCAACACCATTGAGGCCATGAACAAAGGAGAGGGCGCCACCTATCTGGATGCCACCGTCAACGGCCTGGGACGCGGGGCGGGAAATTGCCATCTGGAGGGACTGCTGAGCTTTCTCCGAAATCCCAAGTACAAGACCATCCCCATCCTGAAATTTGTGGAGAGCTATATTCTTCCCCTGCGGGAGGAGGGCCTGACCTGGGGATATGACATCCCCTACCTCCTCACCGGACAGCTCAACGCACACCCCTCCTTTGCCATCAAGTTTATCAAGGAAGGCAGAAAAGACTACTATAATTTTTTCCATGAGCTGCTGGACGACACGCTGTAGGCCACAGACAGACGGAAATGTTTTACCGCACGCTCACCTCATATTTGCCATATGAAACAGGCCGCAAACGCTGGAAATCAGCGCTTGCGGCCTGTACGTTTCAGGGTAAGGCGGCAGCCAATCTCTCTTTTAACGGGAGAGCCTGGAGATGCTTCCATATTCCTTTGCCTCTTCCTCGCCGTTGAGTACCCGCAGGCCGCCCTGAGCCAGCGCCAGCAGCTCGTCCTCACCGGGGTAGACGGTGAAGGGAGCGATCCAGCCGATCTTCTCATACAGCTTTTCCCGGGTCAGCGGGGAGTAGGCAATGCCGCCGGTGAGGATGATCTGATCCACCTTGCCGTCCAGCACGGCGGCCATAGCGCCGGCGTCCTTGGCGAGTTGATAGTAGAAGGCGTCCAGCACAAGAGCGGCTTGGGCGTCGCCCGCCTCCGCCCGCTTCTGCACCTCCTGGGCGCTGTTGGTTCCCAGATAGCCGTTGAAGCCGCCGTTGCCACAGATTTTTTTGTAAAGCTCTTTCTCGGTGTACTTTCCGGAGAAGCACAGCTTGATGAGATCGCCCACCGGAACAGTGCCGGCCCGCTCAGGAGAAAAGGCGCCCTCGCCGTCCAGGATATTGTTTACGTCTACGATGCGGCCCTTCCGATGTGCGCCTACGGAGACGCCGCCGCCCATGTGGATGACGATCAGGTTCAGCTCCTCATAGGCAAAGCCGTTCTCCCTGGCGAATCGCCGGGCTACCGCCCGCTGATTCAGGGCGTGGAAAATGCTCCGCCGGGGCAGCTCTGGCATACCGGACAGCCGAGCCACGTCGGTCAGCTCGTCCACTACAACCGGGTCTACGATATAGGAAGGCACGCCGATCTCGTCTCCGATCTCCCGGGCCAGGATGCCTCCCAGGTTGGAGGCGTGCTGGCCCTGTACTCCCGCCTTCAGATCGGCCAGGAGAGCATCGCTGACGGCGTATGTGCCGCCGGGGATGGGCTTGAGCAGTCCGCCCCGGCCCACGATGACGTCGAGAGAGTGGATGTCGCAGTTTTTCTGCTTCAAAACGTCCAGAATGATCTCCTTGCGGAAATCCTTCTGATCGATGATGGAGGCATAGCGGGAGATCTCCTCCGTGGAGTGCCGGAGCGTCTCTTCAAACAGCAGCGTCTCATCTTCAAAGACGCCGATCTTGGTAGAGGTGGAGCCCGGGTTGATAATCAGGCTTTTGATCGACATGATGTTTCCTCCTCTCTCAGTTCTGCCCCTTCATGGCCTCGGCCACCACTGCCGCCAGGGCAATGGAATTCACCTTGGTCTGGAAGGAGTCAGAGCGACTGGTCAAAATCACCGGGACCTTGGTGCCGGTGAGGATGCAGCCATTTTCCACCTTTGCCGTGTGTACCAGACACTTGTATACCAGGTTGCCGGCATGGATATCCGGGAACAGCAGCACATCGGCGTCCCCGGCGATTTTCCGACCGGTGGCCCCCTTGTGGGCCGCTGCCTCCGGGTCGATTGCAATGTCCAGGGAGAGGGGGCCATCCACGATACAGCCGGTGATTTTGCCCTCCTCGTTCATCCGGGTCAGCTCAGCGGCCTCCACCGTCACGGGCATTTTGGGGTTAACTACCTCCACGGCGGCCAGAGGGGCCACCTTGGGATTTTCAATGCCGCAGGCGTGGCAGACAGCCACCGTATTCTCGATGATATGAACCTTGTCCTCCAGAGTGGGATAGGTCATAAACGCCACGTCGGAGAGAAACAGGAGCTGCCGGATGCCCTCCACCTCAAACACCGCCACATGGGACAGGGGCTTGCCGGTGCGCAGGCCCACCTCCTTGTCCAGGACGCTTTTCAGAAATCCTCTGGTGTCCAGCAGACCCTTCATATACATATCTGCCACCCCATCGTGGGTCAGCTTCACCGCAGTTCGGGCAGCCTGGGTATGGTCCGGCTCATTGATAATGCGGTACTCGTCCGGGTCGATATGCAGGCCCTTTGCAATCGTCCGGATCTTCTCCTCGTCTCCTACCAGGATGGCATCCGCAATGCCCTGCTTCCGGGCGGCGTGAACTGCCTCCAGGACGGCCTCATCCTCCGCAACTGCCACGGACACGGTCTTTTTCCCGCACCCCTTCACGTGGGAGATTAATTCGTTAAAGCTGGTAATCACTGTCCATGCACCTCATATCTGATTTTGAATATTCTGTGATGATTCGGCAGGGAAATCCTTCTGCCTGCCGACTGTTAAAATAATAACACTTCCCCTGAGGCGGGTCAAGTACCGACATCCTTTTCTCCCGGGCAACCGTGTGCAGGCCAGTCGATCATGTTCTACACTCGATAGGAAAAAGAAAACTGTTCCGCTGACTCCCGGCGCCTGCCAGACCTCCCCTACTGCTGAGTTTCACATGAGTTTTTTCCAATTGTTCCGGCTTATGCTATTGACCTTTTTCCCATAAATCTATATAATTGTGACGTATGAAAAAAATTTCCTGTAGAAATCGCAAATGAAAACGTTTCGGCTGTGGTTGCTCAGACTACTGCCGTACGGAGGAGGTTAATATGAGCTATACCATCCCCATCGGCCCCTATCATCCCGCATTGGAGGAACCAATCCACGCCCGCCTCACGGTGGACGGAGAGGAGATCACCGACGCAAGTGTGTTTGTGGGGTACAATCACCGGGGCATTGAGAAGCTGGCCCAGGAGCGGAATTTTATCCAGACCCTTGTGCTGGTGGAGCGGGTCTGCGGCATCTGCTCCCACTCCCATTCCCTGACCTATGCCATGTGCATCGAACACATTGCCGGGATGGAGGTTCCCAAGCGGGGACAGTATATCCGGGTCATCATCGAGGAGCTGGAGCGTATCCACTCCCATCTGCTGTGGCTGGGTATCGCCTGCCACATCGTGGGCCATGACAGTATGTTCATGCAGATCTGGAACGACCGGGAGCGTACTATGGACACCCTGGAGGCCCTTACCGGCAACCGGGTGAACTATGCCATGAACACCATCGGCGGCGCCCGCCGGGATCTGGATGACGACAAGCGGCGACTTCTGCTGGAGGCCATGGATGACCTGGAGCAGAAGATGGGACCCATCACCCGGTTCCTCACCACGGACAAGACCCTGGCTATGCGTACCAAAGGGGTGGGCGTGCTCACCCATGAGGACGCTATCCGGCTGGGGGCTGCCGGCCCTCACGCCCGGGCCTCCGGAGTGGACGCCGACGTCCGCCGGGATGCCCCATACTCCTCCTATGAGGACTTTGAGTTCTCTGTCCCCGTCCAGCAGTCCTGCGACGTCTACGCCCGGGTGGTCATACGGGTGCAGGAGATCTACGAGAGCATCAAGATCATCCGTCAGGCAGTGGACAATCTGCCGGAGGGCCCCATCAACCTGGGCAACAAGATCCCCAAGGTGCCTGCCGGAGAGTTTACCGCCCGGCATGAGGCGCCCCGCGGCCCTCTGGTCTATAAGGTGGTCACAGACGGCGGCCTCACCAACTACCGGCTGAGCCTCCACGTCCCCACCTTCCGCAACGCCCCCACCGTTCCCACTATGCTCAGGGGAAATACTGTTGCCGACGCGGGGCTGATCGTGGCGTCCATCGATCCCTGCTTCTCCTGCCTGGACCGGTAAGATGCACGAGCTGGCCATCACCCAGAGCATCCTGGACATCGCCCAGACTGCCGCCCGGGAGCATCACGTCTCCCGCGTCCGTGAGGTGCGTATCAAGCTGGGAGAATACTGTGGGGTCGTTCCCCAATGCGTTCAGTATTATTTCGACGTCATCAGCAAGGGGACCGTCGCCGAGGGGGCGGTTCTGACCATGGAACGTCTCCCCATCCTCATGCGCTGCGAGGACTGCCGCTGGGAGGGACAGATGGACAAACGGCATATCGTCTGTCCCAGCTGCGGGAGCACCCACCTGAAGCTGCTTCAGGGCAGAGAATTTTATGTAGAGAGTTTGGAGGTAGATTAGAGCTTTATGGAAATCAAGGTCATGCATCAGGTCATGGAGTGGAACGAGGATGTCAGCGACGCCGTCAAAGCGGAGCTGTCCTGCCATCAGGTGTGCCTGATCAACGTGCTGGGTTCTCCGGGGGCGGGAAAGACCAGCACCATTATCTCCCTGATCGACCGCCTCCGGTCAAAATACCGGATCGGCGTCATCGAGGGGGACATCACCGGACAGATCGACGCAGATCGTATTCACGCCCTGGGGCTGCCGGTGGTTCAGCTGGATACCGACGGGGCCTGCCACATTGAGGCCATGAGCATTCAGCACATTCTGCCCCATTTTGACCTGGACAGCCTGGATGTGCTGTTTGTAGAGAACATCGGCAACCTGGTCTGCCCTGCTGAGTTTAACATCGGCGAGAACTTCCGTTTGGCCATCCTCAGCGTTCCCGAGGGGGACGACAAGGTGGAGAAATATCCCCTTATGTTCTCCACCTCTCAGGCGCTGGCCATCAACAAGTATGATTTGAGAGATTACTTCGGCTTCGACGATGAACGGGTGGAGCATAGCGCCCGGGGAATCAATCCAGAGATCGTCCTCTTCCGCACCTCCAGCCGGGACGGGCTGGGACTGGACGAGCTGGCGGATTGGATCGACCACCGTATCGAGGCCACTCTGTCACCGGAAGATAAGGAGGGATAACAGTGGGAAAACCGTCGAAATTTGCCGTCTGGCTGTCCACCTTCCTGTTCTGTATGCTGTTCTGGCTGCTGCTTACCTGGTCGGTGGATCCGTTGGAGCTGATCCTTGGAGCAGTCGTCAGCGCCATTGTCGCCGCATTCTCCGGTCGGTTTCTCATCCACAACCGGGCGTTTTACCTGTATAATCCGGTGCGGCTGGTGATGCTGCTGGTTTATAATATCTTCATCTTTTTCTGGGAGATTATCAAAGCCAACGTAAACATGGCCCGCATTGTGCTCAGCCCCAACCTGGGGAACTATCAGGCGGGTATCATCCGTATCCCCGGCTCTCCGGATATCAAGAGCGATTACGGACAGGCCATGGTAAGCAACAGCATCACCCTGACGCCCGGCACCATCACCATGGATGTGGCTGAGGACGAGGAGGGCCACACCTACTACTACGTTCACTGGATCAACGTGACCGAGACCGACCGGGAGAAGGCTGGCGAGGTCATCAAGGGCCGGATGGAGCGTTGGATCGGGAGGATTTGGAAATGATTGAATTTTTGATTGCATCTATCATCTGTGTGATACTGGATCTGTTCCTGCTCTATCGCATTTTCAAAGGCCCCACCGCCGCCGACCGGATATGCGCCGCCGACAGTCTGGATCTGATGTCTGCACTGGCTCTTGCGCTGTACTCCCTGTATTCCGGCCGGGCCATTTACATGGACATCGCCCTGGTTGTCGCGCTGCTGGGCTTCATCGGCACGGTATTCGTAGCCCGCTATCTGGAGGGGAGAATCTAATGGCTGTCAGAATCGTTGTGGATATCCTCCTGGCCATCGGGCTGTTTTTCCTGATTATAGGCACTCTGGGCTACATCCGTATGCCCGATGTGTTTGGCCGTCTCCAGGCCTCCACCTGCATCGCCACTCTGGGGACCATTGCGGTGGTTCTGGCCGGGATCGTCTATGCAGTGGTGGACGGCAGTGAGGTCATCGCCTATGTCAAGCTGGGACTGATCCTGGTTCTTATTATGGGAACCAACCCTGTGTCCAACCACGCCTTATGCAAGGCCGCCTACAAAATGGGCGTCAAGCCTGCCAAGGATCTGGTGATGGACGACTATAAGGAGGATGAGGTGGAATGAACGGAGTGCTTGTATTTATCCTCAACACCCTCGCCATCGTCGGAGCTGTAGCCGCTGCCGCTATCGCTGTTCACGCAGTCAGGCTGGTGGATTCGGTGATCGCTCTGGCCGCCACCGGCTCCTTTATCTCCCTGGAGTTCATTCTGCTCCAGGCCCCTGACGTGGCTATCGCAGAGGCCAGCGTGGGAGCGGTGCTGTCTACCATCCTGTTTATCATCGCTCTGCGGCGGGTCAACGCCCATAAGGAGGATCGAAAATGAAGCTGAAAAAGATCCTGTTTGCCGCCTCTCTGGCCGTCCTCATGGTCTGCGGCGTCTATGTGGCGGTGCTCATGGGAACCAGTGAGCCCACCTATGACGGCTCAGATACCGACCTCCTGGCCCTATACGAAGACCCGGAATCTTACGACAACTCTGACGCTGACGGCGTAGCCGCCGTTATCGTCAACGAGAACCTGGACAAGACCACTGCCCTGAATGTGGTGTTCAGCGTCGTCTTTAACTTCCGGGGCTATGACACCATGGGCGAGAGCTTTATCCTCATCGCCGCCATTGCGGGCTGCCTGGTCATTCTCCGCAAGGCGGCAAAGTCTGTCCCAGTCCCTGCACCGGAGACTGATGGTGGTGCGAAAAGTGAGACAGAAGAGACAGAAAAGGAGGGAGATTGCGAATGACACCGGAAACCAGTAAGCCGAAAATCCGCCGGAAGGATGTGATCGTCCGCTGTGCTGCGGATGTGTTCCTGCCCCTGGCCTGTATGTTTGGCTGCTATGTGGTATTCCATGGCAGCTCCAGTCCGGGAGGCGGCTTCCAGGGCGGCGTGCTCATCGCCAGCGCCATCCTGCTGGTCTTTCTGGGCCATGGCGGCAGCCAGGTGAAGGACTCCTTCAGTTCCCGACTGCTCCACAGCAGCGAGACGATTGCGGAAATCATGTACGTGGTCATCGCTCTTCTGGGTATTTTTACCGGGCTGAATTTCTGCTTCAACTTCGTCTTTGCCGGATATGAGATGGAGACCAGTCTCCTGATGAATGATGCGGTGGGCTACCACGTCATGGCGGGTATCGCCCGCCTGCTCATCCTTATGCTGGGCACTCTGGATCCGGAGGACGAGAGCGGCGATGTGCCCTCTGACGGAAAGGAGGATGTCTCCAAATGATGATCGTAAACTACATTGGGGCCTTTGCCCTGATCGTACTGGGCATTTACTGCATGGTGGTCAAACACAACCTTATCAAGGTGGTCATCGGCATCGGCCTGGTGGACTACGGCGCCAACCTGCTGATCGTCTCGGCGGGCTTCAACGACGGCGGAACCGCCCCCATCTTTAACCTGGAGGAGCTGACCCGGTCCAGCTTCTTCGTGGACCCGGTGCCCCAGGCCCTGACGCTGACCTCTATCGTCATCGGCGCCTGCACCACTGCCATGAGCCTATGCCTGGTCATTATGCTCCATGAGCAGTACGGCACTCTGGACACCCGTAAGATCAGGAGGTTGAACGGCTGATGGAAAACCTTCCGATTCTTGCTATTATGACCCTGTTTGTGGGCGCTTTCGTTGCCTCCCTGGTGGGCCGCCGCAATGCGGTGGTGCGCAATGTGGTGGTGACGATCGCTGTCACCGTCCCCCTGGTCATGATGCTTTGCCTCATTCCAACCGTCTTTGTCAACGGGGAGACCATCGTCTACTGGCTGGGCAACTGGGAGCCGGAGGCCGATTGGGCCATCGGTATCTGCCTGGAGGTGGACGCTCTGAGCCTGTTCTTCGGCCTGATCGTCACCGTGGCGGTCTTTGTCTCTGGGCTATACTCCTTTACCTACATGAACCACGATGACAGCCTGGTGAACTATTACACCCTGTTTCTCATGCTCTCCGGCTCGGTGCTGGGCCTGGTGCTCTCCGGCGACCTGTTCAACATCTTCGTCATGGTGGAGATTATGACCTTTACCGCCGTGGCCCTTACCGCCTTCCGCAACACCTATGAGGGCGCGCTGGAGGGAGCGTTCAAGTATCTGGCGGTAGGCTCTCTCGGCTCCACCTGCGTTCTGTTGGGCGTCGCCATGCTCTACTCTCAGCTTCACACGCTGAATCTGGCCCAGGTCTCCGCCCTGCTCTCCAGCCAGGGGACCAACCCCGTGACCATAGCCGCCTTCGCCTTCCTGTTTATCGGCTTTGGCAGCAAGGCGTTCCTGTTCCCCTTCCAGCCCCTGGCGGCGGACGCCCATGCTGTGGCCCCTGCCTCCATCTCTCTGATGATCTCTGGCGTGCTGACCAAGTGTGGCGTCTACGGCATTATCCGTCTGGTCTACATCCTCTACCAGAACTATGATCAGCCCATCGTTCAGTATCTGGTCACCGGCTTCGGGGCGATTAGTATGTTCGTCTGCGTCACCATGGCCTTCAATCAGCACAATTTCAAGCGGCTGCTGGCCTTCCACTCCATCTCTCAGGTGGGGTATGTCATCACTGCCGTGGGCCTGGGTTCCATCCTGGGAGTCGGCGCCGGACTGTATCACGCCATGAACCACACCATTTTTAAGGGTCTGCTCTTCCTTACCGCCGGCGCTGTTCAGCACCAGACCGGGAGCCTTGACCTGGACCGCCTGGGAGGGCTGGGCAAGCGGATGCCAAAGACCTGTCTGCTGTTTCTCATCGGCGCCGCCTCCATCAGCGGCCTGCCTCCCTTTAATGGCTTCGCCTCAAAGTGGATGATTTATCAGGCTGCGTTTCTCCACGGCGTCACCACCGGAAATTTCTACTTCATCTTCATCTGTATTGTCGCCCTTATCACCAGTGTCCTGACCCTGGCCTCCTTCATCAAGGTGGCGCAGAGCGTCTTCTTCGGCCAGCTGCCGGAGGAGTACAAGGACGTAAAAGAGGTTCCCCTCACCATGCGGCTTCCCATGTGGATTCTGGCGATCCTCTGCATCCTCACCGGACTGTTCCCGGACTTCATTCAGGAGAAAATCCTGACTCCTGCGGTAAATGCGGTCTTTAATGTGGTGGGCTACGTCGATACCGCCATGGGCTCCGGCTATGCCGCCTCCAATGGCGTCACCGCAGCGGGCATCGAGGGCATCGCCGTCACCGGCACCTGGTCCCCTACCTCCTGGCTGATGCTGCTGTTCTGCATCACCTGCGCTGTGGCTATCGTGTTCCTCCTGGCCAGCCCAGACGACAAGCAGAAGGGCAGCCTCCCGGTCTCCTCCGCCGACGAGACCGCGCAGGCGCTGGATGCCAAGTACGAGCCGTTCTTCTCCGGTGAGGAGGCTGTCTATTCCCAGGTGGGCGGCAGCGACCTGTTCTGGGGCTTCAAGCACAACTGGCGGCGTTACTTCCACTTTATGCACAACTGGCACAGCGGCATTGTCAACGATTACGCCCTCTATGGAGCGGTGGCCATCGCCTTTGTCCTGCTGTTCTGTATCGTGCTGCTGTAAAGGAGGCGGGATACGATGAACGATTTATTGCTCAACCTGTTCTATGTACTGGTCTTTCCCGGTCTTCTGTTTTGTATCCTTATGGGCGTCCTTCTCTCCGGCCTAGATCGGGTTTGGGTGGCCCGGATGCAGCGGCGGGTAGGCCCTCCCCTGCTCCAGCCCTGGTATGATTTTCTGAAATGCTGCGGCAAGGAGACCATCGTTCCCCGTCACGCCAAAAAGGCGGTCTATTTCGCCGCCCCGGTGATCGGTTTTGTCGCACTGATGACCATCTCGCTATTTCTCCCGGTGGTCAACGGAAGCGCCGCCTTCTCCGGTACGGCCGATTTGGTAGTCATTCTCTATCTGCTCACCCTGGTCAGCGTATGCATGATGGTGGGCGCCTCCGCCACTGGCTCCCCCTTTGCCGGGGTGGGCCTGAGCCGGGAGATGGTCGCCATGATCTCCTATGAGCTTCCCTTCGTCTTGGTTATTCTGGCGGTCAGCCGGGCGACCCTGTCCTATGACGCCGGAACCGGTATGCCCCTGACCTTCTCCCTGCAGGCCATTATGGATTATCAGGAGTCCTACGGTCCCCTCATCACCCATTGGAGCCTGATCCCCGCCGCCATCGCCATGCTGTTTGTCATCCCCTGTGAGGTGGGGATGCACCCCTTTGACGTGTCCGAGGCGGAGACAGAAATCTGCGAGGGCACGCTGGCGGAGTACAGCGGGCCTCCCCTGGCGGTTTACAAGCTGACCCACATGGTCAAAATGTACATTATGACCGCTCTGTTCTGCGTTCTCTTCCTGGGAGGGCTCACCACCGGCATTCTCTTTTTTGACGTGGTGATCTTCGTCCTGGTCTGCGCCCTGCTGACCTTCGTCACCATGAGCCTGCCCCACGCGGCCTGCGCCCGGTTCAAGACGGAACAGGTGTTCAAATTCTACTGGACCGTGGTGGCCGGTCTCGCCGCCATCAGCCTGATTTTGGTCTGGCTGGGGCTTTGAGGAGGGGTATCTATGTTTGAAAAAATGATTGATAACAGCATGGCAAAAAGCCCCTGGATATTCCACATCAACGCCGGCTCCTGCAACGGCTGCGACATCGAGCTGGTGAGCGTGCTGACCCCCCGATACGATGCAGAGCGGCTTGGCTTCAAGCTCACCGGAACGCCCCGGCAGGCGGATATCGTTGTGGTCAGCGGTCCCATCACCGTTCAGACCCGTGACCGCCTCGTCCGTACGCTGGCGCAGGTCCCGGAGCCCCGGGTGGTGGTCAGCCTCGGCTCCTGTCCCCGCTCCGGCAACGTGTTCAAGGGCAGCTATGCCATCGACGGCCCCCTGGAGAAATACACCCATGTGGACGTCTCCGTAGGCGGCTGTACCCCGAAGCCGGAGGCCATCATGGCAGCCCTGGCCCAGGCCGCCCAGATCCTGGCGGAAAAGAGAAAGGAGATGCGCAAGTAATGCTTCCCTATCTCACCAAGGCGGTGTCCAACCTGTTTCACAAGCCCAGCACGGAGAAATTTCCCGCCGGAGACCCGCCCAAGGCCCCGGATGGCTATCGGGGCCGCATCAGCTATGACCCGGAAAAGTGCGTCAACTGCGGCATGTGTATCCGGGTCTGCGCTCCTCAGTGCATGGAGCGAACCATTGAAAAGCTGGAAAACGGCGATCAGCGGATCACCTTTACCTTTGATATGACCAGCTGCACCTTCTGCTCCATGTGCGCCGATTTCTGCGCCCGCCATGCCATCACCCTCACCGACGACTATATGATCGTGGGGACCAAGCCGGAGGATTTTCTGGTGACCGGATCCTTTGTCAAAAAAGCGCCGCCTCCCAAGCCCAAGCTGACCCCGGAGCAGATCGCTGAGATGAAGGCCAAGGCGGAGGCCGCGAAAAAGGCAAAGGCGGAAGCTGCCGCCAAAGCCGCCGCCGCAGCGGCTTCAGCCGACAATGGCTGAACGTTTCCGTATTCACTTTGAAATTGAGGGCATCGTACAGGGGGTCGGCTTTCGTCCCTTTCTCCACCGACTGGCTCTGAAATGGGACATCTCCGGCTGGTGCCGGAACACTGTCTTTGGCGTGGAGCTGGAGGTCGAGGGAACAGAGGCGTCACTGAGCCGATTCCGAGCCGGACTGTGGGAGGAGCTTCCTCCTCTGGCCAGGATAGATGCCGTTCGGGAGACGCCCTGCCCTGCCCCTCTTGGGGCGAACGGCTTTCAAATCCGGGAGAGCCGCCGTGAGGGGCATCCGGACGCCCTCATCAGCCCGGATATCGCCACCTGTCCGGACTGTCTTCGGGAGCTTCGCGACCCGAAGGACAGGCGGTATCGCTATCCCTTTCTCAACTGTACCAACTGCGGCCCCCGGTTCACCATTGTCAGGGAACTGCCCTATGACCGCAGGGCCACCTCTATGTCCAAATTTCCCATGTGCCCGGACTGTGAGACGGAGTATGGGGACATCCGGAGCCGCCGGTACCACGCTCAGCCGAACTGCTGCCCGGACTGCGGCCCCACCCTGACCTTTTCCCTGCCAGGGGAAGCTCCCGCAACAGACGACCCAATCGGCCAGGCGTCGGCTCTGCTCCGGGCCGGAAAAATCGTCGCCGTCAAGGGGCTGGGGGGCTATCACCTGGCCTGCCGGTGCGACCTGCCGGAGACGGTGGCCGAACTGCGCCGGCGGAAGCGGCGGGATGAGCGCCCCTTTGCCCTCATGTGCCGGGATATCCCGACGGCGGAGACGCTTTGCCATGTATCCCCTCAGGAGGCCGCACGGCTTACCAGTCCCCGCGCCCCCATCGTTCTGCTCCGCAAGCGGCCCAATGCCCCCTCCGGGCTCAGCGAGACGGGTGAGCTCGGGGTGATGCTTCCCTATACGCCCCTTCACCATCTGCTGATGGAGGAATTTGACGCCCTGGTTATGACCAGTATGAACGTCTCAGACCTCCCAACCCTCTGCGAGCTGCATGAGGGTAACGAGGCGCTGGCGGACGGGGTCCTGTCCCACAATCGGGACATCGTCAACCGCTGTGACGACTCTCTCCTTCGGGTATTCCGGGGGACTGATCTGTTTTTCCGCAGGAGTCGGGGCTATGTCCCGGAGCCGGTACGGCTCGCTTTCGACTGCACCGGCATCCTGGCCTGCGGCGCTGAACAGAAGGGCAGCTTCGCCCTTTCCAGAGGACAGTATGCCTTCCTGGGTCAGCACATCGGAGACCTGAAAAACTTTGATACCTTCGATTTTTATCGACAGCAGATCAGCCGGTTCGAGGATCGGTTTGGCGTGGCGGTAAACCGGCTGGTCTGCGACCTTCATCCGGACTACCTCTCCTCTGAATACGCCCGGGAACGGAGCCGCCGGGAGGGCCTTCCCCTGACGCTGGTGCAGCATCACCACGCCCATATGGCTGCCTGTATGGCGGACAATGGCCTGGAGGGATCCTGTATTGGCCTGATTTGGGACGGTACCGGCTATGGAACAGACGGGACGATCTGGGGGGCGGAATGTCTCACCGGGGGCTATACCGGCTTTCAGCGCCGGGGCACCATACGGCCCATCCTGTTGCCGGGTGGCGATGTGTGTACCTCGGAGATCGGCCGGATTTCATTCAGCCTCATGTGGGACGCAGGCGTACTCCCCCGGGAGAAAGCAGGCAGCCCTCTGGCCCGGATGCTGGAAAATGATGTGAATTGCCCCAGGGCCACCAGCATGGGGCGGCTGTTTGACGGGGTGTACGCTCTGCTGTTCGGACGGGAAACTGTCACCTATGACGGGCAGGGAGCCGTTCTGCTGGAGGCAAATGCCGCCGGGGACGAGACAGGGGCCTATCCCGTGACCTGCTACCGCTCGGACGGCTTGACCGTGTGGGATATCCGGCCACTGGTGAAATTGCTCCTGGCAGAATCCAGGGCCGGGACTGCTCCCGACCGGCTGGCCGCCCGGTTTATGAACACGCTGGTATCCCTGGCCCTGGCCCACTGCCGGGCTGCTCGGGAGGAGACCGGACTGGAACGGGTCGTTCTCTCCGGGGGGGTATTCCAGAACGGCTATCTGCTGCCCAGGGTGGTGGATGCTCTGGCGGCGGACGGATTCCAGGTCTACAATCAAACCTGCGTCTCCCCCAACGACCAGGGCATCGCCCTGGGGCAGACGCTGATCGCTGCAAAAGGAGGCGGCATATCTGATGTGCCTTGCCGTACCACTGAAACTGACAAAAATTGACGGCAACGACGCTGTGGGCGAGCTGGAGGGCATCCAGCGGCGCATTCGCGTGGATTTTTTGAAAAATCCTCAGCCGGGAGACTACGTCATTGCCCACGCCGGGTTCGCCATTGAAAAGCTGAACGAGCAGCAGGCCCTGGAAAATCTCCAGGCCCTTCGGGATGTCGCAGATGCTCTCTGAAACAGATTTTCGCCGTCTCCCCGGCTCTGACCGGCTCCTCCGGGCCATCCGGGAGATGGAGCTGCCGGAGGTCCGGCTGATGGAGGTATGCGGAACCCACACCATGGCCATCGCCCAGGCCGGACTGAAGCAGCTCCTCCCGCCCCGGATTCACCTGCTCTCCGGGCCGGGGTGCCCGGTCTGCGTCACCCCAGCCGGGATGATGGATGAAATTCTGCGCCTCAGCGGGACGCCCGGTCTCATCCTGACCACCTACGGCGACCTGATGCGTGTCCCCGGTTCCGACCCGGAGGACAGTCTGCAACGGCGCAAGGCCATGGGTGCGGATATCCGTTGGGTCTACTCCCCCATGGACAGCCTGGATATTGCCCGGGAAAACCCGGAGCGGCAAGTGGTCTTTCTGGGGGTGGGCTTTGAAACCACCGCACCCGGCACGGCTCTGACCGTGCTGGAGGCCCGGCGGCGGGAACTGGACAACTTCTCCCTGCTCTGCCTGTTGAAGCAGACGCCTCCCGCCCTCCGGGCGCTCATCGACCAGCCGGGATTTCAGGTGGACGGCTTTCTCTGCCCCGGCCATGTGGCTACCATCGTAGGGGCGGAGGCCTTCCGCTTTTTGCCGGAGGAGTACGGTCTCCCCGCCGTGGTCTCCGGCTTTGAGGCGGGAGATCTGCTGGTTTCGCTGTACAAGCTGCTCTGTCAGATACGGGATGGCGCGCCGACGCTGGAAAATGAGTACACCCGCGCCGTCTCCCCTCAGGGGAACCGGGCGGCTCAGACATTGATGTCTCAGGTTCTGGAGCCGACGGACGACCTCTGGCGGGGGCTGGGCGACATCCCGGCCAGTGGGCTTCGCCTGCGGAGCGAATTTCGGGATTACGACGCTGCCCGTCGCTTTCCCTTCTCCCCTGCTCCCAGGACGGAACTGCCCAGCTGCCGGTGCGGACAGATTATCTGCGGACAGCTCTCTCCGGCAGACTGTCCCCTCTTTGGGAAACGCTGTCAGCCGGAGCACCCTGTGGGGCCGTGCATGGTTTCCAGCGAGGGGGCCTGTGCGGCGGCCTATAAGTATGGAGGGATAGACGAGCGTTTATGAATCAGGACATTATCACGTTGGATCACGGCAGCGGCGGGAAATGCACCGCACAGCTCATCGAGGAGCTGCTGCTCCCCGCCTTTCACAACGAAGCCCTCAACGCATTGGGAGATGGGGCGGTGCTGGAGCTCTCCGGGCCGCTGGTGTTCTCCACGGACAGCTTTGTGGTAGACCCGATTTTTTTCCCGGGCGGGGACATCGGCAAGCTGGCCGTCTGTGGTACAGTGAACGATCTCGCCATGTGCGGCGGCATTCCCCGGTATCTCAGCCTGTCCCTGCTCATTGAGGAGGGATTTCCACTGGCTGATCTCCGCCGGGTGGTAGACTCCATCGCCAGAACCGCAGAAGAGGCTGGGGTGGAGATCGTCACCGGCGACACCAAGGTGGTGGAGCGGGGCAAGGGGGACGGAATTTATATCAATACGGCGGGCATCGGCGCCCTGGCCTGGCCCGGCCTGTCGCCGGATGAAATACGGGTGGGAGACGAGGTGATTGTCTCCGGCTCCATCGGGGACCACGGAGCTGCCGTCATGATGGCCCGAAACGGGCTGTTGGAGGGCAGCACCCTCTCCTCTGATTGCCGCCCCCTCCACGCCCTGGCTGGGGCCGCTCTGGCGTGCGGAGGGGTTCGGGTGCTTCGGGACCCCACCCGGGGCGGCGTGGCCACCACACTCAACGAGTTTGCGCAGAACCGGCCCTTTTCCATTGAGCTGGAGGAGGACTCCCTCCCAGTCAACGCCCCGACAGCCGCCGCCTGTGGCCTCCTGGGGCTGGATCCGCTGTACTGCGCCAACGAGGGCAAGCTGCTGGCGGTGGTAGAAGCCGGACACTCGGATGCGGTGCTGAAGGCGCTGCGCTCTGCTCCCGGCGGCGAACAGGCCGCCCGGATAGGGCGGGTCACCTCCCGTGCTCCCGGCAAAGTGATTTTGAATACCTTCCTGGGCGGCGGCCGGGTGCTCTCCATGCTCACCGGCGCACAGCTCCCCAGAATATGCTAAAGGCGGTGTTTTTATGCAGACGAATACGAAAATTTCTATCACAAAGGACGAGATCGTTCCCACAGCTGAGAAGATGCGGGCCGATGGCCGGACGCTGGTCATGATCCACGGCCATCTGGACAAGGAAGGCAGACCGGTCATCAGCTACGACTACTCTCTGGGGCCAGAGCTGGTCTGCTATGAGGTGGTAGGAGAGGATACCGTCCCCTCTATCGCATCCATCTATTCCGCTGCCGCTGAGTGGCCGGAGCGGGAGATCAACGAGCTGCTGGGCTTCACCTTCGAGGGGTTGGATACCAGCGAGCGACTGTTCCTCCCGGACAGCATGCTGGAGGGCAAGGGACAGATCATCGTCACCCCCATCAACGTGCTCAAGGAGAAAAATGGACTGCTGTAAGGCAGGACAGACCGGGCTGCTGCAGAAGCTCACTGCAGCGGCCCACGGTCCGCCAAATGACAGCAATCGCCCCCATTTCCGATATAGTAAAGGAAATGGGGGTGTATATTTCTTTGATAAGCCAATGCCGCCCGCAGGCGGCTGCAGTGCGCAGCTGTGTAAAGCCGCGCGGAGAGGCGCTGTATTGGGTTCGGGCGCCCGCTGTCTTACAACAGGTGCAAGCAGCAGGCAGCCATATGGCACCGGCCGTTTTACAATGCGTCACACTACCCGCAGAGGACATTCCCGCCCGTCAAAGAACTGACGGGCGGCCTCCAGAGAGTTGCGCACCATGTCGTCGGCAGCGCTCTCCGTCCAGAAGGCCAGATGAGGGGTCATAATGACGTTTGGCATGGCGTTGAGGATGGCCATGTCGTGGTTCCCGATGACCTGATTGCAGTGATCCAGGTAATAAACCGAGCGGTCCCCGTCAAATACGTCCAGAGCGGCCCCTGCCAGATGTCCGGACTCCAGGGCCTGGATGAGGGCGGCGCTGTCCACCAGGTCGCCCCGGGCGGTGTTGATCAGATAGGCGCCCTGTTTCATCTGCCCCATGGTTTCCCCATTCAGCAGATAGCGGGTCTCCGGAGCGGAGGACAGGTGGAGGGACACCAGGTCGCTCCCTGCCAGCAGCGTCTCCAGGGAGACATACTGAACGATGCCCGCCAGCTCGGGCCGCCGGTGGCGGCTCCAGGCCAGCATACGGCAGCCAAAGGCGGCAAATCGGCGGGCGGCCAGACTCCCGATGCTCCCAGTTCCCAGGATGCCCACCGTCATGGTGTGCAGCTCCCTGCCCAGGAACGGCTCAAATCGGTAGTCCTGCCCCTGATTGCGCAGGAGGGCAGCCTTGGTGTGCCGGGTGACCATGAGGGCCAGCATGACTGTATAATCCGCCACACTGGAGGCGGAATAGGTGTTCCGTGTGACGGCCATTCCCACCTGTCTGGCGTGGGCCAGATCGATGTTGTCCACCCCGATGGGCCGTGCATTGATGAGGCGCGCCCCGCCCGCCTGGTAGACGTCGATCATCCCGGCGGTGATCTGCCGGGCGGCTGCAATGGCGACGGCGTCATAGCCCTGGGCCAGCGCAGCGTTTTCCGGCAGGGGGCGCTCCGCTGTACAGGTCACCTGAAAGCCAAACTCCGGGCCGAACCGGGCATAGCGCTCCACCTCCTCCGGCCCACAGGAATAGGCAAACATTCGCTCCATCTGTTATTCCTCCAATCTGGCGTAGACCACCTTGGTGGAAACGCCCTCCAGCTTACCCACCTTGCCGGAGAGAGCGGAGATAGCGTCGTTGGGGGCGTCCAGCATAACGGAGATCAGGCTGACGTTCCGTTTCGGATAGGGCAGTCCCATCCGACCGATGATATAGGGGCTGTACTGGTGGAGCAAATCGTTGAGCCTTGTCACGGCGTCCGGGTTCTCCACCACAATGGCCAGCAGGGCCACACGGGTATGTTCCATAGGGGGCCTCCTTCTCATGAAAAAGGGAACCTCGGCGAGATGCGAAGTCCTCACAGACATTATTATACCTGTTCAGGGAAAAATTGGGAAGTGCTTCCTCAGATTTTTCTCCTGATCTGTCCTGCGGGAGAGATTGACCTTTCTCTCCCCATCTGCTACAATTTGACTATGAACCGATCAGAGCTTTTAAACAAACTGTCCCACACCCCGGAGGAGCGGCTGCTCCTGGGCCGGACGTGGGATCAAATCCAGGCCGCCGGGCAGCGTTCCGTCCCCCAGGTGACCCATTTTCTCTCTCCTGACGAGCAGAACGTCGTGGGGAGCCTTTTGCGCACCCTGGGCGACCCACCTCACAAATTCTGGGGCGGCTATGAGGAGGCCCAGCGCAAGGTGTGCGTCCTGCTGCCGGATTGGATGGAGTGGGAGGATTTTGACGAAACGCCCATCGTCGTACTCCGGGCGGCCTGGTATTCCGGGGACACCCTGACCCACCGGGACATTTTGGGCGCTCTGATGGGCCAGGGCATCAAGCGGGAGACGGTGGGCGACCTGCTGGTGGCTCAGTCCAGCTGTGACTTGCTGGTGCTCTCGGAGATCGCCCCGTGGTTGCTGCAAAATCTTACCTCTGCCGGACGGACAAAGCTGTCCCTGGTTCAGGTAGGTCTGGAGCAGCTCCACATCCCGGTCCAGGAGGTCAAACGGATCCATGATACCGTCGCCACCCTCCGATTGGATGCGGTGGCGGCGGCGGGCTTTTCTGTCAGCCGGGCGAAGATGGCGGACTACATCCGGGCAGGCCGGGTCTCCGTCAACTGGAAGGAGACGGAGCGAACCGACCTGGCAGTGAAAGCGGGGGACGTGATCTCCTGCCGGGGCCTGGGCCGGTGCCGCCTTGCGGAGACGGGAGGACTGTCCAAAAAGGGGCGAATCAACATCGAAGTAGAGCGTTATCTGTAATTCGGAGGAGCATATGAACCAGGAAAAGATCGACCGGATCAACGAGCTGGCCCGAAAAGCCAAGTCCGAGGGACTGACCGAAACGGAGCTGGCAGAGCGGGATGCGCTCCGGCGGGAATATATCGACGCCGTCAAGGCATCTCTGCGGAGCCAGCTGGACAACACCTATATCGTAGACGCCCAGGGAAACAGGCGTCCCCTGAAAAAACGGGGCGGCAACAGGTGACAGGCAGAGCAAAGACGGGAGCAGACCAGTCCTTCGGTCTGCTCCCGTTTTTTGTCCGGCTCGTTTCGCGGTCAGTCCATCCCGTCCGGCCCGAAGCCGTCCGGGAGCAGCTGGCTCAGCGTCCGCTCCACATACGCATGCTTTTCGTTTGCCACCAGCACCCGAAGGCGGGGCGCAAACTCATAGAGCATCTGGCGGCAGGAGCCGCAGGGCCAGCAATAGTCCCTGGAATTTCCCACCACCGCCAGGGTGACGAAGTCGTCCCGATGGCCCTCGCTGACCGCCTTGACCAGGGCAGTGCGCTCGGCGCAGATGGTGGAGCCGAACGCGGAATTCTCCACATTACAGCCGGTGAATACGGTACCGTCCCTGCACAGCAGGGCGGCGCCCACCGGAAAGCGGGAGTATGGGACATAGGAGCGCTCCAGCATGGTAAATGCCAGCTCCACAAGTTCACGGTCGGTCATGATAATGATACTCCTTTCAAATCAATACTCAGGGCAGGTAATAGGCCGCCAGCAGGTCGACGCAGGCTCCGTAGCTCTTCATAATGTCCTCCTGGCCGTAGCTGCTGGCGAAGGAGGAATAGACTGCCTCTGCGGCATCCGAGGCAGGGGACTCAAATTGCGCCCAATAGGCATTGTTGTAGGTGAGGTCTGCCAGCACCTGCTCGTTGACGGTGGCCCGTACCTCCCGCCACAGCTCCCTGTCGGCAGAGTAGAGGGCGTTGCCCACATGGATGTACCCCATCAACGCAGCGGAATACTGAAATTCCGGGTCATCACTGCTCAGCCCTGCCACGACGGCCAGGAAATTACACTCCGACTCCTGGGCCACGTTCCGCTGGTGGGCCAGCTCATGCAGGATAGTGGCCGGGACCAGAGCGGCGGGAGCGTCTACGTTTACCAGAGACTCCCCGGTGAAGGGGAAATAGAACCCGGTGAAGCCCAGCCAGCTCAACAGCCGGGAGTAGAACATGGGCCTGGCCTGGGACTCCTCCAGATCGAGGCAGGGAAACTGGTCATAAAGGGCCTCGTATAACCCATTGCTCCGCTGGAACAGGGTTTCGCTGTCTACCACACAGACCCCATCTTCATCCCGCTGAACGCCGTCGGAGAGGTCGTTGCAGTACGATGCAAAGAGGCTGGCCAGATCATACAGCTCGGAAACGGTAGTCCCCCGACCCTCCAGGCCGCTCATCTCCGAAAAGGTATCCCCATAGTAATTGATGCCCCACATAACTGTATACCCGGAGTAGATAAGCAGCCCCGCCGAGAGCAGAGCCAGCCCTCGTCGCAGCAATCGCCGGAGGGGATGCGCCCTTTGTCCCCGGAGACGGCAAACCAGGCTCTTTCCCACCATCCAGAGGGTGCGGAGGATAAAGCCAATAATACCCACCACTGCCACCGTCCAGACGACCTCCGCCAGGGAAAAAGGCAGGTGACTGCACAGCCAGGCGATGCCATGCTTAATCGGTGTGGTGACATTCACAATGACCCAGTTGACCAAAGGCCTGTCCGCACACAGCAGCCGGAGCAGCAGGAGCAGGAAGGAGGGAATGAGTACCGCCAGCAGGAACGGGCCATAGAGGGAGCAGATGCGCCTGCTCTCGCTTCGACCTGCGGCATCTGGTCGCATATCTGTCTGTTTCAGTGGTGCGCGCCTCCTGTCATTCTGTGCCGTCCGATTCAGGCAGGGTGTAGCCGGTGATCTTGACGATGTAAATATCGTTTTCGCACTCCTCGACCACCTCATACTCCACCGTGGAGCCTGCAGGCAGGCCCATGATGACCCGCAGACTGTAATCCTTCCGACAGATCAGATAGACGTTGTCTTCCAGAAGGGTATCCCGATTGATGCCGTCCTCCAGCCCCAGGTACGTCAGTTTCTCCTCGTATAAAGGGCTGTAGGCGATCCAACTGCCGGTGGAGACAAGGTTGACTGGCTGACGCGGAAATTCAGTCATATAGGTGCTGGTCTTTGCGCTGCGTGTCTCACGAAAATAGATATTCTCCGGATGCTCCGCGGCATACACCTCATAGTCCACCGCCACATCCCTGGGCTCCTGCTGGTAGTTCATGGTGTACAGGAACCATTTTCCGGCAGACGCCACACAGACGGCAGCCAGCAGGACAGGCCCCCAGCGGCGGAGCGGCTTCCCCCCCCAGCGGAGGGGCCGCTCCCGGAACAGGAGAATAAGGCCCGCAAGAGAGGCGGCGATCGTCAGCAGTCGCAGAGAGGTCTGCACCCGGGATGGGAACCGCCCCATATAGGCAATCAGCAACCAGCTGCACCCGATGCCAAAGAGCAGAAGGAAGGGAAACACAATGTACCACTTTCGGTCTTTTATGGAGAGCGCCACCGAGCAGACCAGCAACAATGCCGGCAGCAGATAGGAGCAGGCCACCAGTGCGTTCACCGAGGACAGCTTGGACACCAGATAGTAGTTCAGTGCCTTTTTCACGGTAGACTTCAGTGTGCTGAACAGCCCGGTGCTCTCCTGGCTGGACAGCACATACTCACTCAGCTCCTCCATCAGCTCCGGGCTGTATTTCTCCAGCAGACAATAGTCGTAGTTGGCGATCATGTTATATTCGTCCTCGGTCAGACCGTAGGATGAGATTAGATCGGCGCACTCCTCATAGTCCGGGACGCCGTAGAAATCCTGGAGGTTAGAACGAGCGTCATTGTATTCAAAGTAGCTGTCCCAGTCCAAATAGCCAAGCTGATCGGTGCCGCAGGCCAGGCCGAACACTAACAGAGCTGAGAGCGGCATTATCCAGCATCTCCGGTTAGAGGTCAACTCTTTCCAATGCTTTGCCAGCCACAACACTCCTACGAAGGGTATCGTCAAATAGCCGAAGTAATCTCTCAGATTATAGGTCAGGAAGAAGAGAAGAAAAATATTGATAAGATACCCCGGCTTGCAATCCTCTTCCTCTGTCTGAAGCGCAAAGCACAGGATCGTGCTCGCCATCAGAAAAGCGCTCCCTGTGGAGAAGGTAAAGCGCATGATTCGGAAGACCCACAGCATGGTCACAGCGCTCACCACCAGCACGCAGCTCAATACCGGCCGTTCCGGCAGCCGCTGTAGCACTCGCCACAGGATGGAAGCGATGGCGATATAAAAACAGCACATCATCACCACTTCATACCATCCAACGCTGCTGCAAAGGCTGTACAGGGCGGCGATCAACAGCGAAATGGGGTAACCCAGGAAAATACAATGTGCGTCCGGCGTCCCCGTATAGGAGCCGTTGAGGATGGCGATCATAGCCAGATCGTCATTGACCTCATAGGAAAAGCACATCAGGGAGAGGCACACGGCAAGAAATAGCCCGGGAACCAATAGCGTCAGAATGAGGTCACGGCGAAAATGCTTTTTTTCATGAAGTACGCCTCCTCGGAAAATCCTCTGTCAGAACTTATAACCCATTATAATGCCATAGCTCCAAAATCGCAAGGAGTTTGCCTTTCCTGGAAGAATTTTATTGTAGCATTACAATAGATGTGAGACCAGAGGATAGAAAAAGGCGATTGAGTTT